>CACYWW010000035.1 GCA_902778145.1 uncultured Ruminococcus sp.
GACGAGGCTTACCGCGATACCCGCGGAGGACGGTCTGTGGGTCGAGGCCTCGATCAAAGGTATTTATTACGACGAAGAAGGCGTACCGCAGTGGGACGACGTGACTTACGCCGCTAAGGTCGCCGAATACGTCGACTGAGCTTCAGCCATACCGTGAAATAAAACCGCATAAAACTCCCCGCGGCGCGCGCCGCGGGGTTTTTATATGCCGGCGTACGTATTGACAATGCCGTTTTTATGTGATATAATCGCCGTATTGTGAGGTTTTTATGGGAAAGATAAGGGATTATTTCGCCGACAGGCGGTTTTTTAAAAACGTATTCGCCATAGCTTTACCGATGGTGATACAGAACGGCATAACGAACATAGTCGGCGTGCTCGACAACGTGATGGTCGGCAACGTATCAAGCGAGGCGACGTCCGGCGTCGCCATCGTCAACCAGTTCATGTTCGTGTTCTACCTCGTCACGTTCGGCGCGGTCTCCGCCGCCGGGATCTTCACGGCGCAGTACCACGGCAAGGGCGACGTATTGAACGTCCGCGCGACGTTCCGCGCAAAATTCATCATCTGCACGCTGTCAGGCGTCGCGGGGCTTCTGCTGTTCATCTTCTTCGGCGGAGCGTTCATCGGGACGTTTCTGACGGAAACGGCCTCGGATATCGATCTCGAGCTTACGCGCAGCCTCGCGCAGCAGTACCTCACGGTCATGCTCTGGGGCATAATACCGTATTCCCTCAGCCAGTCGTACGCGTCGACGCTGCGTGAAACGGGGAGGACGATCCCGCCGATGGCGGCGAGCTCCGCCGCGGTCGTCGTCAACCTCGTGCTCAATTACATTCTGATCTTCGGCCATTTCGGAGCGCCCGAGCTCGGCGTCAGAGGAGCCGCGATAGCGACCGTCGCGTCGCGTTTCATAGAGTTCCTGATACTCGTGATCTGGACCGGCGCGAACCGGCGGAAATGCCCGTTCATCAAAGGTGCCTTCCGCTCGCCGCGCGTGCCGCTGTCTCTCGTAAAGAATATAGTCGTCATGGGGCTTCCGCTCATGCTGAACGAAGGCTTCTGGGCGTTATCGATCACCGTGCGGAGCCAGTGCTATTCGACCTGCGGGCTCGACGCCGTCACCGCCATGAGCATCTCGACCACGGTGACGAACCTGTTCAACGTCATATATCTGTCGCTCGGCTCGGCGATCGCCGTCATCATCGGAAATCTGCTCGGAGCGGGGAAGATCGAGGAGGCGAAGCGCACGGACAAAAAGCTTCTGATCTTTACGGTCGGCTGTACGGTCGTCGTGTCGCTTATGCTCGCCGCGGCGTCACGCGTATTCCCGATGTTCTATAAAACGTCTGACACCGTCGCCTCGCTTGCGTCGTATATGATCATCGTGTTCTCGGTCGTCATGCCGTTCGACGCGTACGCGAACGGCGCGTATTTCACACTGCGCTCGGGCGGCAAGGTGCTGATCACCGTCCTTTTCGACAGCGTGTTCATGTGGGTCGTGATAGTCCCGACGATGCTGATACTCTCCCGCGCGGCGTCGATCGATATACATCTGCTTTTCGCGATAGGTCAGGGCCTTGAGATATTCAAAGCCGTACTCGGCGCGGTGCTGCTTCGCAAAACAAAATGGGCGGTGCGCATAGTAAGGGAATAAGCGACGCTTGAATCGTTCATAATATGCGGATATAATAAAAGAGAAAGGAGCGGATAAAATGGGTCACGGTTTTATTATCGCGGGTATCGCGTTTCTGTTCATACCGGCGCTCGGCGTATACGATCTTATGCCGGACGTCATAGGTTACGCCCTCATAATGCTCGGGCTGTCGAAGCTTGCCGCGCTCAACGGGGATCTTTTATCGTCAAAGCGGAATTTCAGATATCTCCTGTTCATCACAGCGGCGAAGACCGTGCTATTTTTCCCGCTCATGAACCTGCGCGACGAGATGACGGTCATGCTTTACGTCTTCGCGTTCGCGATAGCGGAAACGGTGTTCCTCATGCCGGCGTTCTCGGAGCTTTGCGAGGGCAGCTATTACCTCTCGTCCCGCTCGGGATGCGAGATCCCGGACAGGGAGTATGAGGATCTGCGGCTCATGTCCCGCGTGTTCATCATCGCCCGCGCCGTACTCGTCGCCGTGCCGGAGCTGACCGTGCTGACGAACAACGCGTATAAGGAATCCGTCACCGCGGAGGAGATGGAGAGGCCAACGCTCTACGACAGCAAAAACATCATAACGCTCGGCTGCGCCGCCGTATCGCTTCTGATCGGCGCCGTGTTCTTTGTGCTCGCGATCAGATATTTCGGAAGGCTCGCAAAGGATCGGGATTCCGTCGCCGCGATCCGCAAAAGATACGATGATG
This sequence comes from uncultured Ruminococcus sp., assembly GCA_902778145.1. GTDB lineage: Bacteria > Bacillota > Clostridia > Oscillospirales > CAG-272 > UBA1248. Next base: position 2,366 of record CACYWW010000035.1, read on the forward strand.
AGGTCATGTCGAACAGGCTCGGGCGCGTGTATTCGGGAGCGAAGCTTTCGTCGTCGCTTTTCGTCGCCGCGTGCGTGTTTCTGATGCCGGTTTATTTCTACGGCGTCGACGTTTTGCCGGAGCTCGCCGCGGCTGTCCTTATGCTGTTCGCTCTGCGCGGGCTGAAAGGGTATGCGGATAAAACGGCTGCGCCCGCCGCGATATTCGCCGCGGTATACGCTGCGGCGTCGCTTGCGGTCGAGCTTTACGTCTCATCAAAATATTTCAACGGATCGTATTCCGTGTCGGATAAGACCGCCGCGGCTTACACCGTCGCGGCGTCCGTAAAAGCCGTCGGATTCATGATCTTCGCGGTGCTGATCTATCTGTTTTATACGGGTATAAGCCGCGCGGTCGCCGAAAACACAAAAGCCCCCACGTTTGACGAGGAGGGCTATAAGAAGAGTCTCGGACTGAAATGCACTCTGATCGGCGTGTCGGGGATCGTCTCGTGCGCGGTATCCGCCGCGTGTACGTTCGCCGCGCTTTATGCTCCGCCCGTCAGATTTGCCGGAGCCGCGGTGTTTTTCGCGTACGCTGTCTTCGCGCGCGTCATGCTCACAAAGCTGTGCGACGAGATCTCGCGCAGACTTTAATCGAGTATCGGCAGATTTTTTTCGGACAGATACAGGTTCGCCTTTATAACGCCGAGCTTGTTTTCAAGACAGTATATGATTATGTTGTCGCGCAGGTCGCGCGCGTAAAGCGGCGGATATCCCGTTACCTTGAAAAGCTCGCTCGTCCGCTCGAAATCGAGCTCAAACGCGATGCACAGCATTATCATCTTGTCTCTCGACGGTATCTTCGCGCCGTTGAATATCTGATACGCGTAATGCTTCTCGATGCATGACTTCGCTATGATGTCGGACCGCTTTTTGCCGAACTCGCCGAGCAGCGCGTTCAGCGCCCGGCAGGGCTTCATTTTTTCGGAGTTTATCGCGGTCCCGTTTTCCTCAAGGTATTCGTAATAATTCTTGCTCGTTTTCATCGTCTCGAGAAGCTCTTTCGTCGTCTTGTCCATAAAATACTTCTTCCTTTCGATCATATATCCCGCTTCCCCTTTAATTATACATATTTTTTTGCGTTTGTGTTAACCCTGCAGCATAACAAACGCATTATTTTGATGAAAACGACAAAATTTTTTCTCACTTCCGATTATACCACATTTTTTCCGTAAAACAAGAAAAATCGAAAATTTTCCCGAAAATTATGCTCAAAGGTTAACACAGGGGTGTTTTTTTGTGATATAATACGAATAAATATCAAAGAAAGGATAACAGCAAAGATGAGAAAACGCATTTTATTCGCTGCCGTCATCGGGATTGTCGTTATTTCATTGACTTCCTGCCTGTCAATGATAGGAAGCTTACTTGATGATTTGCCGGAAGGCACTGCAACGACACAGGATCAGGTAAACAGGGAAGCGGAGAGCCCGACAACAAAAGAGAAAAGCACGACAGTTTCAGGAGAAATAAGACCGAACGTCAAGGCGGCAATAGACAGCTACGAGGAATTTGTCGACAAATACTGTGAATTCATGTCAGCATATGACCCGACCGATATTTCAAAGCTTTTGCAATATACCGATTTGATTCAGGAAGAAGCCAAGATGACAAAGGCGTTTGAAGAACTTGACGCGGAATTGACGGATGCAGAAGCGCTTTATTACGCAGAGGTCAGCTTGAGGTGTTCACAAAAAATGCTGAAAGCATCGGTATCGATATTCGGATGATATAAACTTGATCAAAAAAAGGGAGGAAAAAATGAAAAGATGTGAAAGATGCGGGGAACTCATCCCGGACGAAGTCAAATTCTGCACAAATTGCGGAGCTGCAGTTTCAGGTACCGTGTACGCACATGAAGAAAAAAACGGAAATTATGCCAATACAGCACAAACCGCCGCCAATAATCAGGAGCAATGGGGTTATTATCAACCGACTGGTCGCCCGTTCCCACCGGCGCCGGAACAAACAGCCGCTCAACCCAAAGACTTATTAATGGAATCGGCATGTTCGAAAACATTCCTTACAACGGCAATTATGCTGACTGTTTCCGTTTTTCTTTGTGTATCCGCAGTATTTATTCTTATTAAAAACTTGGTTAATATCATCGGGGATACAGCAATGTTCGGCACGATCAATTCGGTATTGGAGCTGTACGGAATATCATTTTCAGAGTTATTAAATATGGTTAAGACTCGTTCAGCCGTCGTTATAATCGTAATGAATCTTCCCGTAATAATATTTATTATCAGCGCATGGCTGGTATTTGCAGGCGGAAAAAGAAAAAGCGAACCGGTAATAAACGGAGGCATAATACTGGCGCTCGTTGACACGATATTGTTATCACTGCCCTTGCTTTTATTGCCTTTAATAAGTATAATCCTCTCATTCAACAGCAAATATTCAAGTGGGGATATGCTCGGCGCAGGCATTATAACACTTGCCTTTTTCGGATTCCTGTTCGTCCCGACAATAATAGCATGTATACGAAGCCTGCTTGTTATCAAGGGAAAACAGATGAAGACTTATAAGATGCCGGTTGTTGCAGCATCCCTTATAACGCTCGGAGTGATCATCACTTTCTACGGATTCGGGATCATGATGTTATCTGTATTGTACGGTCTTGCTGTTGTACTGATCTCCGTGACGCTGTATCTGAGCGCAGCGGTTGTGATAGTCTATAATTCAAACATAAAGAAAATGGCGAGGTGATTGTATGGGTTTTATAATGTGTCCGGAATGCGGCGCTAAGATTTCCGAAAAAGCAAAGGTGTGCCCGTATTGCGGATTTCAGGGTGAAGACGCTTCATGCCCGATAGCATTGCAAAAAGACTACGAAGCAGCACCGTTGTTCAAGTACGAAATCGAGGATGTTGAATTCTCGAACAATGGATTTAGTATTATAACGTACGAAGACAATAAAACGCTGTATGATGCTCTCGGAAAGTGGGATAGTATAAAAAACAGCTTTCCCGCTTTGGCAGGCGTGATCATGTCGTTTGCTGAAAAAGAACATGTTATGATCGCCAAGATCCCGGAATACATAAAAAAGAAAATAGACAGCGGGGAATATAAGCTGATTTTTGACAAAAACGGCGAAATATTGCCAACAATAACCGGACCCGACGGCTTTGTAAAGCAGGTCAGACTTGAAGACGCTGCGTTTTCTCCGAATATGCTTGGCACCGTGAACAATCTTACAACACAAGCTTCAATGGCGAGAATTCTTGATGAGATCAAAAATCTGGGTCAGTCGATAGCAGATATTCATATTGAATTACAAAACGACAGACTTGCTCTTGCGGAAAGCGCAAGAGATCAACTGCATCTGGCTCTGAGCATCCAGGATTCAAAACTCAGGGAACAAGCTCTGTTAAATGTTGTCGGCAGCGCATGCGACGCAAAAAGAACGCTGATGAGAAACTTTGCACAGAACAGAAGTGATATTTCCAAAAACTCCAACAAATCATTGTTGAAGCTCTTTTTTGAAAAATCAAATAAAGGCATCAATGCAAAAGCAGTTGACGCCATGCAGGATCTTGTCTTTATCACAAGCGCCGTCAGAACTGAATGCGAAGGCTTTGGAGCGCTGGGAGAATACGAAGCGTGTAAACAGAGCCTCACGATGTTTAAAAACTTCATAGTTGATAACAAGCTTGATGACAATGATACGATATTGATGCTTAATGAAACCGCAGAGAACAAGCAGAATGATATAATTGACAGTTTGAAGATGATACCTCAGAGAATAATGATGCTTGATCCGATGAATCTGCCCGAAGGAAAAAACGCGGCACAGCTGCTTACAACAGAGACAACCAAGGAGATAATAACAAATGAGTGAAGTCAGATATTGTAAAAAATGCAAATGCCCTCTGTCGAGCACGAACAAGTATTCATTGTGTGAGAGCTGCAGACGAAAAAACGTATCAAAAGCTAAAACTGTCACCGGAGCTGTTTTTTCAGCTTTTGTTGTAACTGCATCCGTCATTTTGGGAAAGAAAAGAACTAAAAAACAATAGACATTCTTTTCAATCAGTACAAAAAACCGCCCGGAGGCGGTTTTTTGTATTATCGGTGATTACCTGACTTTCTTTGCGACAACGACACCGGCGAGGGCGATGCAGGCGACAGCGGCAATGGCTATCACGGAAGCGTCGGCAGTCGTGGGGTTCTCGGGAGTCGCGGGGGTGTCGCCGGGCTGCTCTCCGGACTCGGAGGCGATCGCGTTGACCTTCAGATTGTCAACGGTGATGTGGTCGTTTCTCTGATAGAAGCCTAAAGCGCCTTCTTCAGCGACGGTAACGTCGAAGGAACCGAGGGAAGCGCCGTCGGGTCCGAATACGGCGGCTTTGGTGTAGCTGCCTTCGGACAGACCGGAAAGCTCGATCGTTGCGATCTCGTTGTTCGCGGCGTAGATCGTGATCTTTGCGCCGGAGTCGACTATCTTGAAGTGGGTCTCGGTCTTGCCGTCAAAGCCGTTGGCGTACGGGATCGAGAGGGACGGAGCGGTGCCGTTTTTAACGCCGTCGCAGAACGTGATGCCGAGAGCTTCGCCGTTGAGCGTGGAGTTGCCCGCGCCGAAGATGTCGATCGCGATACCGGTGGACTTTTCGTCAGCGGACGGAACACCGAATCTGCCGCCGTTGAAGAAGGAAGAGTCGGTATGACCTACGGGAGCGCGGAAGCCGAAGCCGTAGTAGCAGTCTCTGCCGTCGCCGGACATATCGAATTCGGCGATGTAGTTCTTGAACGTGACGTTGGTGTTGGCGCCGGGTGAAGAATCGATCCAGCTTGCGCCGTGACCGAGATGGAGTTTGCCGTCCGTTACCGCGTAGCCGGCCCAGGCGTTCCAGTTTTCGTCAAGCGCGTCGCCGGAAAAGTCATCTGCGAAAAGCTCTTCACCGGCTGTTGCGGACTCTGCGTGGCTTGCCGCAAGCGCTGTGACCGCAAGTGCCGCGCAGAGAAGCGCGCACAGAACGATCGCTGTGATTTTTTTCATGATGTTTCTCCTTTTTTTAACGCATTGCGTTTTTTTATAATTATACACAGGCATCCCGTTTTTGTCAAGTCTTTTTTCAGTTTCCGTATAATTTTTTAAGAAAAACCGGAATTGTGCGGTTTACATATTGATTTTTTCATAGCCGTATGATAAAATATAAATGATTTACCGGGAAAGGAGAAAGACCGTGAAGCAGTGCCCTTCATGCCGCGCCGTAATAGACGACGACGCGCGTTTCTGTATCTTCTGCGCCGAGTCTGTCGACGAGAAAAGACGTATTGAAATAAAGCGTTTCGACGGAAAAAACTCTCTGCGGGCGGCGGTCGCGTGTGTGTGCGCGGCGGTCGTGGTCTTCACGGTGACCGTCGGCGCCATGTCGGTGAGAAGGAACTCCGCGCCCCCGCGGCTCCCGGAGCCGGAGAGCGAAACGGCGGTAACGGTCAGCGCCGTACCGGATCAGCCGCAGGAGGATACCCCGGACGAAAGCACGGAGCCGGCCGGCGCGGTTACGGACGCGACGGACACACCGTTTGCCCCGGCCGACGAAACGACTGACACGGACGCGGCCGGAACGCCCGCCGCGGACACCTCCCCCGCCGACGTCCCGGAGACGACGGAACCGGAAACGACAAAACCTGAAACGACCAAGCCGGAAACGACCAAACCGGAATCGACCAAGCCGGAAACGACCAAGCCGGAAGCGATCAAACCGGAAGCGACCAAACCGGAAGCGACCGCACCTGATACGACGAGACCGGAGACGACAAAGCCGGAAACAACGATCCCGGCAACAACAAGCCCGGAAACGACCGCGGACGAGATCACGACGGCGCCTGAAACGGAAGGCGAGGAGAGTTCGGTACAGATACAGACGCCGGGTATCGCGATCGTTTCGGCCGATTCGTTTGCCGGCGGTCCTCCGGAAAACGAGGAAGAGATGCTGACGAAACAGTATCTTTTTGCCATAAGAAATCATTTCGGCGGCTGGTTGGAACTGATCTTCGGATATGATAATCCCGAGATCGGATCGACAGTTCAGCTCGAGGATCTCGTGATGCCGGACAGAGTGTATTTCAGCGACGACGGAAACGCGGTCGTCACGGCGCGGCTTTATACGGACGGTAAAGACGTTGATTTCAGAATGCTGAAGTATTCGGTCGGTATGGATCAGGCGGATACGTCTTTCGAGGATCACGTCAGAGAAAACTCCGGCATGAAAAGGCCCGCCGGCTGGCGGGGGCTGATGACGGAAGCCGGCATCGACGTCGATCCGTATTCCGAAGACGACATGGCGAAGCAGTATCCCGAAGCGACGGGGATACGTCCCGTATCTTACGAATACTGGGTGACGTACCTTACCGGAGCCGACAGGACGATCAAGGTCACGATAGAAAAAAGAGTCGGTAAGATCTTACCGGAGGGCGGATATGAAACGAGCGTGTGGTGGTACCCCGACGTGACAGACTGGTTCACGCTCGCCGAATACGTTGATTGATATGAAAACGGAAAAAACGAGAAAAGAAATACTCGACAGTCTCAACGGACTGTACGAGACGGGCGCCGTCGCCGCGGGGGATAACGGAAAAGAGATATTCCGCGCAAAGCATACCGGCACCGGTCGGGTGTTTCTGATAAAGAGCCTTGCCGAATCGCTGCCTGTGTACGGTTTTTTGTGCGGGATAAAATGCGCGAACCTGCCGGAAGTATATGAAATATACGAGTGTCCCGACGGCGTCGTGCTGATCGAGGAATACGTGGAAGGCGAGCTTTTGTCGTCGTATCTTTCGCATCACACACCGAAATACATGGAAGCGAAACGGATCGTCGCCCAGCTGTGCGGCGTGCTTTCGTTCCTCCATGAGAACGGATACGTCCACAGAGACATAAAACCGGAGAATATAATCCTCTGCGGCGATACCGTCAAGCTGATCGACTTTGACGCCGCGCGTGTATACGATACGGAAAAGACCTCCGATACGCGCGTGCTCGGAACCGTCGGGTACGCGTCGCCGGAGCAGTTCGGCATGGCGCAGAGCGACGGCAGGGTCGACGTCTACGCGCTCGGAGTTCTCCTTAACGTGATGCTGACCGGAGACCACCCGTCGAAAAAACTCGCCGGCGGACGCGCCGGACGTATAGTCCTGAAATGTACGCAGATCAACCCGGATCTGCGGTATCAGACGGTCGAAAAGCTCGCCGAGGCGCTTTAAAACGTCACGTTGAGGGTCATTTTTACACCGTCGCGCTCGATAACGAAAGGAACCGTCTGACCGGGTTTTGTTCTATGGATAACCGTGTATCTTGCTATATCGATATTCGTTATTTCAGTTCCGTTGATCTCAAGCAGCTTATCGTTTTCACATAAACCGGATTTTTCAGCTATTGAACCGGGATTCACTTCTTTGATGATAACACTGTTGCCTGACTGCAACAGTATTACTCCTAACTGATTACCGTTTCTCCTCGTGTTTTCCTCTATCTGCACAAGTTTATCAACGATTTCGCCGAATGCGTACAACACAAGACTTGAAAGCCAGATTATGATCGGACCTACAAAAATCATCGGAACGGCATAGAACCAATAATATCCATCTGAATTTGCGAGAAGAACAATACCGCAAATTACACATGCAACAGAGAGTATCACCGTTGCAACGACCGCGATTGTCTTAAGCTTTTTTCCTATGTTTCCGTATAGTTTTTTCATGAGAACAAACCTCCTTTTTGCATATATTATCACAAATATCCGCAAAAGTCCTATGCGGGCTGCATAGAAACGCGTGTTTTAACAAAAAGTTAACAATTGCCCGATGAGTTACGGCTCCGTGACGGGCGTCCCAAGTATTGATTTTTTAAAATTTCGTGATATAATCATAATAAGAACATTTACGGTGAGTTGAGTTTATGAAAAAGAACACATCCGACCTTTTGAGCGAACTGAAAAAATGCGACAGTTTCGGGACGTTCTACAACAACAATCAGCTTCAGTTTACGGAGACGAACGTGGGGCAGTATCTGAATTCACTCGTCGAGCGAAAGAACCTGAAAAAAAGCGCCGTTATAAAGAGCTCGGAGCTGTCGGAGATCTACGGTTACCAGATATTCAGCGGCATACGCCGCCCGGACAGATCGAAGCTTTTGCCGATCGTTCTCGCCATGCACCTGACGGTCGAGGAGACGCAGGAGCTTTTCAAGGCGTGCGGATACAGCATGCTCTACGCGAAGGATCCGAGGGACAGCGCGATAATTTTCGCGATCGAGCATGGTCTTACGGTATCGAAGACGAACGAGCTTCTTACAAAATACGGCTTTGCCGCGATAGGATGACAATATGAAAAAATGCCCGTACTGCGGAGCCGTGATACAGGAGAACGCCAGATTCTGCCTGTACTGCATGGAGCCGCTGCAAAAGAAAAAAACGATAACGACCGAAAAAGGGAGCCGCGGCTCGGCTGTCACCGCGGCTCTTGTTTCCGCGGCCGTGACCGCCGCCGTCGTGATCGGCGCCTTTTCCGTCGGCGCCGCGCTTAAAAAGGACGAAGCGGACGTCACGGAGGACACGCCGGTGACCGCCGCGGATACCGTTGAGGATCAGGAAAAGCAACGTTTATCTGTGCTGCTGTCCACGGGTGAGACCCGCCCGGCTGACGCCTCTGTCGGCGGACAGACCGACACGGATACCGAGCCTGACGCGTCAACGTCCGCGGAGCCCGCCGCAGCGGAGGAAACGGACAGACAGGATACGGAAAGCGACGCGCCGCCCGCGGTGACCGAAGGCGATACCGTGAAAGTCGGGGAAACAACAGTCACGGAGACAGAACCCGAAACGACCGCGGCTGAGACGGTGCGCGGGCCGGAAACGACGCCCGCGCCTGATACAGAACCGGAAACGGAGCCGGAAACAGAACCGGAAACGGAGCCGGAAACGGCGGATCCCGCGCCTGCTTTCACCGGCGCGAATTACAGGATACTGTCCGCCGCCGGGATACACGAGCTGATGCTCAATGAGATGAGCGACGTTTACGGAGATCAGTCGCGTACGATGGATCGCGTTTCCGCGGAGCCTTCGTACTCCGAAAACGGCTGGGAGGGCTTCCGCATGGAGCGGATAAGGAACGGCAGGCCCGAGCAGTACGGATATCCGGTGATATATCTCTGCGATACCGACAGAAAAGCGGTGATACACATAAACGATCTCTATTCGCCCGACGAGGGCTGGAAGATGTTCCCGGATGTGCTCGGTACGGTATGCCGCACGCTCGGCGTTTATCCGGACGGCGAAGGAACGCCGGAGGCGGCGGCTGCGCTGAGCAGGGCGTTCAGCGACGCGGGATCGCAAACGTGGAGATCGACGCGCGCTATCCGGGGCTTCAAAGAGGAAAAAAGGCCGGACGGCTGGCGCGGAGCGCTTGCCGAGAACGGTATCTATGACAAATACGGAGAGACGCTGCCGACGTACAATATGAGCGCGGAGTATACATACTGGGAGATCACGATCCCCTGCGCGGACAGGGATATAGAGCTTTTGTTCGAGCTGCGTGAATGGACGAATACGGAAGGCACGGGCATGTCATACTGTGACGGCGCCGTCGTGATCGGATACGCGGAATGACGCGCGACGTGTTCATGACCGAGTTCGAGCGTATATACGCCCCGGTCACGGTCATTTCCGACAGGGAGGACAAAAAAGTCCTGAGGTACAGACACAGGACGCTCGGGCGCGATATACTTCTGAAGCTGCTTCCGGAGGACGTGCCGATCTGCCGATTCCTCTGCGGCATCAAGCACGAGAACCTTCCTCAGATATACGATATGATCGACGTCGGAGACGGCTTTGCCGTGCTTGAGGAATTCGTTCCCGGCATGAATATCGGCGACGTGCTCGAAACGGGCGTTTACAGCTATAAAGGCGCGAGAAAGGTGCTGATGCAGGTGTGCCGCGCGCTCTCGGTGCTCCACGACAACGGATTCGTTCACCGCGATATAAAGCCGGACAACGTGATCATCTCCGACGACGGTAACGTGAAGCTGGTCGATTTCGACGCGTCGCGCAGTTATTCGGTCGAGAAGAATACGGATACGCAGGTCCTCGGGACGATCGGCTACGCGCCGCCTGAGCAGTACGGCATATCGCAGAGCGACCCGAGAAGCGACATTTACGCCGTCGGAGTGCTGCTCAACGTGATGGTCACCGGGAAGCACCCGTCGCTCAGACTCGCGAACGGCCGCGCCGGCAGGATCGTATCGCGCTGCACGCAGATCAACCCTGATCAGCGATTCACGGACGTGAAAAAGCTTATGAAAGCTATGTAGAATGAAGAATTCAGAATCCCTCATTCTGAATTCTTCGTTCTCTCTTTTGTTACCGGCACGTTTTCTATATCTCTGTACGATTCCGCTTCGCTTTCGGTGAGGGGGACCGTCGCGGTTAGGCCCGTGCATTCCGTCGCGGAGACGGGGCCGGAGTAGAGTTCCGTTTTCGTGAGCGGGACTTTTTTCTTTCTTTTTTTCATAACGTCACCTCCGTGTGTATTATCGGCTTTCACGCGCGGATATATACCGGGGCCTCAGTGTTTTAAAAAAATTCAACTAATGATGTTGCAATCATGCAAAATCAACAGTATAATAAATCAGAAACAGTCACTTTTTGCATCCCAGTTTCGTATCGGATTGCAAAATAACATTCACGGAGACTATTATGAAAAAATACGGTGAAATGACGCGGGAAGAGCTTGCCTGCGAAAAAAAGGCGGTCCTTTCCGAATACGGGAAGATAAAGGCGGCGGGGCTCAGCCTCGATATGTCGCGCGGGAAGCCGAGCATGGATCAGCTCGGACTGACCGAATCTCTTCTTCATATACTCAACAAGGGCAGCGACTGCCGGACCGAGGACGGCATCGACTGCCGCAACTACGGACAGCTTTTCGGGCTGAAGGAAGCGAGGGAGCTTTTCTCGTCGCTTCTCGGGATCCCCGCCGAAAACATAATCCTCGGCGGCAACTCGTCGCTGAACATGATGTACGATACCGTGGCGCGCGCCATGCTCTACGGCGTTCCGGGCTCAGATAAGCCGTGGTGCCGTCTTGACCGTGTGAAATTCCTCTGCCCGTCGCCGGGTTACGACAGGCATTTCAACATATGCGAATCGCTCGGCATCGAGATGATACCCGTCGATATGACTCCGACGGGACCCGACATGGACACGGTCGAGAAGCTCGTATCCGAGGATGAGAGCATAAAGGGGATCTGGTGCGTTCCGAAGTACTCGAATCCGCAGGGCATAACCTACTCCGACGAGACGGTCAGACGTTTTGCGCGTCTCAGCTGCAAGGCGAAGGACTTCCGTATATTCTGGGACAACGCCTACGCGGTGCACGATCTCGACGAGAACGGCGACGTGCTCCTCAACATATTCGAGCTGATGCGCGGCACCGAAAACGAGGATATGCTCTACTACTTCTTCTCAACGTCGAAGATCAGCTTTCCCGGCTCCGGCGTCGCCCTGCTCGCGCTGAGCGACCGCAACCTCGAGGCGACGAAAAAGATAATCGAGGCGCAGACCATCGGCCCCGATAAGATCAACCAGCTGCGTCACGTCAGGTATTTCACGAACGCCGAGGGCATAATCGACCACATGAGACTGCACGGGATGGTGCTGAAGCCCAAATTCGACATCGTTATCTCGACCCTCCGGAGCGAGCTCGGACCCGCCGGGATCGCGGAATGGACCGAGCCGAAGGGCGGATATTTCATCTCGCTCGACGTGGCGGACGGAACGGCGGCGGAGACGTACAGGCTCGCTGCCGAGGCGGGCGTCAGGATGACGCGCGCCGGCGCGACGTTCCCGTACGGCAAAGACCCGCGCGACCGGAACCTCAGGCTCGCCCCGTCGTATCCTACGAAGGAGGAGCTCTCCGAGGCGATCCACGTCATATGCGTGTGCGCAAAGCTTTCGTATCTGAACAAAGTCACGACGGACTGAGCAGCATAACGTTTTTTCGGGATTTTTTGATTTTGCTATTGACAAACCAGGAAAAGTGTGATATAATACGGTGCCACAATAAAGAAGGACTCCCGTCCTCACCTTGGTGTCCGATCTGACGCCGGGTCAATAAAGCGCGTTTTTGACGTGTTTTCCGGACGGGATATCATTCCCGTCTTTTTTGTGCAAATAAACCGGGAGGTGCGCAAAGATCAGCACGACTAAAGACAACACTTTAATAAACGACGATATCAATCTGCCGAGCGTCCGACTTATAGACGAGGACGGAAAGCCGCTCGGTATCGTCACGTCGAATCAGGCCAAGGAGCTTGCATACGACAAAAATCTGGATCTCGTTCTTATCGCTCCGCAGGCGGAGCCGCCCGTATGCCGTATCATGGACTACGGAAAATTCCGCTTCGACAAGATAAAGAAGGAAAAGGAATCCCGCAAAAAACAGCAGACGGTGGAGACCAAGCAGATCCAGTTGTCCATAGTTATCGGAGACAATGACTTCAATACGAAGCTGAATCACGCCAACAAGTTTCTTGCCGGCGGCGATAAGGTGCGCGTTGTCGTCAGGTTCAAGGGGAGACAGATCCAGCATAAGAGCCAGGGCTATGAGATCCTGAACAGATTCATCTCCGGCTGTTCCGAAAACGGTTCTTCAGACAAACCGCCGGTGGAGGAGGGCAGGAACCTGTCCGTCCTCGTCGTTCCGCTCAAGCCCGAGCAGAAAAAGGCTAAAGCGGAAGCCCAGAAAAAGGAAAACAATAATCACAAAGAGGAGTTACAGTAATGGGAAAGATCAAAACGCATAAGGCGTCAGCCAAGAGATTCAGCCTTACCGGCACCGGCAAGGTCAGGATCAACCATACAAACCGCCGTCACAAGCTCGGACTCAAATCGACCAAGCGCAAGAGAGACCTCCGCAAGCAGGGATATCTCGACGAATCGTTTGCGAGAAACGTCAGAAAAATGATCAACGGTTAAGGAGGCAGTAAGAAATGGCAAGAGTAAAAGGCGCATTGGCCACACGTAAGAGAAGAAAGAACGTACTCAAGGCTGCGAAGGGCTACTGGGGTGCAAAATCAAAGCACTTCAAAATGGCGAAGCAGCAGGTATTAAAAAGCGGTAACTATGCTTTCACCGGCAGAAAGCTGAAGAAGAGAGATTTCAGAAGACTCTGGATCACAAGGATCTCCGCCGAGGCGAAGAACAACGGAATGAACTATTCCACCCTTATGAACGGTCTGAAGCTCGCGGGCGTAACGCTCAACCGTAAAATGTTATCTGAGCTTGCAATTTCCGACAAAGCCGCGTTTGCGGATCTTTGCGAGAAAGCAAAAGCAGCAAGAGCCTGAATATTATCGGAAACTGTCACTTAAATGCGGCAGTTTCTTTGATATAATCCGGATCCCGGCAAAGGAGTGCGGACAATGCGTATAAGCAGCAGGAACAATCCGATAATAACGGAAGCTTCAAAGCTTCTCGATAAGAAATACCGGGATAAATCCGGTCTTTTCCTGCTGCACGGAAAAAAGCTGACGGACGAGGCGATACTCACCGGAACGCGCGTCCGCCGGATCTTCGCCGTGCCGGAGCTTGAAGAATACGCGCGGGGCGCGTCGTCGGCGTCCGGCGCCGAGCTTATCGTCGTCGAGCCGCACGTGTTTGAAAAACTGACCGATCAGCGCGCGCCCGAGGGCGTTTGCGCCGAGGCGGTCATGAGAGATGACGCAAAGGAACCGGAGGACGGGTCGTTCGTCGTCATATGTGACAGGATCGCCGATCCCGGGAACCTCGGTACGGTGCTACGCTCGGCGAGAGCTTTTTCGGCGGGCACCGTCATACTGTCCCGCGGATGCGCCGATCTCTATTCGCCGAAGGTGCAGAGAGGCGCCATGGGCGCCGGACTTTCCGGCAGCATAATAAAAGACGCCGACACGCTGAATACCGTTTCGGCGCTTCGCCTGCGCGGCTTCCGCGTTTACGCCGCCGCGCTCCACACGGACGCCGTACCGCTCTGCCGCGCCGATCTTTCCGGCAGCTGCGCCGTCGTCATAGGCAACGAGGGGCAGGGACTGGCGGACGACGTGATCCGTGCGTGTACCGGAGCGCTTCTGATCGAGATGGAGCCGCAGTGTGAATCGCTCAACGCCGCTGTCGCCGCCTCGGTCATAATGTATAAGAGATATACGGGAGGCTGATATGACGTATTCCGACGAACTGTACGGCATATGGCTGTCTCTGCGTTACCCCGCGGGCGATCCGATGATCGGAAGGCTGCTTTCACGCCTGCGTACGGCGTCAGCCGTTTACCGCGCGGAAAAAGAGCTTTTGTATTCGCTCGGATTTTCCTCCGGGGAGGTCAGACCTCTCAGGGCGAAGGATCTGTCGCAGGCCGAGCGCATAGCGTCGCTCTGCGCCTCAAAGGGGATCGCCGTAATACAGTATTCGGATCCCGGATATCCGGTGCAGTTCATGCAGCTCGACGCGCCGCCCGCGGTCATTTACTGCCGCGGAAAGCTGCCGGATACGTCGTCGGAGCTTCTGATCTCAGCCGTCGGAACGCGAAAGATGAGCGATACGGGGCGCCTCAACGCGCACAGGCTCTGCTTCGATCTTGCGGCGGCGGGAGCCGTCGTCGTCTCCGGTATGGCGCGAGGGATAGATTCGGTCTGTCATCAGGGCGCGATAGACGGAGGAGGCAAGACCGTGGCGGTGCTCGGATGCGGCGCGGACGTCATATATCCTCCGGAAAACGAATATCTTTACGGATGCATACAGGATAACGGAGCGGTGATATCCGAATATCCGCCCGGCGAGGAGCCGAGAGCGGAGAACTTTCCCGTCAGGAACAGACTTATAGCCGCGCTCGGCGCTGTCACGGTGGTCGTGGAGGCGGGGATCGGCAGCGGAGCGCTCATAACAGCCGACCGCGCCGCCTCGATCGGCAGGACGGTATACGCCGTTCCCGGACCGATAAACACACCGTCCGCCAAGGGCTCGAACCTGCTGCTCAAGCGCGGAGCCGCGCTCTGCACCGGCGCCGAGGACATCCTCTCCGATTACGAGCTCGTTTTTCCGGATAAGATAAGGGTTGAAAGGATCTCACAGAGAAGATACTTCATCGGAGACTACGGGAAGAGAAAAGAAGCGGAGGACGCCGTCGCGAGCACGGGCGCGGATATACCGCCCGTAAGCATAAGCCGCGCGTCGGAGCTCGAGGGCACGCAGAGGATCATATATGAGAGGCTCCTGAAAAACGGGGCGACGGCTCCGGAGGAGCTCGCCGCGTCGGGGATCGATATGAACGACGCGGTATACTGTCTGACGATGCTTGAGATCGGAGGATACGTCGCCGCGCTCCCGGGCGGCAAATACGCAGTAAAATAAAACCCGGTCCGCCGCGGCGGATACGGATATCTTATAAAGGTAAATATATGTCAAATCTTGTTATAATTGAGTCCCCCGGCAAGACCCGGGCGCTCGAAAACTATCTCGGAAAAGGATACAAGGTCGTAGCATCGATCGGTCACGTAAGAGACCTGCCGAAGAGCTCGCTCGGAGTCGATATAGAGCACGGCTTCGCCGCGAAATACGTCAATATCAGGGAAAAGACCGATCTCTGCAATATGCTCAGAACAGAAGCGAAAAAAGCCGAGACCGTATATCTCGCAACGGACCCCGACCGTGAGGGAGAGGCGATATCGTGGCATCTGCTCTCCGTCATCGACGTACCGGACAGCAAGATAAAAAGAGTCACGTTCAATGAAATAACGAAAAACGCGGTGCAGGCCGGGATGGCGTCGCCGCGCGGCATAGATATGGATCTCGTCAACTCGCAGCAGACGCGCCGCGTGCTTGACAGGATCGTCGGATACAAGCTCAGCCCGTTTTTGTGGCATACCGTCCGTTCCGGTCTTTCGGCGGGACGCGTTCAGTCCGTCGCAACGAGGATCGTCGTCGACCGCGAGAACGAGATAAGAAGCTTCGTACCTGAGGAGTACTGGAAAATAGACGCCCTGCTTTCGACGTCCTCCGGAAAGGAATTCTCCGCGCACTATTACGGCATAAACGGAGAAAAAGCGGAGCTTCGCGACAAACAGTCCGCGGACGAGGTATATGAAGGCTCGCAGAAGGAAAAATTTGTCGTAACAAGCGTCAAAAAAAGCACTAAAACGCGCTCTCCCCAGCCGCCGTTCACAACGTCCACGATGCTTCAGGACGCGTCGCGCAAGCTGAATTTCAGATCGGCAAAGACTATGAAGGTCGCGCAGGAGCTTTATGAAGGCGTGGATCTCGGTCCGGAGCGCGGCGGATCGCAGGGCCTTATAACGTATATGAGAACGGACTCCGTCAGGATCTCCGACGAGGCGGTCGCCGCGGTACGCGGACTGATCGGACGCGAGTACGGAGACAAATATCTTCCGGGGAGACCGAGGACTTTCAAAACGAAGGCGTCGGCTCAGGACGCGCACGAGGCTATCAGACCCTCGCACGTGGAAAACAAGCCCGACGACATCAAGCCGTATCTTTCCGCGGATCAGTACAAGCTTTACAGACTGATCTGGGAGCGCTTCGTTGCCTGCCAGATGGAGGCTGCGACGTTCGACGTGGTGAACGCCGTCATAAACGCCGGCGAATACGAGTATCACGCGTCCGGCAGCACGCCGAAATTCAAGGGATATCTGGCGCTTTACGAGGAGAGCTCGGACAGCGTGAAGGAAAAGGAAGAAAAGCTCCCGCCGATTTCCGAAGGCGACGTGCTCACTCTCGTGAAGCTCAGTCCGGAGCAGAAGTTCACCGAGCCGCCCCCCAGATACACCGAGGCTTCGCTGATGAAATACCTTGAGGAGCAGGGCATCGGGCGCCCCAGCACGATCACACCGACGATAACGACGATAATATCGCGCGGATACGTCAGCCGCGACGGGAAAACGCTTTCCGCGACGGAGCTCGGCGAGCTGACCGTCGATCTTATGAAGGATAATTTCCCGGATATCATAGACATACGCTTCACCGCCGGGATGGAAAACAAGCTCGACGATATAGCGAACGGCAAAGCCACGATGGAAGACGTGCTCGGCGGCTTCTGGAAGTCTTTTTCCGAGGATCTCGAAAAAGCGGAGAAGAAGGTGAACGGACATAAGGGCGAATACGTCGAGCACACGGATATCGTGTGCGACAAATGCGGCGCCAAGATGATCGTGAAGAGCGGCAGATTCGGCAAATTCGCCGCCTGCCCGAACTATCCCGAGTGCAAGAACACCGTAAAGCTGGATAAAAACGGCAAGCCCGTTTACAAAGCGGAAAAAGCGGAGCCGGAGAAGACGGATATGGTCTGCGACAAATGCGGCGGCGCGATAGTCATACGCCACGGCAGATACGGCGATTTCTATTCGTGTTCCAATTTTCCGAAGTGCCGCAATACGATGCCGATGAACGGCGGATCGAACGCTTCATGTCCTTTGTGCGGCAAAGCGATCGTCAAGCGATTTGCGAACAAGAGATCGTTCTACGCGTGCAGCGGATATCCGGAGTGCAAATTCTCGACGTCGTATACGCCGTCGGAGACGAAATGTCCGCAATGCGGGTGCAGTATGTTCACCAAAAAGAACGGCGAGCTGATCTGTCTGAACGGTAAATGCCCTTCAAACGAAAAAAAGAAGTCGTAAATACAAAACGAAAAGAAAGGAACGGGATCCGATATGAAAGGAAGCTCAATCAAGACATTCCTGCACGTAAGCAATGCCCTGATATCCGTGCTCTGCGTTTTTGCCATACTCGCGTTTCTTGTTTTTCCTTTATTCAGCGTCAATATTCGAATAAGGCCGACCGCCGAGGCGGTGCGCGCCGTGGCGGACGGAAAGCTCGGCGATTCGCCGCTTGTGAACAGCCTCATATCGTCGCTTGACGAGAACGGGATGAAGGCCGATCTCAGCCTGTCGGTGAGTACGCTCTCAATCCTGCGCGGGATGTTCGTCCCCGGCGCGGTCCAGATGGTCGACCGGATAGACGAAGCGGTGGATCAGCTCGTATCCAACGCGAAAGTTCTGCTCGAAGATACTTTGCCGAAAGCGGCGGAATCCGCGGCAAGGGAGGTCATAAAGTCCGGTATCGCCTCGATCGCCGGTCAGGCGGGCATCGAAGGCGTCACGCCGGAGCTCGCCGGATCAGACCCGTCGGAAGCGTATGACAGGGTGATGGACGAGCTCGGCCCCGAGAGCAGAAAACGCACCGAAGGTCTGATAGACAGGATCATCAAAGCTGTCACGGACGACGGGGCGACGATCAAGTCCGTCACGGACGTCGTAGTATCCGGGCTTGACGAGGCGGCAGACATACTTTCCGACAGCGGAAAATTCACCGAAGAGATCCCGGCGCCGGACGAGGAAATGAAGCGTGAGGTCAAAGAAGTGCTCGAGGAATACCTGAAGCCGTTTTCCGACGGAGAGGGAAAGCTCGTGCTGAAGGACAAACTGCTTGAAATGATCCTCGATTCTGCGGCGGAGCTCGTTGACGGAGGCTCAGTCTCGATGAAGAAGACCGGCACGGTGATCCTGCTCGGTACGGGCGGCGCGGAAAGCCGGATGAACAGCGCGGAAAAGTCGGAAGAGATCCTTAAATCGAAGCTCAAGAGCATGTTTTTCAAGAACGTCCCGACGTCCGTGATCAATACGATACACATCGTCACGATAATAGCCGGGATACTGATAATCATCACGTTCCTGCTCCTGCTGTACCCGCTCATAAGAACGCTTACGAAGATCGGCTCGAAGAATCCCGGCTTCATCCTCGCGGCGCCTGTGGTCGGCGGGATATTCCCGTTCATCATAACGGTAATCGTACCGACGGTCGCCGCGGCGATCCTCGGCTCCGGCATGGCGGCAAGGCTTATCTCCGGAGCGTCCGGAATGGACGCGGCGGATGTGTCCGCGATCCTGTCGTCAGCGAAAATAACGTTTTCATCAGGCTCGCTTTTCGCGTTCGTGCTCGCGATAGCCCTGCTGATATTCTCATTCGTATACGGACACTTCAGAAGAAAGCTGAAGAGAATTCAGAATGAGGAATGATGAATTCAGAATGAGCGGCGATACAGTGCGGTGTCATCCTGAGCGAAGCGAAGGATCTGTTCTGAATTCAAACGCAAAGTGATCAGGGATCAACGGGACTTACCGATGAAGTCCGTACCTCGACCGTCCGTGCTCTTCGGCTTCATCGCCGGGGGAGCCCCACCCCTCAAAACTCCCCCTATCCCCCTCTTACCCCTCCCTCAACTACACGAGAGTTGAGGGGGCGCGGCAAACCTTCCCCGATTGGGGCGCGACGCGTTAAGAAAACTCCACGGTGTGGAGTTTTCAGCCACGGCGTGCGATGATGCCGAAGGAGCTCCTTTAATCCGCTCAGGATGACACGGTGCGTTATACTTTCCCCTATTGGGGCGCGGCTGAAAACGCGCGGAGCGCTCATAACCCGCCGCAGGCGATCATAACTCATAACCGAAAGCTCCCCGCCACGCGGTTGTACGGGTCAGTGTGCGGCTGTAACCGAAGGAGTTCCTTCGCTGCGTTCAGAATGACGTGCATCTGTCATTCCGCATTCAAAATTCATCATTCTTCATTCCCATCGTTTTCCATCCTTATCACAAACGGTTATTCAATACTTTACCGCGGTCTTACAGATTTATTCACAATAGAGCGTTATAATAACAGAGGTCGGGAGGGACGGCGTATGAAAAGACTGATTTCGGTAATAACGGCGCTTTTGCTCATCGCCGCGATACCTTTGCGTGCCGCGGATACATCCGTCTCCGGAGAGACGACTTCTGCCGAGGTCACGGAGACCGCTCCCGAGACGGAAAAGGATGAAACTCTTGATCTTGCCCGCACTTTTCTGAATATCAATTTCATACTTTTCGGCTGCGCTGTCGTGCTGTTCATCGTTTGCACTGTCGTATTCTTTGTGATACGGGCAAAAAAAGCACAAAACGGCAAGAAAACTTAACAATATTCTTGATGTATGATAACACTCGAAGGCGCACAGCCGTAAAAATAATGTAAATTTCGGCGTTTTCTTTAATATTTTTGCAAATTCGGCAAATCACTTGACTTTTACACAAAATTTTGCTATTATATTTTCATATGGATATTTGTACAGTCCCGCGTATCAGCTCAGTCGGGATTGTGCGAAACATAAATTTTTATAAGGTGGTATAGCAATGAGCGATGTTGCAAAAACCCTTTCTGTCGAGGAACAGGCGAATTACGAGAAGCTTTCCAACGTGATCGACCTGTACAGCGGCAAGGAAGGATGTCTCATCCAGGTGCTCCATGCGGCACAGGAGATATTCGGTTATCTCCCGTACGAAGTCCAGAAATATGTCGCTGACAATATGGGCTTCTCTGTCTCATACGTTTCAAGCGTATCGAGCTTCTATTCGTTCTTCTCCACTACTCCGAGAACAAAGCATGAGGTAAAAGTATGTCTCGGTACCGCTTGCTACGTCAAAGGCGGCAAACTGCTTATCGAGAAGCTTCAGGAAGTGCTCGGCATAGGCGTCGGAGAGGCGACTCCCGATAATCTTTTCTCCATACACGTTACGCGCTGCGTAGGCGCATGCGGACTTGCCCCCGTCGTAGTGGTCGATGAGGAAGTCTTCAAGCAGGTAAAACCGGCGGATATCCCCGGCATCCTTGACCAGTACAGAGGTGAGTGAAATGAGAGTAAACGACGTTAACGATCTTAAACTGATTGCCGAACGGTATAACGCCGAAATGGGCAAATACGAGCATACGATATACGTATGCGGCGGCGGCGGATGCATATCCAGCAAATGCCAGGACACGAAGGATTTCGTTGATTCCTACATCAAGGAACAGGGCCTTTCCGACAAAGTGAACGTAGTGTTCACCGGTTGTATGGGCACCTGCGCCATGGGTCCTGTCGTCCTCGTCGAGCCGGAGCGCGTTTATTACGTACACGTGACCCCCGAGCGCGCGAAGGAGATCATCGACAGACAGATCATAGGCGGCGAGATCATAGAAGAATACACGTTCTTCGACAAGAATTTAGGCAAACACATCCCGCACATCGACGACATCCCGTTCTTTGCGGAACAGGTACAGATCGTCCTTAAGAAGTGCGGTAAGATCCCGTTCGATTCGATCGAGGCTTACATAGCGAAGGGCGGCTTCACCGCTGAGGCGAAGGCTTTCGGTATGACTCAGCAGCAGATCATCGACGAGGTCACGGCTTCCGGTCTGCGCGGCAGAGGCGGCGCGGGCTTCCCGACCGGCATAAAGTGGAGCGCCGGCATGAAAGCTCAGGGCGATAACAAGTGCATCGTCTGCAACGCCGACGAGGGCGACCCCGGCGCGTTCATGGACAGATCCGCCATCGAAGGCGACCCGTTCTGCCTGATCGAGGGCATGACGATAGGCGGCTACGCGATAGGCGCGAAGAACGGCTACGTTTACTGCCGTGCCGAGTATCCCGTCGCCGTCGAGAGATTCAACAAGGCTCTTGATATAGCGCGTGAATGGGGTCTGCTCGGTAAGAACATCCTCGGCTCCGGATTTGATTTCGATATAGAGCTCCGTATAGGCGCCGGCGCGTTCGTGTGCGGCGAGGAGACGGCTCTTATGAACTCCATCCAGGGCGAGCGCGGCGAGCCGCGTCAGAAGCCTCCGTTCCCGTTCGAATCCGGACTTTTCGGCCTTCCGACCATCATAAACAACGTTGAAACGTACTATAATATAGCCGAGATCATCAACCGCGGCGCAGACTGGTTCGCGTCCTACGGCGTAGGCAGAAGCAAGGGCACGAAGGTGTTCGCGCTTGCCGGCGACGTTGTGAACACCGGTATAGTCGAAGTCCCGATGGGCATGACTCTCCGCAAGCTCATATATGAGATAGGCGGCGGCATCACCGACGGCAAGAACTTCAAGGCGGCTCAGATGGGCGGTCCTTCCGGCGGATGCATCACCGAAAAGAATCTTGACACCTCCGTTGATTACGAATCCCTCACCGCTCTCGGAGCGATCATGGGTTCCGGCGGACTTATAGTCATGAGCGAGGATACCTGTATGGTCGATACCGCAAGGTTCTTCATGCAGTTCATCCAGGACGAGTCCTGCGGCAAGTGCACACCGTGCCGTATCGGTACCAAGCGTATGCTTGAGATCCTTGAAAGGATCACCGAAGGCAAGGGCAAGCTCGAGGATCTCGACACGCTCACCGAGCTGTCCAACACCATCAAGGATACCGCTATGTGCGGCCTCGGCCAGACGGCTCCGAACCCCGTTCTGTCCACCCTCGCCAACTTCCGTGACGAGTATGAGGCTCATATAACCGGCAAGACCTGCCCCGCACACGTATGCGCGGCGCTGGCTCATTACTACATAGTACCCGAAAAGTGCAAGGGCTGCACGCTCTGCGCACGCAACTGCCCGGTACAGTGCATCAGCGGCAAGGTCAAGGAGCCGCATGTCATCGACCAGGATAAGTGCATCAAGTGCGGCGCATGTATGGCAAACTGCAAATTCGGCGCTGTTGTGAAGAAGTAAGGAGGGCTATAAGAATGAGCAAGGTTAATATCACCATCAACGGCAAGCCCTACGAGGTCGAAGCCGGAAAGACCATTCTCGAAGCTGCAAGAGAAAACAATATATATATCCCCACGCTCTGCTACCTTGAGGGCGTGAACCAGTACGGCGGCTGCCGTCTGTGCATGGTCGAGGTCGATACGAACGGCCGTCCCATGAGAAACCTGCAGGCTGCCTGCATGATCAAGGTAAGCGACGGTATGAACATCAAGACGAATACCGAGCGCGTACGCAAAGCAAGAAAAGTCAACCTCGAACTGCTTCTTTCCTGCCATCCGAAGGACTGCCTGAACTGCGCAAGATCTCTTGACTGCGAGCTTCAGACCCTCGCAAAGAGGATGAACATCACCGAGAAGCGCTTCGAAGGCGAAAGCAAAGATATACCTCTTGACATCTCCGCCGTCATGACGCGCGATATGTCCAAGTGCGTCAACTGCCGCCGCTGCGTCGCGATGTGCAACAACATCCAGAAGATCGGCGTCCTCAACGCGCAGAGAAGAGGCTTCAAGACAATAATCCAGCCGTCCTTCGGCAAGCATATAGCGGATACGGACTGCACCAACTGCGGTCAGTGTATCTCCGTATGCCCCGTCGGCGCGCTTCGTGAGACCGACGCGATAGCTCCCGTCATCAAGGCTATCGAGGATCCGAACAAGTACGTCATCGCACAGGTCGCTCCCGCCGTCAGAGTCGCCATCGGCGAGCCCTTCGGCATGCCCTCCGGCACGGTCGCGACCGGCAAGATGGTCGCCGCCCTCCGTCAGCTCAGCTTCGACGAGGTGTTCGACGTCAACTTCGGCGCCGATATGACGATCATGGAGGAAGGCACCGAGTTCCTGCAGAGAGCGAAAGCCGCTCTCACCGGCGGCGAGGCCGTTCTCCCGATGATGACCTCCTGCAGCCCCGGCTGGATCAAGTTCATCGAGCACAGATATCCCGAGCTTCTCGACAATCTGTCCTCCTGCAAGTCCCCGCATATGATGCAGGGTGCCATCACCAAGACCTACTACGCGGAAAAGCTCGGCAAGGATCCGAAGGATATATACCTCGTATCCGTGATGCCCTGCACCGCGAAGAAATTCGAGATAATCCGTCCCGAAATGAACGAGAACGGCGTTCGCGACGTTGACGCCGTACTCACCACCAGAGAGCTTGCAAATATGATCAAGCAGGCGGGCATTGACTTCGTCAATCTGCCCGACGAGGAATTCGATCCGCCGATGGGCATCTCCACCGGCGCCGCGGATATCTTCGGCGTTACCGGCGGCGTTATGGAAGCGGCGCTCCGTACCGTGTACGAGCTCGTGACCGGACGTCCCCTGCCGTTCGACAACCTGCACATCGCGCCTCTCGGCACGAGCGATCAGATCAAGGTCGCTGAGCTTAAGTTCGAGAACGTTCTTCCCGAGTACAAGTTCCTTGAGGGCTTCACCGCGAAGGTAGCCGTAACGAGCGGCTTCGACGGCGCGGCTCAGGTCATGGAAATGGTCAAAGCGGGCGAGACCTTCCACTTCATCGAGGTCATGGGATGCCCCGGCGGATGCATCGTCGGCGGCGGTCAGCCCAGAGGCATCAGAGCGGAGAAGTGGGCGGCGAGAAAAGCCGGTATCTACTCCATCGACGAGGGCAAACAGCTGCGTAAGTCTCACGAGAACCCCGCTCTTAAGAAGGTATACGACGAGTATATCGGCGAACCGTGCGGACACAAGGCTCATGAGCTGCTCCACACGCACTACACCAAGCGCGGCAAATACAACGAGCTTATAGGCAAATAATAAGGATAAATCAAAAGGCGGGAGATCATCCCGCCTTTTGTGTGTATGACGGGCACGCCGTCAATCTGTGGTGAAAGTCCACGTGGGGCGTAGTTGCCGACGAACCCCAAAGCGACTCCCAAGGTTTGCACCGCGAGGTG
>CACYWW010000036.1 GCA_902778145.1 uncultured Ruminococcus sp.
GCGTCAGCGTTCGATTTCACCTGAGGGCGAAGCCCGAAGATTTCACCTTTTGCCGCAAGGCAAAAGATTTCACTGTTTTGACGTTTGGCACACAAACGTTCTGCTTGTGCCGAGCTGCGACAAAAACCGACTGAAACAAGGATAAGCTTTCCTTACTTCAGTCGGTTTTTTATTGACTGTCCTTTAGAGCACCACGCTCATGAGGTTTTTTTTAATTTTCTCCGTTTATCTGCCCCATCAGGCGCTTGTTGAATTCCTCCGCGGTGTTGTAGCCCATTTTTTTCTGACGGCTGTTCATCGCGGCGATCTCGATGATTATGGCGAGGTTCCTGCCGGGACGTACCGGGATCGTGATCGACGGGATATTGATCCCGAGGATCTCCGTATATTCAGATTCGAGCCCGAAGCGGTCGTACATCTTGCCCTGCACCCATTGCTCGAGCTCTATCACAAGGTCTATCTTTTCCGTGAGCTTTACGGCGCCCATACCGAAAAGGCGTCTGACGTCGACGATGCCGATCCCGCGCAGCTCCACGTAGTGGCGTATGATCTCCGGCGCGGAGCCGACGAGCGTCGTCGCCGATACGCGTTTGATCTCGACCGCGTCGTCGGCGATCAGTCTGTGACCGCGTTTGACCAGCTCTATCGCCGTCTCGCTTTTGCCGACACCCGAGTCCCCGAGCATGAGGATACCTTCACCGTAGACCTCGACGAGAACGCCGTGACGCGTTATCCTCGGAGCGAGCGATACGTTGAGCGAGGCTATAAGAGCCGCCATGAACGCGCTCGTCAGCATCTTTGTCCGCAGAAGCGGTACGCCCGCCCTGCGGCAGGCCTCCGTCTGATCGTCGGATATCGGAAGATCCGTCGTGAATACGATGCTCACCGGATGCTCGTCCACAAGGCTTCTGAAGCTGTTTTTGCGGGCTTCCTCCGACAGCGAGTTGAGGTATTCGTACTCTACGCGCCCGATCACCTGTATGCGTTCACGGTCAAACAGCTTCCCGAAGCCTGAGAGCTTGAGCCCCGGTCGGTTCAGATCGTTGCGGCTGACGTTGATCTTCGCGGGATCGTCCGGCGTGTATATCACCTCAAGCTGGAATTCCTCGATGATCTTCGAAAGCGGTATCGTATAGATCTCGTTTTGCATTCTTTTACTCCATTATGCTTTTGTCAAAGCTGAATTTTTTCCGGCAGAATCTGCAGCATACCTCTATCGTCTTTTGCTCGCTGAAGATTTTTCCGAGTTCTTCTTTTCCGAGCGATCTTACGGCGCGGAGCATACGGTCGCGGCTGCAGTCGCAGACGTAGCCGACCCCGATCTCGTCGAACAGGTCGTATTCGATCCCGTCGAGGATGTATGAAAGCAGCGTCTCGCAGCTGACTCCCTGCGCGATGAGGGACGATACGCCCGTCACCCTGACGACGTTCTTTTCAAGCTGATCCGCCACGGCGTCGTCGCTGTTCGGCAGAAGCTGAACGAACACGCCGCCGGCGCCCGAGCACGACAGATCGCGGTCGACGAGCACGCCGAGAGACAAAAGCGTCGGCGTCTGCTCGCTGTTCGCGAAATATGACGCGATATCCTCCGCGATCTCGCCGGAGACGATCTCGGATATTCCGGTCATCGGCTCCTTGAGTCCGACGTCGCGCACGACGCTCATATATCCCGAGCCGACGGCGCCTGACACGTCGAGCTTGCCGTTCGGCTTCAGCGGCAGATCTACGTCCGGGTTTTCTATATATCCCTTTACGTTTCCGTAGTAATCAGCCACCGCCATTATCGTGCCGGCGGGTCCGTCTCCCTTGAACGTGAGAGTCAGCGAATCGTCCTTGTTTTTGAGCCTCGAGCCTATGAGTGACGCCGCCGTCAGCGTTCTGCCGAGAGCCGCCGACGCCGTAGGCGTCGTTTTATGTATTTTTATCGCTTCGTTTACTATATCGGTCGAATCAATGACCATCGCGACGGCGGATCCGTCGCGCGTCATCGCTCTTATTATCCTGCTCATTTCTTTTCTTCCGTGTTCTTCTTTTTTAGTATGTAGTGTACTTTTTCGCTGTTTTCGTCTCCGTCGTGCAGAGCCATGCGGTCATAGCAGGCAAGCACCTCAAAGCCGCATTTTTCAGCCGCCGCGCGGAGCTTTTTGTCGGAATAACAGTATTCGCTCTGCTCTTCATCACGGCGCGTGTATCTGCCGTCCGCCCCGGGTATGAAGCAGGACAGATAAAAATCACATCTGCCGAGCCTCGGCTTGTAGTCGCACGACCAGGCTATGAGCCCGTTTTTGTTTTCAAGTATGAAGTCGTTTTTTCCGTATTTCTCGCGGAACCGTTTTTCGGTGTTCACGTCGAAGATGAACAGCCCGCCGGGTATGAGGAACCGGCATACCGACGAGAACGTGCGCTCCACATCCTCCTCGGACGGCAGATAATTTATGCTGTCGAGGCAGCAGACTACGGCGTCGACCGTACCGTAAAGGTCGATCGAGCGCATATCCTGATGGAGCAGCAGGGCGGACGGCGCGTGTTCGTGCGCGAGCGCGAGCATCTCCTCCGACCGGTCGATGCCGATCATGTCGTAGCCGAGACGGCAGAGCGCCGCGGTGACCGTGCCGGTGCCGCAGCAAAGGTCGAGCACGGTGTGAGGCTTGTTTTCGGAAAAACGGCTGAAAAGCTCGTCAAGATACGCCGCCCACATTGAAGGCGATTCGCCTCTGAAGCCGTCGTAAAGCGCGGCGATCGCCGTGTATTCGTTTCCCATGTCAGTCGAGCAGGGACGAAGCCATCGCGGCCTTGTCTATCGCGCCGCTGAATCTCACGGGCTTGTTTTCAAGCGAGGCGAGAGGCGCGGGGATCTCCGTTTTTGTGTAAGAGGAAAGCGCGTAAAGCGGGGACAGCACGCCCGCTTTTCCGTCGTCCTTTTTCCCGAGCGCCGAAAGAACGTCCGCGGCGAACTTGTACGGGCTCGCGGTCGAGACTGTGACGACAGGCTCGGACGCGTTTGCGGCGTAAAGCTCCGCCTGCCTGAAGGCGACGGCGGTGTGCGTGTCGATGACCTTGCCGGTCGTCCTGTAAGCGGATTTTATCTCCGCGAGCGTCTGCTTCTCGTCGGTGAAGCCGCCTCTGAAATACGACCGTATCTCGTCAAGCTCCGACGGCAGGATCTCATATCTGCCGTCCGTCGAAAGCGCTTTCATATACCCGGCGGTCCTTGCGGGCCCGGCGGTGAAGTACAGCAGCCGTTCGAGGTTCGATGAGATGAGTATGTCCATCGACGGCGAAACGGTCTGACGGAACTTTCTGTTCCTGTCGTAAACGCCGGTCTCAAGGAATTCAGTCAGTACGTTGTTCTCGTTCGACGCACAGACGAGCGTCTTCACCGGAAGACCCATGCGGCGGGCGATGTATCCGGCGAATATGTTGCCGAAGTTGCCCGTCGGCACCGCGAAGCTTATCTCCTCGCCGCGTTTTATGACGCCGGAGGTGCAGAGGTCGGCGTACGCGCTTATGTAGTAGACGATCTGCGGAGCGAGCCTTCCCCAGTTGATCGAGTTCGCGCTCGTCAGCATGAGACCTTTGGCGTGCAGCTCCTTGCCGAGCTGTTTGTCGGCGAATATCTTTTTCACGCCGTTCTGCGCGTCGTCGAAATTGCCCTTTATCGCCTGCACGGATACGTTGCCGCCCTCCTGAGTCGCCATCTGGAGCTTCTGAATGTCGCTCACGCCGTCAGACGGGTAGAAGACTTTTATACGCACGCCCGGAACGTCGCGGTAGCCCTCGAGCGCCGCCTTGCCGGTGTCCCCGGAGGTCGCCACGAGTATGTACGCGGTGCGGCGCTCTCCCGTCATCGAAAGCGCACGGGAAAGAAGACGCGGCATTATCTGCAGCGCCATGTCCTTGAAGGCGCACGTCGGGCCGTGGAAAAGCTCAAGCATGTAAAGCCCGTCCTTCATGTGAACGACAGGCGCCGCGCCGCCGGGAAACGACGAGCCGGAATACGCCGCGCGGCAGTCCGCGAGCAGAGCGTCGCCGTCATAATCGTCAAGGAAAAGCGAGAGTACCTTAGCGGCGCGTCCGGCGTAATCGAGCCCGACGATCTCGTCGAAAAGCGAATCCGTCAGCGGCGGTATATGATCCGGGACGAACAGGCCGCCGTTGTCCGCGATGCCTCTCTTTATGGCTTCCGCGGAGCTGACGCTCTGTATCCCGCCTCTTGTAGAAATGTATTTCATATAAACACCTTTATACCGTTTTTTCGTATTTTACCATAAAACCGCCGAAAAGTCAATCGGTGACGGCGCAATTAACTTCAAAAGTATTGATTTACAGCCTCTTTCGTGTTATAATGAGATGAAACGGAGGCGCTATGCACGATATATGGAATCCCTGGCACGGCTGCAGGAAATGCAGTGAAGGGTGTGAGAACTGTTATATGTACTACCTTGACGCGGTGCACGGCAACGGTGACAGCAGCGAGGTGAAGCTCACCTCGTCTCTCACCTATCCTTTGTCACGCACACGCGATGGAAAATACAGGATAAAAAGCGGGGAGAAGATCAGAGTGTGCCTGACCTCGGACTTTTTCATCGAGGAAGCCGACGGGTGGCGCGGAGAGGCGTGGGAGATAATGCGGATGCGCCCGGACGTGCTGTTCTGCCTCCTGACGAAACGCCCCGAACGCGTGGAAAGGTGCCTGCCGAAGAATTGGGGCGACGGCGACGAAAACGTCATGCTGTCCGTCACGGCGGAAAATCAGCGCCGCGCCGACGAGAGGGTCCCGATCCTGCTTTCGCTCCCGTTCAGACACAAGGGAGTGATGACAGCACCGCTGATCGGAAGCGTGAGTCTTTCCCGGTACCTGAAGGACGGCGCGATAGAGGAGGTACTTTGCGGCGGCGAGAATTACGGAGGCGCGCGTGTCTGCGAATACGACTGGGTCAAAACGCTTTACGACGAGTGCAGGAAAGCGGACGTGACATTCTGCTTCATAGAGACCGGCACGAAATTCAGAAAGGACGGCAAACTGTACACGGTAAAGGGCAAGCCCCTTCAGTCGAGGATGGCGTACCGTTCCGGGCTTCAGTATCAGGGAAAAAAGGCCGTTCACGTTTTTACCGATACGCTCGGGCTGCCGGTACCGGAGGAAAACTTGTATAAAAGAAGATTCAAACCGCACTGCGAAACGTGCCCCGGCAAGCTTATATGCAACGGCTGCAGCTTCTGCGGCAGATGCGAAATGGAGGATAGACCGTGATACTTGCGGATTATTATAAAGAATTCAAGTGTAAATGCGGAGACTGCCGCAGAGTGTGCTGCGGCGGCTGGGGGATCACTGTCTCCGACGCCGAATATTTCCGCCTGCTCGGGCTTCAGTGCTCAGAGGAGCTTCGGCGCAGGCTCGACGTCGCGCTCGCGCCGGCCGACGACCCGAGCCCGGAGCGTTTCGCGATTATGAAGCCGTCTTATACCGGCAAATGCCGGCTTATAAACGAGGAAGGCCTCTGTTCGCTTCAGATAGAATGCGGCGAGGAAGTGCTTCCGGCGGTCTGCCGGATGTATCCGCGGTCGGTCACCGCGGAGCGCGCCGGCTGCAGCTGCAGCTGTGAACGCGTCGTTGAGATGCTTATGAGAGAAGAGCCGCTTTCATTTTCGGAGCCTCTGCCCGAGCCGCTTTCGCGATATGTCAAAGCGATGCGCGACAGGAGCGCACCTGTGTCGGAGCGAGTGATCAGACTTGTCGACGCGGCGCTGCCGTCCGAGCTTTATTACAACGGTCCCGTGCTTCTTTCGATGTACGCGAAAACGCTTGCGGAGCATTCGGAATTCATGAGAGAGACGGTCGTGCCCGTCACCGACGCTTACGCCGCCGACGCGGAAAAGCTCGCCTCGGACTCGGCAGAGTTTGACCGGAGGTTTCCGCACGCGGACGAATGGTTTGAAAACATACTTGTGAACAGGATGTTCCTCACCGGTTTCCCGTCAGACGATCCGGTCGCTTCGGTATGCGGCCTCGCCTGCGAATACGCGCTTCTGCGCGTGATGACGCTTAAGGCGAGCAGCGACGAGGATTTCGTCGACCGTGTCTCCGAGCTTTACAGATATATAGGACACACGAATTTTGACAAAAACAGCACCGCGGCGATCAATATCTGCGGTGCGCTGTCAAAAGACGGAGTGGGGCGGATCGTGAGAGTTCAGAATTCGGAATTATGAATTCAGAATGAGGAGAGCGGGACAGCGCGGCGTCATCCTGAGCGGAGCGAAGGATCTGCTTTGAATTCGAACGCGGTGATCAGTGATCAACGGGAATTACCGATGAAGTCCGCACCTCGACCGTTCGAGCCCTGCGGCTTCATCGCCGGGGGAGTCCCACACCTCAAAACTCCCCCTATCCCCCTCTATCCCCTCCATCAGCAGTAACTGATGGGGCGCGTTAAACCTTCCCCCTTTTGGGGAAGGGGGACCGCGCCCGGGGTTCCCCGATGCGAACTTGTGAGCGTTGGGGGTTCGCGGGTTGCGGTGGATGAGGCGAACACCTTTACGAAAAGCAATCAAACTGAAACGGCGGGAGCAAGCCCCCGCCCTACAACGGTGTGCGATAACGCCGAAGGAGCTCCTTCGCCGCGCTCGGGACGACACGGCGCTTACCATTCTGCATTCATAATCCATCATTCTTAATTTTATGTGAGGTATAACATGAACAAGACCCTTTATCTTATCTCCAACGCACATCTCGATCCCGTCTGGCAATGGGAGTGGGATGAGGGCGCCGCGGCGGCGGTGTCGACCTTCCGCACGGCGGCGAAATTCTGCCGCGAACGCGACGGATACATCTTTTGTCATAACGAAGCCGTACTCTACGAATGGGTGGAGGAATACGAGCCCGCCCTGTTCGAAGAGATCAAAAAACTCGTTGACGAGGGAAAATGGATCATCATAGGCGGCTGGTATATCCAGCCTGACTGCAACATGCCCTCAGGCGAGACGTTCATCCGCCACGCAACGTACGGACGCAGATATTTTTATGAAAAATTCGGCGTCGTGCCGACGGTCGCCAACAGCTTCGACGCCTTCGGCCACAGCCGCGGACTTGTTCAGATACTCGCGAAATGCGGCTATAAATATTATCTCCACTGCCGTCCCGACGACGGCCATCTTCGCATGCCGGACAGATACAAGTGGATCGGATACGACGGATCCGTGATCATAGGCGAGCGTCAGCAAAACGGCTACGGCACCGGTCTCGGCACCGCGGATCTTAAGGCGCGCGGGATGCTTGCGGGCATGCCCGACAACAGCTCCGCCTTCTGCCTGTGGGGCGTCGGCGACCACGGCGGCGGAGCCTCGACGCTCGATCTTGACAAGCTTGACGCGCTCATGACAGAGGCCGCGCAAAACGGCGACACGGTAAAGCACGCCTCACCCGACGAATATTTCGCCGCGGTCGACAAAGACTCGCTCCCTCTCTGGGATAAGGATATAAACCCGTGGGCAGTCGGCTGCTACACGAGCATGGCGAGGCTGAAAACGGCGTACCGCAGGCTCGAGGATATGCTGTACGAGACCGAGAAGATGTGCATGCACAGCCGCTTTGCCGTCGCGTACCCGAAGGACGCGCTCCTTCAGGCCGAAAAGACGCTCCTTTTTGCGACCTTCCACGATTATCTGCCGGGGTCCTCGGTCGAGCCGGTGGAAAAGGCGGGACTCGATCAGCTGGGCGGCGCATACGATTCACTGACAAAGCTGCGCACCGCGTCCGTCTTCGCGATGTGCTCGGGTCAGAAGGCGGCGGCGCCGGATGAGATACCCGTTATCGTTTACAATCCGCATCCGTACCCGGTCAAAGACGTTTTCAGCTGTGAATTCATGCTCTGGGATCAGGGCTGGGGGGACACGGTAAAATATCCGCATCTGTTCACGGAAGACGGTGCCGAGGTGCCGTGCCAGCCGGAAAAGGAGCTTTCCAACATCCCGATAGACTGGCGCAAGCGCATATCGTTTTATGCCGAAGCCGCACCGTGCTCAGTAACGAGATTCAATTGCAAATTTGAAGACGTAAAGAAGAAGCCGACGGAACAGCTTCCCGTAAAGGACGGTTGTCTCGTATTCGACAACGGCGTTATGCACGCCGAGGTGTCGCTCGAAACCGGCCTTCTGCGTTCCTACCGCACAGGCGGAGGAGAGCTTTTGCACGACGCCTTCAGGCTTGACGTTTTCGCGGACAAAGCCGACGCGTGGGGCATGACGGTAACGTCATATCCGGATTTTCTGTATTCCTTCAGACTTGCCGACGCAAAGGAGGCGGGAGCGTTCTCCGGACTTGCCCCTGCCGAGCTTCCGCCCGTCCGCGTGATAGAGAACGGCGGTGTCCGCGTCGTGGTTGAAGCAGTGTTCAGCGGTCCCGGCGGATCGACGGCGCTTGTGAAATACGCGTTCAACAGAAGCACGGCGGACGTCGATGTCAGCGTGCGCCTGCAGATGAATGAAAAACTGAGAATGGTAAAGCTGGCGCTGCCGATGCACGGCCTCATATCCGTAACCGGCGAGACGCCGTACGGCAGAGAACGCCTGCGCGATAACGGCGATGAGACCGTATCTCAGAGATACAGATATATGCAGACCGAAAACGGCGGCGTGCTGATCTGCGGCAGATCGACGTACGGTTCAAGTGTATCGGACGGCGAATACAGGATATCGCTTTTGCACACCGTCCCGTTCACCTCGCACCCGCTCGGCGACAGACGCGTCATGCCGGAGGACAGATGGATGGCGTTCATGGATATGGACACACAGACCTTCGAATTCCGTCTGACCGGCGGTGAAGGGCTGCTTGACCGCGCGGCGAGGCTGTCTCAGCAGTATTGCGAGGCGCCCTACTGCATGTCGTTCTTCCCGTCGGGCGACGGCGAGCGTCCCGCGCAGACCGTGCTTCTCGAGGACGACGACTGCGTCATCATGTCCGCCTGCAAGCAGAGCGAATGCGGCAAGGGCGACGTGATACGCCTGTTCAACCCGACGGATACGGAGCGCACCGTGACTCTGAGGCTCGGCGGCTCGCGCTTCGGAATCACGATACCGCCGCACGCGGTGGAAACGTATCTTTATGACGGAGCCCTTTCAAAGATCCGCGCGGACGAGGCGGATACGTATATCGAAGGAGTCATGAAATGATCAAAGCTTTAAAGTCGTCATTATGCGCGGCGTTGTGCGCCGTAATGATCCTGTCGTCACATTTTTTAACGGGAGGTATGACAGCTGTGGCAGAGAACGATTCCGTGCTGCTGTACGATAACGGCACGGCGCCGAGAAGGATAACTCTGGCGGATGATGAATACGCGGTGCAGTTTCGCGTGTCCGAAAAGATAAACGGCGTCCGTGTCAGGATAACGAACGCGAATTCCACGGGCGACAAGGGTTCGCTCACAGTCGCTTTGTATAAGTGGTCAGGCAGTATCGGTGCGTCGGTTAACTCCGACCCCGTGGCGAAGGCGAGACAGGAACAGCTCAGGGCGGGAGACGACGCTCTGCTTTCGTTCGATACGCAGGACGCGGGAGAATACGTCGTCTGCTTCAGCGACGGAAAAGGCAGTCTCCAGCTCGGCGCGGCGGCGCCGCTTGATACCGTCCGCACGTACTTCAATTTTTCGGAATATCCGCGCGGCATAGCCTGCGAGGCCGTCTGGGCAGGCGCGGCGGGCGAGCTTCTCCCGTGCTCGGATAATGTTCAGACGTTCGTGAACGCCGATACGTGGGTCGCCACGGACGGGCTCGGAAGAAAGGTCGAAAACAGCACGGACGCTGATACGCGCCGGCAGGGAAAATACGTCGGTCTGTTCTTCCATACGTGGCATACATCGAACTCCGGTATGGGCTCAAGCAATATAACGGAGATACTGAAGGAGCATCCGGAGATCCGGAACGACTTCAAAAGTCCGCTCTGGGGAAGCGCCGGAGCTTACCACTGGAACGAGCCGATCTGGGGTTATTACCGCTCCTGCGACGAATGGGTGCTGAGAAAGCAGGCGGAGCTGCTTGCCGACGCGGGCGTCGACGCCGTGTTTTTTGACAACACGAACGGCACGGCAACGTTCATAGACGACGTTCTGACGCTCTGCCGCGTCTGGTCGAGGGCGAGAGCCGACGGCGTGAAGACGCCGCAGATATCGTTCATGCTCCCGATGTTCGACTACGATCTCGTTGCTATACAGCTGCGTGAGATATACGCGAAGCTTTATTCACTCGGGATATATAAGGAGCTCTGGTTTTACTGGAAGGGGAAGCCGCTGATGGTCGGCTATCCCGGCAGACTCGACAAGAAAAACGAGACGGATAAGGAGATCCTCGATTTCTTCAATTACCGCGTCATAAACCATGCGCAGTCCGAGGACCACGTGCAGGTGCAGGATGAGAACGGCGAGCCGATCGTCATGGGCGCGATACAGTCCGAGGTCACAAGGAGGTATCAGCTCTGGAACTGGATATCCGTTTATCCTCAGCTCGTGAACAGAAACAAGGATAAGACGCCGGAGGAGGTGGCGGTGGCGATCGCCCACAACTGGTGTGCGGAAACGCATCTGACGGCGATGAACAACCCGAAATATCAGGTCTTCGGAAGGCACTACGATCCCGTCAAAGGAGCGGTGGACGACCGTCCCGACGCGAAGCTCTACGGAGCATATTTCAGCGCGCAGTGGGATTACGCGCTCGATATAGACCCGGAATTCATCTGGGTCACCGGATGGAACGAATGGGTCGCGGGACGCTTTGAGGACTTCTGGGGCGTGAAGAACGCGTTCCCGGACAACTTCAGTGACGAATACAGCCGTGACATAGAGCCGTCAAAGGGGGATCTGAAGGATCACTACTACTATCTGCTCGTGAACTATATAAGGAAGTTCAAGGGCGTGAGCGCGCTCCCGCCGGTAGACGAGCCGGTCAGGGTGGATATTGCCACGGGCGACGGATGGGACGAGGTCAGCCGCACGTATATGTCGTACCCCAACGACACATGGGACAGAAATGAACTCGGATATAAAAACGCTGCGACCGGCAGTTATTATGAATACAAAAACGATACCGGACGCAACGACATAGTCAGCTGTAAGGCGACGTACGACGGCAACAACGTGTATTTCATGGCGGAGACAAAGAAAGATCTGACGCCGTACACGGATACCGCCTGGATGAGGCTGTTCATAGAGGTCGCGTCGGTCGACGGAAAAACGACTGAGCTTCCCGGCTGGGAGAGCTTCAACTATGTCGTAAACCGGAAAACTCCCGGAAGCGACACCGAAACGACGCTCGAAAAAAGCACGGGCGGCTGGGAATGGACGGATGAAGGCACCGTGCGTTACAGCGCGAATGGCAACAGGATACAGGTCGCCGTCCCGCGCGCTCTGCTCGGACTCGAAAACGCAAGGACGTTCACGGTAAACTTCAAATGGTCCGACAATATGCAGAGCGACGGAGACATCCTCGATCTGTATGAGAACGGAGACACGGCGCCGGAGGGCAGGTTCAAATATCAGCTGTCGGTCGTGAACGCGCCGGAGCCTTATGAGGAGCAGACGGAAACCGAAGGCGCAACGGATGCGGAGGAAACCGCTCCGGAGCCGAAAAAAGGAAAAAAGACATCATTCCCGCTCGTGACGGCTATAGCCGCCGTCTCTGTCGCTACCGCCGCTGTCGCGGCAGTCGCGATAGTCAAAAAAATGAGAAAGAAGAATTCAGAATGATGGCGAGCGATACAAAGCGGGTCATCCTGAGCGGAGCGAAGGATCCGGTCTGAATTCAAGTGCACAGTGATCAGCGATCAACGGGGCGGCAGACGGAAGTCTGTCGCCTCGATCTTTTGTTCTCTGCTGCTTCAACGCCGGGGGAGCCCCACCCCTCAAAACTCCCCCTGACCCCCTCTATCCCCTCCCTCAGAAGTATCTGAGGGGGCGCGGCCGGAAAGCCGGCCTTACATCCGGTTTGCGGTGCCCAAAAAATCCGCGCCGGGCAGAGCCCGGCTTGATTTTTTGACCGCTGCACGAAACCAAATTTGCTTTATCCGCCCCCGGCGGCGCAAATCTGGTTTCCCCCCTCTTACCCCTCCCACAACTCCGGAGAGAGTTGAGGGGGCGCGGCAGACCTTCCCCTGTTGGGGCGCGACGCGTTAAGAAAACTCCACGGTGTGGAGTTTTCAGCCAAAGCGGTGAAGTAATCTATGATTGCGAACCGGACAGGGGACCACGAAGTGGTGGATGAGGCGAACACCATACGGCGGGAGCAAAGGGGCTCCCCGCCGCGTTCACGATGACACGGAAGACTTCGCTCAGAATGACAGGGCACTTCTCATTCTGCGTTCATAATTCATCGCTCCGACGAACTCCCTCCGGCGCTCCGCGCCATGGAGGCGAGAGAACCTTCGCTTCGCTCAGGATTACGGCGTGCTTGTCATTCAGTGCTCTTGTTCCATATTTTTCGATATTTTTTGAAAAAAGCTCTTGACAAATCGGAATTGAGGTAATATAATATACGCGCAGGTTAGCGAAGGCTAACCGAGTCTTTCATGTCATCGGGAGGTGAATATGCTTCCTTTATGTCTTGCCGACCCCGGTGAGGAGCTTATGATAAAAAAAGTCGGCGGCTCCGCGGAGATAAAAAAGCATCTTGAGGATCTCGGCTTCACCGTAGGCGGCAGCGTCACCGTGGTGAACAAGCTCGGCGAAAACGTCATAGTGAAGATCAAGGATTCACGCCTTGCCATAAATGAAGATATGGCAAGAAAGATCATGGTTTAACAGTTTGAAAAGGAGAGAACGTGTATGAAAAATTTAAGACAGGCGAACATAGGCGATACCGTCAAGGTCGTCAGACTGCACGGTGAAGGCGCCGTCAAACGCCGCATCATGGACATGGGCATCACCCGCGGCGTTGAGATCTTTGTCCGCAAGGTCGCGCCGCTCGGAGATCCCATAGAGATCAACGTGCGCGGCTACGAGCTTTCTCTGCGTAAAGCAGACGCGGAGATGATCGAGATCGAATAATGATCCGGGGGCGGGGCCCCCTTAAAACAAGCCATCGGGTTAGTTAGCGCTAACTCAAAGAAAGAGAGGAAAAAAATCAGATGGATATACGTATTGCCTTAGCCGGCAACCCCAACAGCGGCAAAACAACGCTGTTCAACACTCTGACCGGCAGCAACCAGTTCGTGGGAAACTGGCCCGGCGTCACGGTCGAGAAAAAAGAGGGCAAGCTCAAAAAGCATGACGGAGTCATAATCACGGACCTGCCCGGCATCTATTCGCTTTCACCCTATACGCTTGAGGAGGTCGTCGCGAGGAATTACCTCATCGGCGAGCGTCCCGACGCGATACTGAACATCGTCGACGGCACGAACCTCGAAAGGAACCTTTACCTCACAACACAGCTCACCGAGCTCGGGATCCCCGTGGTCGTGGCTGTCAACATGATAGACGTGGTACGAAAGAACGGCGACACTATCAACACGGACGAACTGTCAAGGCAGCTCGGCTGCAAGGTCATAGAGGTCTCCGCGCTCAAGGGCACCGGAGTCACGGAGGCGGCTGAAGCTGCCGTTGCGGCGGCGCAGGGCGCTAAGACCGTCCCGCAGCATACCTTCTCGGGTCCCGTCGAGCACGCGCTCGCCCACATAGAGGAGGCGGCTGTCCACGGTATGCCCGCGGAACAGCAGAGATGGTACGCGATCAAGGTGTTCGAGCGCGACGAAAAGGTGCTTGAACAGCTCAACCTCAGCGAATCCGTAAAGGCTCACATAGAAGAAGACATCAAAGCCGCCGAGAAAGAGCTTGACGACGACGCCGAAAGCATAATCACGAACGAGCGCTACGTCTACATAGCCTCGATCATCAAGGGCGTGCTCAAAAAGAAGAGCAAGAGCAACCTTACCAAATCCGATAAGATAGACAAAATAGTGACGAACCGCTGGCTCGGCCTGCCGATCTTCGCGC
Organism: uncultured Ruminococcus sp.; assembly: GCA_902778145.1. Lineage (GTDB taxonomy): Bacteria > Bacillota > Clostridia > Oscillospirales > CAG-272 > UBA1248. The sequence continues at coordinate 13,977 of CACYWW010000036.1, forward strand.
TCGTCATGTTCCTCGTATACTTCATAGCGATGGCGCCGGGCGCGATAGGCACCGCGGCGACCGATTGGGCGAACGACGGTCTGTTCGGCGACGGTTTCCACCTTTTCGGTATCGGCTCGAAGGCGGCGGAGGAAAAAGCGGGCGATTATGAAGCCGCGATCAACGCGATCGGCGCGTTCGGCTTCGAGATAGACGAAGAGAATTTCGACGCCGACGCCCTGCTTTCCGATCTCAAGGCCTTCACGACGACAGAGACCTCCGCGAAGGTCACGGTAGAGGACGAGGAAACGCTTGAGCAATCCGAGCTTGACGTTTACTACGATACGATCCCCGAGGGCGCGTCGGAGGACGACACGAACCCGATGACGTTCAAGGAAGCCGTGGCTTACTTTGAAGAAAAAGGCTTTGACGAGCCCGATCCCGCCGACGACGGCGTGTGGATCCCCGGCGTTCCCGCCCTGCTTGACAAGGCGCTTCTCAACGAAGACGGCGAACCGAGAGTCCCGCAGTGGCTGTACGGACTCATTCAGGACGGTATAGTCGCCGGCGTCGGCGCCGTGCTCGGCTTCGTACCCCAGATGCTCGTCCTGTTCCTGCTGCTCGCGATACTCGAGGGCTGCGGCTACATGGCGCGTATAGCGTTCGTCCTTGACAGGATATTCAGACGCTTCGGTCTTTCCGGCAAATCCTTCATACCGATGCTCGTCGGTACCGGCTGCGGTATCCCCGGCATCATGGCTTCGCGTACGATAGAGAACGAGCGTGACCGCCGTATGACGATCATGACGACGACGTTCATCCCGTGCGGCGCAAAGCTCCCGTTCATCTCCATGGTCGCGGGCGCGATATTCGGAAAATCTCCGCTCATAGCGGTATCCGCTTACTTCATAGGCATGGCGGCGATCATAATCTCCGGCGTGATGCTGAAAAAGACGAAGAGATTCGCGGGCGACCCCGCTCCGTTTGTCATGGAGCTTCCCGCTTATCATCTGCCCACGGTAAAGAACGTGCTCAGATCCACCTGGGAGCGCGGCTGGTCCTTCATAAAGAAAGCCGGCACTATCATACTCCTCTCGACCGTCGTCATCTGGTTCCTGTCCTTCTTCGGATGGGCTGAGAACGGCGAGGGCGTCGTGGTGTTCCGTATGCTCGAGGAGAGCGAGATCAACAGATCCATCCTCGGTTACATCGGACGCGGTATCTCCTGGATCTTCGCACCGCTCGGATGGGGCGCCTCCAACTGGCAGGCGGCTGTCGCTTCGATCACCGGTCTTGTCGCAAAGGAAAACATCGTCGGTACGATGGGCATCCTGTACGGCAGCTGGAAAGGCATCGCCGCGTCGTTCGCGACAAAGCTCGCCGGCTACTCCTTCCTCGTGTTCAACCTCCTCTGCGCGCCTTGCTTCGCGGCTATCGGCGCTATCAAGCGTGAGATGAACAACGCGAAATGGACCTGGTTCGCCATCGGCTATCAGTGCGGCTTCGCTTACGTTGTCGCCATGATGATCAACCAGTTCGGCAACCTGTTCACGGGCAACCTCGGCGCAGCCGACGGATACGTTGTCAATATCATAAGCCTGGTCTTCTCGGTCGCTTTCCTCGGCCTGTTCATCTACATGCTCTTCATAAAGAAGTACAAAGAGTCGACCACACTTACAAAGAACGTTCGCGTTTAACGCGGGAAAGGAGCGTACCGTATGCCTTCATGGGCGATAACTCTGATAGCGGTCGCGGCGGTCGCCGCGGTGGCAGCGCTTGCGGTGTGGAGCCTGCTCAAGGACAGAAAAAAAGCCTCATCATCCTGCGGCGGCAAATGCAGCTCGTGCCCGTACGGCGGCTCCTGCGGCAAAAAGTAATAATAACGGGGATGCGGCGCACGCATCCCCGCTTTTCGGGAGATCTTATGAACAATATAGTGGAATTCAGGAACGTGAGCCGGATATACAAGGTCGGCGATCACGAACAAAAGGCGCTCGACCGCGTCGATCTGACGCTTCAGAGCGGCAGGATGATAGTCATACTGGGACCGAGCGGAGCGGGGAAAAGCACGCTTCTGAACCTTCTCGGCGGACTCGACAGCCCGACGTCCGGCACGATCACGGTCGACGGTCAGGATATCTCAAAGTTCAGCGGAGACGAGCTCGCGCGGTACCGCGCCTCGAAGGTCGGCTTCGTGTTCCAGTCATATAACCTGATACCGACGCTGACGGTGAGGGAGAACGTGGCGCTCGTGTCGGAAATATCGAAGGATCACCTCGATCCGGACAAGATGCTTTCGGACGTGGGCCTTTCCGATCACGGAAGAAAATTCCCGTCGGAGCTTTCGGGAGGCGAGCAGCAGAGGGTCAGCATAGCGCGCGCTCTCGCGAAAAACCCGCAGATCCTGCTCTGCGACGAGCCGACGGGCGCGCTCGACTCGGAGACCGGCGTCATGGTGCTGAAGGTGCTGCTCGGTATGGCGCGTCAGTACGGAAAGACGATAATCATAGTCACGCATAACCAGAACATAGCGAGGATCGCGGATACGGTCGTCCGCGTCAAAAACGGCAGGATAAAAAGCGCGGAGGATCAGACGCCGGTCCCGGTCGACGAGGTGGATTGGTGATGCTTTTCCGCAAGCTTATAAGAACGGCGGGCAGATACCGCGCACAGTTCATCTCGATGATAATAATGACCGCGCTCGGGATCGGCATTTTCGTCGGATTCAATATGGAATGGTATACGATAGAGCGCGACATTTCCTCGTTTTTCGAAAGGACAGGGTTTTCGGATCAGAGGATAATAAGCGCCGCGGGTTTCTCGTACGAGGACGTCAGGAAGGTGAAAAGCATCGGCGGCGTTGAGAACGCGGCGAGATATATCAGCGTCAACACGTCGGCAAAAGACGGAGACACGGTCGCGCTGACGGTGACGGAGGACATCGCCGTTTCGGGGTTCATCGTCACCTCGGGCGAGGAGTATGACGAAAAAAGCGCGGACGGGATCTGGCTGTCCGACAAATACGCCGACGCGAACGGGATAAAGACGGGTGACGCACTGAGTCTCGGATATAAGAGCGTCACGGTAAGCGGTGTTGTCCGCGGCCTGATAAAATCCGGAGAGTATCTGATCTGCATCCCCGATCAGACCCAGCTCATGCCGGATTATTCCACATTCGGCTACGCGTATATAAGCCCCGTGATGCTGAAAAGCGTGATCGGCGCGGAGTTCTACACTCAGATCAACGTGATAACGGAGCTTGAAACGAAGCAGTTCCGCGAGAGGGTAGACCGAGCCTTCGGAAAAACGATGCTGACAGTCTCAAAGGACGATACGGTCTCGTATTCGGAGGCGATGGGCGAGAGCGAGGAGGGCAAGACGATGGGGTCGATCCTTCCCGTGCTGTTCCTCGCGATATCGGTTCTGACGATGGTCACGACGATGCACCGCCTCACCGCGTCGGAGAAGACCCAGATCGGCACGCTCAAGGCGCTCGGCTTCAAAGACGGCACGATTACGGCGCATTATACGTCGTACGCCGCGCTGATCGGCGTCGCCGGGACCGCTCTCGGCGTCGCGCTCGGAGTCTGGCTCGGATGGTTCATCATGAACCCGAACGGCTCGATGGGGACGTATATCGACATGGACGACTGGAGCCTGCATACGCCCCCGTTCGTCTGGGCGGTGCTCGTTCTGATAAACGCGTTCCTCGTCCTGATCGGTTTTCTGTCTGTCAGAAAGATGCTCCGCGGCACCGCGGCGGACGCCCTGCGCCCGTATACGCCGAAGAAGGTGCGGCGTCTGCTGATAGAGCGTCTGCCGCTCTGGGACAGGCTCGGCTTCGGGGCGAAATGGAACCTGCGTGACAATTTCAGGCATAAGGCGCGTTCCGCGATGACGCTGTTCGGAACGGTCGGCTGCACGCTTCTGCTCGTCGCGTCGTTCGGTATGAAGGATACGATGGACGCGTTCCTTGATACGTTCTACAACAACGCGATGAACTATACCTACCGCATAAACGTCGACGCCGAAAAGGCGTCGCGGGACGACGTCGCGGCGCTTGCCGAAAAATACGAAGCCGATACGTGCTCCGGACAGAGCATACAGATCGACGGACAGACGTTTGCGCTCGAAATATACGGCATATCTCACGATACACAGAGGTTCGTCGGAGATGACGGCGGATACGTCGCGTTATCCGACACAGGCGCCTATGTCAGCCGCAGGGTCGCGCGTGATACCGGCGCGGGCGCGGGTGATACGCTCACGTTCTCTCGCTACGGCGAAAGCGGGGAATACACGGTGAAGATCGAAGGGATCCTGCGCTCGATGACGGAGAGCGTCGTCATGACGGAAAAATACGCCGATTCCGTGGGGATCGGGTATACCGCCGATATGCTGATGACGAAGAAGGCGGAGGTCGAAGACGATCCGCTGATACTGAACACACAGAGTAAAAAGAGCATAATCGACTCGTTCGATACGTTCCTCGACGTCATGTACAAGATGCTCATATTGCTCGTCGCCGCGGCGTCGGCGCTCGGCGTCGTCGTTCTGTACAACCTCGGCGTCATGAGCTATACCGAGAGGTACCGCGAGATGGCGACGCTGAAGGTCCTCGGATTCCGAAACAGACGGATCGGCGGACTTCTGATAAGCCAGAACATGTGGATGACGCTGATCGGCGTGATCATCGGCATACCGGCGGGCGTCGGCGTGCTCCGTTATCTGCTCGCCGCGCTCGCGTCGGAATACGAGCTGAACCTCTCGCTCGGACCGGTCACGTTCATAGCGGCCGCGGCGCTGACGTTCACCGTCTCGCTCATCGTCGGACTGATGATAAGCCGCAAAAACAAAAAGATCGATATGGTGGAGGCTCTTAAGACTCCTGAATGATTCTTCCTCTTGACTTTTTTCCGTTTTGTGCTATAATAGTGATATCATATCAGGGAGAATGGAAAAATGCCTGAAGACATAAAGGAAACGCAAAACGGGGAACGAAACCACGGGATAGACCTTCTGAGGCTCGTCACCATGCTTTTCATCTGCATACTGCACGTATGCAACAAGGGCGGCGTCGTGTCGCATCTGACGCTTGCGGCTCAGCCTCATCAGTACAGGGCCGCGTGGCTGCTTGAGGCGATAACGTTCGGCTCGGTCGATATATTCAGCATGATATCCGGGTTTGTCGGATATAAAAAGAAGTTCAGACTGTCAAGACCTCTTTATATCTGGCTCGAGCTTGTGTTCTATATGCTTGCAGGCGCCCTTCTGATGACGTTTCTTTGCCCGGAGCTTATGCGCGACAACGCCTGGTTCCGCGCCGTCACTCCGGTCTTGCACGGCGAGTACTGGTATATGACAGCGTATTTCGGCATGGTGCTGCTCAGTCCGGTGCTGAATGCCGCCGCCCGGAATATGAGCGCACGCTCCCTCGGGCTGACGCTCCTCGGGATCTTCACGTTCTGCAGCGTGCTGCCGACGGTGATGGACGTCTCCGTCTTCGGGCTTTCAAGCGGATACTCAACGCTCTGGCTCTGTATGATGTATCTGTTCGGCGCTTTCCTCGAAAAGATCCGCCGTCCCCGGCCCGCCGTTTCGTTCGCCGCCTTCGTCCTGCTCACCGCGGTGACGTGGCTGTTCCGGATAAACGGCTTCGGGACAATGCTGAAATACACGTCGCCTACGGTGATACTCGCCGCCGCGGCGCTGACGATGGCGTTTTCGGAGCTTAAGATCAAAGGGAAGGCGGCAAAGGCGGTCATCGGGTTCGCCGCGCCGTCCGCGCTCGGTATCTTCATAATCCACGTGCATGACGTCGTATGGGAATTCTTGCTGAAGGACGCCGCCGTCCCGTTCACGTCGGATCCCGCCGCGCTTATGTGCGGCAAGATCCTTCTGTCGGCGCTCGTTATGTTCCTGTTGTGCTTTGCGGTGGACGTCGCGCGGAGAGGCGTCTTTTGGCTGCTTCACGTAAAACCGCTTCTGAAAAAAACAGACAGCGCGCTCGACGCGCTCGTCAATAAAAAAACCGCCGATCGCGCGGAAGGAGAAAACAATGTATAAAACAATAATGAAAATAGACGGTATGATGTGCGGCATGTGCGAGGCTCACGTTAACGACGCGGTCCGCTCCGCGTGCCCGTTCAGATCCGTTTCATCCTCACATAAAAAAGGCGTGACGGAGATCGTCACGGAAGAGCAGCCCGACACGGACGCGATAAAAGCCGCGATAGAAAAGACCGGCTACGCCGTCAAGGACGTTGAGGTCGCCCCGTATGAAAAGAAGGGCTTCAGGCTGTTCGGAAGAAAATGAAAAGAGCGGCGGGCTCTCTCGCGCCTGAATTAGTCAATAGTTAGTAGGCACAAAAAAGCATTAAGCTGACAGCTCAATTCTAAATTGAACTGGCGGCTTTTTGTTTAGTTTACGAACGGGTCTAACGAAATTAAAGTAGAAGACGGTATCGTCAACGACTTTGCGGATGTCATCGCACATCCAGTACTGGAAGTGCGATGACATGACGTCCTTGAATCTTCCGAAGAAAGATTCGATAACGGCGTTGTCTCTGGGTGTGCCGGC
>CACYWW010000037.1 GCA_902778145.1 uncultured Ruminococcus sp.
AAGCCTCACGGCTTCAGCTAAATTAAATTCGCCTGCAAGCTCGGCGAAGCCGAATTCAGCTCGCGGAGCGAATTTAGCTATGCGAAGCATAATTTAGCTGGGCGAAGCCCAATTTAGCTCGCCGCAAGGCGAATTTAGCTTGCGGAGCGAATTTAGCCGGGCGAAGCCCAATTTAGCTCGCCGCAAGGCGAATTTAGCTTTCAGTTGTCAGGAAGTTCGGGCTTGACGTATCCCCGGACGGAGCCGCAGAGAGGGCAGACGGCGGGCGCCTCACAGCTTTCCTGCTCGTGCCCGCATCTTGAGCATTTCCACTTGACCGGCGTCCCTCTTTTGTAGAGAGTGCCGTCGGTCAGCTGCTGCTTGATATTGTTGAGCTGCATCATGTGGCAGTGCTCGACCGCGGCGACGAGCCCGAAAAGATCGGCGATCTCTGCAAATCCCTCGTCGCGCGCCTCTTTTTCATACTCCGCGTAGATCCTCACGCTTTCGTTGTATTCGATGTCCGCGGCAGATGACAGATCGGCCGTCAGCTCGCCCTTCTCCGTGAACGGATATCCCGCGTCGACCCTGAGATCCGGACAACCCTCCGGGCAAGCCTTCATTATCTCCCCGTAAAATCTCTTTGCGTGATACTGCTCGTTTTTGGCGATCTCGTCTATCGCGCATCCGATCTCATAAAGCCGGGCGTTGTCCGCCGTCTCCTTCATCATCGCGTATCTTGCGTGATCCTGACATTCTCCGGCGTACGAATTGATCAGGTTTTTGTACGTTTTTGACTGTTTGAGTTCCACTTTTCCGTACCGTCCTTTCTTTTTTTATATTATTGCCGCAAAAACGGCGGTCAAAACAAATAAAAAAAGTACGCAAAAATAAATAAATTCAACCGCCGTTAACATCGGCATAACAATAAAGCTCCACTTGTAGATTATAATATATTGATTTATTATGCGAGGTCTCTGTGCTTTGAAACGTTATAAACTCGATATCATCGGCTCCGGACGGACAGTACAATACCTGATATCCGCGCTTGAGGGCGGATATCTGTCGCACGCCTATATTTTCGAGGGCGCGGACGGATCCGGCAGGCACACACTCGTCAAAGAGCTTCTGAAGGCCATGGCGTGTGAGAACGAAGACGCGCCGTGCGGCGTCTGCGGACCGTGTATGAAGATAGACGCGGGAGTCTGCGTGGACGTCCGGTATATAAGACCCGCGGAGGGGAAGACCGAGCTCACGGTCGATCTGATCAGATCGATATACGACACGGTCGGCATGAGCCCGTCCGAGCTCGATTTCAAAGCTTACGTTATAGAAAACGGCGAGAAGATGAATCCGAGCGCGCAGAACGCGTTCCTCAAGCTGCTTGAGGAGCCGCCCGGAGACGTCAGATTCTTCATCATCACAAACGACGCGTCGAAGCTTCTGCCGACCGTCAGGTCCCGGGCTCTGATACTGAGGCTCGACAAGCTCGATAAAAAGCAGATGGAGCTTGTCCTCGACCGCAATAACATAAGCGACAGCGTGAAGCGCAGGAAAGCGATAGCGCTGGCGGACGGCAGCGCCGGAGAGGCGATGAGGATCATCAGGGACGAGGCAAGCTCCGCAAAATACAGACAGGCGGCGGACGCCATGTCGGACATCCTGTTCCTGCCCGGCGGAAGCAAGCTCGCACTTATATCATGTGTTCAGAAAAACTGTAAAAAAACGGACGAGCTGTACAGCGCGGCGTCGCTCTTTCAGAGGGCTTTGCGCGATATAGCGGCGACCCGGCTCAACACGGGCGCCGGGATGATCTATTTCGGCAGCCCGGAGGACGCGGAGAAATACGCGATGAACGTTTCGGACAAGGCGTGCCTCGCCTGCCAGGACGTGACGGCGGAGCTTCTTTCGCAATCGGACGTGCCGCTCAATCCGCAGCTCGCCGCGACCGAATTCTGCTCCCGTTTATGGGACGCGCATCTTCTCTGAGACGCGCATAATCAGGCCTATAGGCGTTTGAACTTCATACGGAGGCGGTGACGTATGATTTATGAAACGCGGACGAAAAGTCCATCACCGCGGTGAAAGGAAATAAAAAAAAGTGAACGACAGAAGACGTAAAAGACATACCCCGTTTATCCAGCGACAGGCGGTAGCCGCGGCTGAAACGGCGCCGGTAAAGAGACCGGCGTCGGAATATGAGGCGCCGCGCTTCATGCTTCCGGAAAGCTATCTCATCAAGCCCGAAGAAATGGAGGCGCCGGCCCGCGTCCGCATATGCGGCGTCCGTTTCAAGGACGGCGGGAAGGTGTACTTCTTCGATCCGGACGGGCTGGAGATAAAGGCGGGGCAGAGCGTTATAGTCGAGACGGCGCGCGGGCTCGAATACGGCACCGCCGCGTACGACAACAAGGAAGTCTCGTCGGTCGAGATAATCACCCCTCTCAAAAAGGTGATCAGACTCGCGACGAACGAGGACGCGATCCACAAGAAGGACAACGACGCGAAGGAAAAGGAAGCGTTCCGCGTCTGTGAGGAGATGATCGCTCAGCACGGGCTTGAAATGAAGCTCGTCGAGGTCGAATGCACGTTCGATAATTCGAAGCTTTTGTTCTACTTCACGTCGGAGTCGCGCGTCGACTTCCGCGACCTCGTGAAGGACCTCGCATCCGTTTTCAGAACGAGGATAGAGCTACGCCAGATCGGTATACGCGACGAGGCGAAGATGATCGGCGGACTCGGCGTCTGCGGAAGGCCTGTGTGCTGTCACACGTTCCTTGAGGATTTCGGACAGGTCTCGATAAAAATGGCAAAGGAGCAGAACCTTTCGCTCAATACCTCAAAGATCTCCGGAACGTGCGGAAGGCTCATGTGCTGTCTGCGCTACGAGCACGAGACGTACGAGGATGAGATCAGCAAGACGCCGAAGGTCGACTCACTCGTGCGTACCGGGGACGGAGACGGCGTCGTCGTGGAGACCATGCCGCTGAGAGGTCTTGTGAAAGTACAGCTTTCGCAGAACCCCGACGCCGCGCCGAAGGTCTACCAGCGCGATGACGTGAAGCTGATCGGATACGTCAAGAAGGAAGCAAGATCGCAGCCGAAACAACAATAAACGAAAGTGAGACGGTAAAATGGCGGAGGGACACAGACAGAGACTCAAAAGCAGATTCCTGCAGAGCGGGCTCGACGGGTTCAATGAGATAAACACACTTGAGCTTTTGCTGTTTTATACCCTTCCGAGGCAGGATACGAATCCTACGGCTCACAAGCTTCTCGACAGGTTCGGAAGCTTTTCCGCGGTCCTTGACGCCGATTATGACGAGCTCGTCAAGGTGGACGGTATATCCGAGCATACGGCGACGTTCCTGAAGCTCTTGCCGGAGGCGGCGAGATACTATCAGAGCAGCAAGCTGACGGAAAAGCTTCAGTTCGCCACGCTCGCGGACATAGGCGATTATCTTGTGAGAAAGTACGTCGGGATCCTGACGGAGACTGTCTTCATGCTCATGCTCGACAACAAGCACTGCCTGCTCGGGTGCGAGAAGATACATGAAGGCTCCGTAAGCTCCGCCGCGGTCAGCATCAGGAGGATAGCGGAGACCGCGCTGAGAAAACGTGCCGCCGCGGTCGTCATAGCTCACAACCATCCGTCGGGTCTCGCTCTGCCGTCGCCCGACGATCTGAGGATCACAAGGACCTTCAAGGACGCCCTGAGCACTCTTGAGATCGAATTCGTGGATCATTTCATAATAGCCGATAACAAATACTGCACCATCATGAACAAACTGTAATGAACGACAGATTCAAATTAGTATCTGATTACAAACCTACGGGAGACCAGCCGCGCGCCATATCCGAGCTCACCGAGGGCGTGCTCCGCGGAGACCGGATGCAGACGCTGCTCGGCGTCACCGGATCGGGCAAGACGTTCACGATGGCGAATATAATCGCCAATCTCAACCGTCCGACGCTCGTTCTGGCTCACAATAAAACGCTCGCCGCGCAGCTTTGCCTTGAATTCCGTGAGTTTTTCCCGGAAAACGCGGTCGGTTATTTCGTATCCTATTACGATTACTATCAGCCGGAGGCGTATATCCCCGGCAAGGATCTTTACATAGAAAAGGACTCGCTCATAAACGATGAGATAGACAAGCTGCGCCACAGCGCGACGTCGTCTCTGTTCGAGCGGCGCGACGTTATAATCGTCTCGTCCGTCTCGTGCATATATTCGCTCGGCGACCCGGAGGAATACAGCGGGCTGATGGTCGCCATACGGCCGGGAATGCAGATAGACAGGAACGAATTCCTGCGCCGTCTCGTCGCCGTGAACTATGAACGCAACGATATCGATTTCGTCCGTGACAAGTTTCGCGTCCGCGGCGACACGGTCGAGGTCTTCCCGGCAAGCGAGGGAGAAAACGCCCTGAGGGTCGAATTCTTCGGCGACGAGATAGACCGCATTTCCGAGATAAACGCGCTTACCGGCGCGGTGATCAGGCGCCTTTCGTACGCCGCGATATACCCGGCGAGCCACTACGCCGTATCGGACGACAAACGTCTTGCCGCGCTTGAACAGATACGCGACGAGATGGAGGAGAGAGTGGAGTTTTTCGAGGCGCAGGGAAAGCTCGTCGAAGCCCAGCGCATCAGGACGAGGACGGAATACGATCTCGAGATGATATCGGAGGTCGGCTACTGCTCCGGCGTTGAGAACTACTCGCGCGTGTTTTCCGGCAGGGCGCCGGGGTCCACGCCGTTCTGTCTGCTCGACTATTTTCCGAAGGATTACCTGCTTTTCGTAGACGAATCGCACGCGACGCTGCCGCAGGTCCGCGGTATGAGCGCGGGTGACAGGGCGAGAAAGCAGAACCTCGTCGATTACGGCTTCCGCCTGCCGTCGGCGTTCGACAACAGACCGCTCGTTTTCGAAGAATTCGAGCAGAAGATAAACCAGGCGATATTCGTCTCGGCGACCCCGGGAGATTATGAAAAAGAGCATTCGGCGTCCATATCCGAACAGCTCATACGGCCGACCGGACTCACCGACCCGGAGATCGAGATAAGACCGGTCGAAGGTCAGGTCGACGATCTGCTCGGCGAGATAAGGCAGCGGATCGAACGCGGCGAACGCGTACTCGTCACTACGCTGACAACGAAAATGGCCGAGGATCTGACGGAATATATCCAAAGCCACGGGATCAAGGTACAGTATATCCACCACGAGGTCGAGACGATGCAGAGGACCGAGATCCTCCGCGACCTGCGTCTCGGCGTTTACGACGTGCTCGTCGGCATCAACCTGCTGAGAGAGGGGCTCGATCTGCCCGAGGTATCGCTCGTCGCGATACTTGACGCGGATAAGGAAGGACTTCTGAGGTCCGAGGTCTCGCTCATACAGACGATCGGACGCGCCGCGAGACACGAGAGGGGCAAGGTCATAATGTACGCCGACACCGTGACGGGGTCGATGAAACGCGCGATCGACGAGACCGAGCGCAGACGTACTATACAGAAGAAATACAACGAAGAGCACGGTATCACACCGCATACCGTCGTAAAGGCGGTGCGCGACGTTATCGAGATCGCCGAACGCGATACAGACAACAAGAAGAAGAGAAGGAGCCGCACGGTCGACAAGCCCGCGTCCGAGGAGGATCGCGGAAAACTCATAAACGAGCTGACCGCGAAGATGCGGCTCGCCGCAAAGGAGCTCCGCTTCGAGGAGGCGGCGGCTTACCGTGACAGGATAAGAGAACTGACAAAATGAAAAACCTGAGCCCGAACGAATGGGAAAACAATGAACAGACAGAGCGAAACAGGGTCGAGCCTTCGACGCTTTATCTCGTCGCCACGCCGATCGGCAATCTCTCCGACATAACGTACAGAGCGGTCAAGGTCTTATCCGAGGTCGATTTCATCGCCGCCGAGGATACGCGCAACACGCCGAAGCTCCTGTCGCGTTATGAAATAAAAAAACCGCTCGTCAGCTACTATGAGCACAATAAGCGCGAGCGCGGGGAGTATATAGCGTCAAGACTCGAGGCGGGGGAATCCTGCGCGCTCGTCACCGACGCGGGTACCCCGGCGATAAGCGACCCCGGCGAGGATCTCGTCGTCTTATGCCGTGAAAGAAATATAAAAGTCGTGAGCATACCCGGCGCCTGCGCCGCGATAACGGCACTGACTCTTTCCGGACTTCCGACAAGACGCTTCTGCTTCGAGGGCTTTCTCACGACGGTGAGAGGGCAGAGAAAACAGAGACTGCGCGAGCTTTCACGGGAGACGAGAACGCTCGTTATATACGAGGCGCCTCACAAGCTGAAGCTCACGCTCGAGGATCTTTACGAGGCTTTCGGCGACAGGCGCGTCGCGTTATGCCGCGAGCTGACCAAGCTGAACGAGGAGGCGAGGCTCATGACGCTGTCGGAGGCCGTCGCTTACTATTCCGAAAACCAGCCGAGAGGCGAATTCGTTCTTGTGATCGAGGGCGCGGAGGAGGAGGCGCCCGTCGGCGCCGATCTTCCGGTCGCCGAACACGTTCAGAAATACATAGACGCCGGAATGACGAAAATGGACGCCATAAAAGCCGCCGCGCGCGACAGGGGCGTCCCGAAATCCGAAGTATACGCGGAGATAAACAAATGAGGATATATAACGCAAAAGTTTTTGACACGGAAAAAGTCTCTTTCTTCGACGGCGCCGTATCGTTTGACGGCGCGGTTATAACGGAGGTATCCGGAAACGACGGAAAGGGCGATATCGACGCGCACGGCGCGTACCTTATCCCGGGACTCATAGACGTGCACAGCCACGGACGCGGCGGCGTCGATTTCATGAACGCGTCGCCTGATGAGATAGAAAAAAGCCTGAAGCTTTATCTTAAGCACGGCGTGACGACCGTGTTCCCCTGCGTAATGACGGCGCCGTACGACGATATCGTCAGGGCGATAGACAACATAAAGTCAACAAAAAGCGATATAAACATAGACGGCATCCACGTTGAGGGGCCGTACATTTCTCCGAAGCGCCCGGGATGCCACAATATCTCACAGCTCCGCCCGCTTTACTGCGACGAGGCGATGAAGCTCACCCGTCACATAGCTCCGCTCAAAGCGCATTTTACCGTGGCGCCGGAGCTTGAGGGCGCGGAAATGTTCATAAAAACGCTCCTGAAATACGGCGCGACCGCCGGTATCGGTCACTCCGACGCGAAATACGCGGAGGCGACGAAGGCGCTCGGACTCGGCTGCGTGTCGTTCACGCATACGTTCAACGCCATGAGAGAGCTGAAGCACAGGGAGCCCGGAACCGTCGGCGCCGCGCTTTCCGGAAAAGCGTATGCCGAATTCATATGCGACCTCTTCCACGTCTCGGCGCCCGTGCTGGATATTTCATACCGTGCGCTCGGACGCGACAGATTCGTGATCGTCTCCGATTCCATAGCCGCCGCCGATATGCCGGACGGCGAGTATTTCCTCTCCGGGATGCGTGTGAACGTCAGGGACGGCAGGGCGACAAACGACGACGGAGCGATCGCCGGCTCCACTACGAACGTGTTCGACGAACTCAAAAATCTTCACAAAACGACAAACGCGCCGTTCGGCGACGTCGTCCTCGCGGCGACGGCGAATCCGGCGAAGCAGGTCGGTATATTCGGCGTGACCGGATCGATAGAGACCGGAAAACGCGCGGATCTTATTCTGACGGACGGTGAGAACGTCATCCTGACCGTAAGCCGCGGAAAACCGATATCCGCCTGAAATAAACCGGAAAAACCGTCAATAATACAAAAAAAACGGAGGAAATAAATGACAGAAGGCGACGTCCGCGTAACGACGCCCGTGCGTGATACGGGCAAAAGAAAACTGAATTCTCACTTCAGATCGGAAGCGCGCCGCACGCTTTTCGCGGGGGACAACTATTACAGATCTGTTTTGTCACACCTGATCTGCGGACTGTTTTCCGGCGGTGCGCTCTACCTTTCCTTCTACGCGCCGGACCTTATAAAGACCGTGTTCGGCGGATCTCTCGGCGAGGAGAGCACGGCGCTTCTTTCGGCCTCGGTCAACACCGTTCTGTATCTCGTATCGGCGTTTCTGTTCTTCGCTTTTTTCTCCGGTGTTTATCTCCTCGCCTCGGCAATGAAGGATGAACCGGATACGGCGGAGGGCGATCCGGATCCCGCGGATCTCTCGATGATGCTGAGACCGGTCGGATCACACAGGAGCCTCAGCCGGACCGCCGGCGTGTTCATTATCCTTGCGGCGGAGCTCGCGCTCGCGGTGATACCCGCGGTATATGTGATAAGCCGCGTCTCAGGCACCGGGATCGACCCGCGTGCGGCGGCTGCCGTAAAGATCGTTTCCGTCATCGCGGCGTCGCTTTTATCGCTGTTTTTCATTATCCTTCTTGTTCCTATGCCGTACGCCCTTGAGGCTGAACCGGATGCCGGCGTGCTCGAGCTTTACCGGAAAAGCGCGAAAGCCGCGGTCCGCGGAGCCTTCAGATGCGTACTCATGTTATTATCGTTCATCCCTCACCTGATCCTTTCCGTACTGAGCTTCGGTGTGATGTTCTTTGCGTACACTCTGCCGTATATGACGCTCAGCATGGCAAAGCTCGGGGAGTATCTATACAATATCACATACTTTGAAAGGAAAAAAACCGATGAACAAGCCTAAATACTATATCACGACGGCGATACCGTACGCCTCGAGAAAGCCGCATATCGGCAATACCTACGACATAATCCTGGCGGACTGCTATAAAAGATACAAGCAACTCTGCGGTTACGACGCGTATCTGAGCACGGGGACCGACGAACACGGTCAGAAGATCGAGGAATACGCCGCCGAAAACAACATGTCGCCGAAGGAATACGCGGATATGGTCTCGGGTCAGGTCAGACAGATCTGGGACGACGTCGGCGCACAGTACGACGTTTTCATAAAGACGACGGACAAGCATCACGAAAAGGCCGCCGCAAATCTGTTCGATAAATTCCTGAAGCAGGGCGATATATACAAGAGCGAGTACGAGGGCTGGTACTGCGTCCCCGATGAGACGTTCCTCACCGACACACAGGTTGTCGACGGAAAGTGCCCCGAATGCGGACGTCCCGTCATACGCGCAAAGGAAGAGGCGTACTATTTCAGGATGAGCAAATACGCCGACGCGCTGCTCAGATATTACGAGGAAAATCCGGATTTCATAATCCCCGAGTCCCGTAAGAAAGAGATGATCAACAACTTTATCAAGCCCGGACTGCAGGATCTCTGCGTCACCAGAAGCTCGTTCAAATGGGGCATCCCCGTCAAAAACGACCCGAAGCACGTGCTCTACGTCTGGATGGACGCGCTTATAAACTACATAACCGCGCTCGGTTATGATCCCGAAAACGAAAAACAACCCGAGGCGTTCACGAAATACTGGCCCGCGGACGTCCATTTCATCGGAAAGGATATCCTCAGGTTCCACAGCATCTACTGGCCGATATTCCTGATGGCGGCGGGACTTCCCCTGCCGAAAAAGATATTCGCGCATCCGTGGCTGCTCTCCGGCGTCGATAAGATGTCGAAATCACGCGGCAACGTCATATACGCGGACGATCTCATAAAGATATTCGGGCGCGACGGCTGCCGTTACTATTCGCTTGCCGAGATGCCGTTCTCATCCGACGGTACGATAACGTACGAAAACGTGATAAGCCGCTATAATTCCGATCTTGCGAATATCCTGGGCAACCTCGTGAAGCGTACCGAATCGATGACCGTCAAATACTTTGACGGCGTGATCCCGGCGCCCGGCGAGGAGACGGAGCTTGACCGCGATCTCAAGGAGACCGTCACGGGAGCCGTCGTGAAATATAAGGATCTCATGGAGAAATTCATGATATCTGACGCGCTGGACGCCGTTTTCACCGCGCTCCGCCGCGCAAATAAATATATAGATGAGACGACCCCGTGGATCCTCGCAAAGACCGACGAGGGAAAAATCCGCCTCGCGACCGTTATGTATAACCTTCTTGAAACGATACGCGTCTGCGCCGTGCTTCTGAAGCCGGCGATCCCCGACGCCGCTGAAAAGATCCTGTCCGCGCTCAACGAAAAGGGAGACGATATCACCCGTGTCGAGACTTTCGGCGGGCTTGTCCCCGGCGGCAGGGTGACCGAGGGCGAAGCGCTCTTCTCACGCGTGGACGAGGCGAAGGTCATGGAACAGGTAAACGCGGGCAAGGAAGAGGAAAAGAAGCCCGAAAAACCGGAGGGTGAGCCGGAGATAGAGTTCGACAGCTTCGTAAAGGTAGAGATGCGCACCGCCGAGATCCTTGAATGCGAGCCCGTGCCGAAGTCAAAGAAGCTTCTGAAGCTGAAGCTCGATCTCGGTTATGAGCAGAGACAGGTCCTCTCCGGCATCGCTCAGTATTACACCCCCGCCGACCTTATCGGCAAAAAGGTGATAGTCGTCGCAAACCTCAAGCCGAGGATGATGATGGGTTACGAATCGAAGGGCATGGTCCTCGCTTCGAGCGGAGAGGGCGACACGGTACGCGTCGTATTCCTTTCCCCGGATACGCCTAACGGACAGAGAATAAGCTGATGATATTCGATACTCACGCGCATTACGACGACGAGAAGTTCGACTGTGACCGTTATGACGTCATAGACGGACTTTTCGAAAACGGTGTTTCGGGGATTCTCAACTGTGCGACCTGCGTTGAGAATTTCGACGCCACGCTCGAGCTTTCGGAAAAATACGAAAGGGTGTACGCCGCGCTCGGTGTGCACCCCTCCGATTGTTACAGGTATAAGTCGCTTGAAGACGTCATGGACTTGCTTGCCGGCGATATAGAGAAAAACGACGTCAGGGCACTCGGTGAGATCGGGCTCGATTATCACTACGACTTTTCGCCGAAGGACAAACAGCTTTTATACTTCGACGCTCAGCTTGAACTCGCGGAAAAGCTCGGGCTTCCCGCCGTCATACACGACAGGGAGGCGCACGGGGACGTTTTTGAGCGCCTGCGCCGTTTCAAAGGCACCGCGATCATCCACAGCTGCTCCGAGAGCGCGGAGACCGTGCGTCAGCTCTGCAGGAAGGGGCATTTCGTCTCGTTTTCCGGCTCCGTCACGTTCAAAAACGCAAGCTCTGTCAGGGAAGCGGCAAGGGCGGTGCCCGACGAGCTTCTCCTCGTCGAGACGGATTCGCCTTACATGGCGCCGGTCCCCGTCCGCGGGACCCGCAACGACAGCGGGAATATCCGCCATATACTGAAGGTCCTCGGAGAAGTCCGCGGCGCGGATCCCGGATATATCGAAACGATCACACAAGATAACGCGATGAGGCTTTTCAAAGTCGTATGACGTCTTTTATGACGTCACAGAAATATTCCGCCTCTTCCTCCGTGTTGAAGACCGAAAAGCTTATCCTTACCGCACCGGATCCGTCCGGTGCGGTATATTTATGCGCTCCCGGCGCACAGTGCATACCGGCGCGGGCGCAGATCCCGCGGCTGTCAAGCAGCGCGGCTGTCTCTTCGGGAGCCTTTCCGTCTATGTTGAAGCACAGCAGCGGACCGTATGAAGGACGGTAGAAGGTCACGCCGGAAACGCCCGAAAGAGAATCGAGTATCGCGGCGGAGATGCTCTCCTCATGAGCTCTTATCGCTGCGATCCCGGTCGATCTGACGAAATCGATGCCGGCGGAAAGCGCCGCGATCGGCAGAAGCGGCAGAGTCCCCGCTTCAAATCTTTCCGGAAGCCGGTCCGGCATGTATGCCGTATACGGATCCGCGCCGGAGCCGCCGACGGTGAGAGGCGGATGCGATCTCACGTCATATCCCTCCGAAAACACCGTTATCCCGCACCCGGTCACACCGTACAGCCCCTTATGTGCCGGTGCGCAGAGGATATCGATGTTGTCGGTATCGACGTTTATATCGTATATCCCCGCCGCCTGCGCCGCGTCGACGATGAACACGGCGCCGTGCTCCCGGCAAAGAGCGCCGATCCGTCTGATCGGCAAAACGGTCGGGAAGACGTTTGAAGCCCACGCGCACACAACGGCGGAAACGCCCAATAAAAGCCCCGCGCGGACCTGTTCGAGTATCGTTTCCTCATCCGACAGCGAGTCAAAATACGAGATATCCGCCCCGGCTCTTATAAGCGGTCTTATCACGGAATTGTGCTCGGTCGTGCCGGTCATGACCTTCATCCCGTATCTCACGGCGCCAGATATCGCCGCGTTGAGAGACTCCGTGCATCCGCCTGTGAAACAGACGAGGTGCGGTCCCTTCGCTCCGAAAAGCTCCGCTGCCTTCACCCTTGCGCGGTAGACGGTCTCCGCCGCCCTCATCGCCGCCGCGTGTCCGCCCCTGCCGGGATTGCCGTAAGGCTCACGGAAAAGACGCTTCACGGCTCCCTCCACGGCGCGCGGCTTCGGCCAGCTCGTGGCGGCGTTGTCAAAATAGATCAAGGCTCGGTGAACGGTATCCCCGCGTTTCTCAATGCCTTCGCCGCGTCGCGTGCGTCTCTTTGATCGACGCTGACGCCGAACCTGCAGCCCTTCCGTGTCTCGCTGCCGTCAAGCCTTATCACATTCGATTTTATACCCGTATATGAAAGCACGTCTCTCGCCTTATACGCGTAGGTCAGAGAAGACGTTGCAAAAAGATCTTTTTTCATTCTGATCACCCTTGAAGGATTGCGGTCTCCCGCACCATCATTATATGAACGGTAACGGACGGGCGACAAAACAAAAAAAGGGCACAGGGAGAGGCTACGTAAAGAAGAAAATAACCCACTTTGACATCTTTCAATCAGAGAAAGTGTCATAGTGGGTTATTTTCTTTCAGCTTCAGCTTGTTCTAACCGCTTTGATATTAAGAATGATTATGAAAACAGCTAAATTGCTCGCAGTCGCTCGCAGCTAAATTAAATTCGCCTATAAGCTCGGCGAAGCCGAATTTAGCTTGCGAAGCAAATTTAGCTGGGCGAAGCCCAATTTAGCTCGCCGCAAGGCGAAGCATTTCGCCGTGCTCCGGCTTTTTCGGTATCCGGGGAACACGTTTCAGCGGGTCGTATATGAATTTTGAACATTTGTGACCGCTGCCGACTACCCCGCGCAGCTCGCACAGCATACGCTCCGGATCGTAACCCGGCGCCGCGTGTTCGCAGTAAAGACAGATCTTTTCATATTCCGCTTCCATGATATGACCCCTTTGATTTGTTTGATATATTCTACCACCGTTTGGCGGAAAAGTCAAGAGAAAAAGATTGGATAAAGCAGGTAAACCGCGAAAAATGACGCCGCGGCCTGAAAGATCTTGCCCGTGACGTAATATCGCATCCGTATCCCGCACTCCGATACGGCAGCCGATACCTGTGACGCGACCGAAAGCCCCGAAAACGACACAAGCGAGCAGACGAGCGAGGCTGACAGCCGCGGATCGGAAACGGCGGACGCGAGGATGGCGGTGCCGGACGTTATCTCCGGTATCGCCGATAGGAACCCGCCGAGCGGAAGCGCGGACAGCGCCTTTGAAATCACGCGGAAAACTATGACGTTCGCGCATATGACGACGGCGCCGGACGCCCCCGCCGAGACCGATCGCGGGAGAGAGACGCGGTGCGGCGAGCCTTCTTTCACACAGACCGGGGATCCGGCTTTTTTTCTTATGATCAGCCCGAAGAGCACGGCGGAAAAGATCATGGAGAGACAGCATAACACGCCGGCCCGCGCCGATCCGAGAAGTGACCCGACGTAAACCGCGGCGAAAGCCGGCGTCGCGTTGTTCGTATATGATATAAGCACCTCCGCTTCCGACCGTCCGATCCTTCCGGCGGAGCAAAGCTCCGACACCGCGTACGCGCCGGACGGATAGCCGCCGAAAAGCCCGAGTACGAAGATCCCGGCGCCGGTCTCCGATATCCCGAAAAGGCGTGACAACGGTCTGCCTGCGACTCGACCGACAGTCTCGCAGAACCCGGAGCAGACGAGGAGATCCGAGGCGACGGAGAAGGGCAGGACGGTCGTGAGTATCACGTCGCGGCAGATGATAAGCGCCTCCGCCGCCGCCTCCCGCGCCTCCGCCGCGAACACGACGAGCCACACCGCGAACAGCAGCGCGAACAGTCCGTAAAAGACGCTGCCCGCGTTTTTAAGCCCTGTTTTTTCCATACTGTCCTCCTGTCATACATTCGTCCCGGTCTTAATACTATTTACCGGAGCGCGGTTTTATGAAACGGGAGGCGTTGATGAGAGAAAAAAACATAAGGATCCCTCACGGGGAAGACCCGGGGATCTATCTTTTCGGCAGGCGGACGTTGATGATCGACGGCAGAGCTGAGCTGACGGATTATTCGGAGGAGACGGTTATATTCCGTCCGCGCACGGGAAAGGATCTCATCCGGATCGACGGGAAAAGACTGACGGTGAGCGCGTGCGGCAGCGCCGCCTCCGAGGTCAGGGGCAGGATAGACTCGGTGAAGTACATAAAGGAGCCGAAGGATGACCGGGTTGATTGACTATTTTGCGGGTTACGCGGTCATGCGTGAGCGTGAAGGATACAAAAACGCGGCGATCGCGCTTTTGCAGAGAAGAGGCATCGCGTTTTACGATGTGCATGAAAAGGACGGCGCGACGTATTTCCGTATCAGGCGAAGGTATTTGTCTGAGCCCGGGCTTTCGCTTTGCGCGGAGACGGTATATGAAAAAGGCTTCATCCCGGATCTTCTGAAAAGCCTTAAACGCCCGGGGCTTTATATCGGCGCGCTCATATTCGCGGCGGGACTCGTGTTCTCGGATATGATCGTATGGGACGTACGGTTCGTCTGCAACGGAAACGAGAACAGGCAGAGGATCGAGGCGGCGGCGGACAGATGCGGTATACGGTGCGGTGCGTTGAAGACTTCCGTCGACCGACGCGCGGCTGAGGCGTTCATAATGGCGGGATGTCCCGACGTTTCTTACGTCAGGATCAACTATGAGGGAAACACAGCGGTCGTGGTGACGGACGAGCGGATCATACCGGCACCCGCGCATGACAGCGGAGCCGACCTCACGGCGTCGGAGGACGGATATATCCTGAGATACGAGACGTATTCCGGCAGGACCGTGTGCGAGAAGGGACAGACGGTGAAACGCGGCGACGTGCTGATAAGCGGCAGCTACGAGACGTTCCATCACGGGACGGCAAATACCGCCGCGCGCGGAAAGGTATACGCGCTTGTCAGACGGAGCTTCGTTTGCGCCGTCCCTTTGACTGTTACCGAAAAAGAATATACGGGCAAGGAGACGGTGACGCACACGCTTTCTCTTTTTTCGCGTGAGCTCGGGAAAAAGCGGACAGCGCAAAAGGAAAACACGGACGTCATCACTGATGAGAGGGCTGTGACGGTGTTCGGCGCCGTTGAGCTTCCGTTGAGGATAAAAACGACGACGGAGCGGGAATACGTGAAAGTCAAAAGACAGGTGAAAGAAAACGAAGCGCGTGCGGAGCTTGAGGCGATGTGTGAAAAGCAGTACGCGGAGATCACCGCCGACGCGGTAAGGGTCGACGGATGTGAAAAAACCTACACGGTGGAGGACGGAAAATACAAGCTTTACTGCGAGATATGGCTCGTATGCAACATCGCGCGATAAAAAGATATAAGTACGATATATATATTTATTATAAATTTGTATTTTTTGCTCTTGACAAATCTCAAAACGATGTGTTATAGTAAACTCGGAATAATAATGTAGGTTGGTTTTCTATGATCACAAAAACTGTACTGACTGATACGATAGACGAGGCGAGGAAGATATTCGGAGTCTGCAACTGCTACTCCGAAAGACTGGAGCAGACCTTCGGCGTCCGCATTTCCGACAAGGACACGGACAGGTCGGCGGGGCTCGCAATAGTGATCTCGGGCGAGGACCCTGCGGCGGTCGAACGCGCCTATAACGCCGTATCGTCGCTCGTGCGCATCGCGAAGCTGAACGACGACATAACGGATCAGAACGTCGATTACGTCGTATCGATGGTCGAGGACGGCAGGGAACAGGAGCTTTCATCGTACGACGACGAATGTATCTGCATAACGACGCGCGGCAAGCCCATAAAGGCGAAGACCGTGGGTCAGAAAAAATATATAGAAGCGATAAAAAAGAACACGATAGTCCTGGGAGTCGGTCCCGCGGGCACCGGCAAGACCTTCCTCGCCGTGGCGATGGCTACGAAGGCGCTGCGCGCGAAGGAAGTGAACAGGATAATCCTCACGCGCCCCGCCGTCGAAGCAGGTGAAAAGCTCGGCTTTCTGCCGGGCGATCTTCAGAACAAGATCGACCCGTATCTGCGCCCGCTTTACGACGCGCTGTATGAGATGCTCGGCGCGGAAACTTATCAGAAATACGTCGAAAAGGGGACGATAGAGATCGCGCCGCTCGCTTATATGAGAGGCCGCACACTCGACGATTCGTTTATCATCTTAGACGAGGCTCAGAACACGACGCCGGAGCAGATGAAAATGTTCCTCACGCGCCTCGGCTTCAATTCAAAGGCGATAGTTACGGGCGACATCACGCAGACAGACCTTCCGTTCGGCAAGAAAAGCGGTCTGAAAGAGGCGATAAAGGTGCTTGACGGGATAGAGGATATAGCGGTGCACAGGTTCACGGAAAAGGACGTCGTCCGCCACAGGCTCGTCCAGAAGATAATCACCGCGTATGAGAAATACGAGAGACAGCAGGAGACAAAAGCGGCGGAAAACGCCGTGCATAAAAGATATATAAGGAGCAAATGATGCACAGGATATACGTAAAAAACGAACAGGATAAGGAAGCGTACACCCCGGCGATGAGATCGTTCATCCAGGCGGCGATAAAAGAAACACTGAAATACGAGGAATTCGAGGATCAGTGCGAGGTCTCCGTCACGCTCACGGATAACGACGGGATCAGGAAGCTGAACGCGGAGTACCGTGATAAAGACAAGGAGACCGACGTTCTGTCATTCCCCCTGCTTGACGGAGAATACACGGACGAGGACCTTGTCGACGGATTCCTTCCGCTCGGCGATATTGTCGTCAGCCTTGAAAAAGCCCGCGAGCAGGCGACGGAGCTCGGTCACGGCATAAACGAGGAGGTCGCGTTCCTATGCATCCACTCGACCCTCCATCTTCTCGGCTACGATCATGAGACTTCGCCCGAGGATGAGGAAGACATGTTCTCCCGTCAGCGCGAGATAATGAAAAAATTCAGGAAACAGGACGATAAATAATGGATAACGAAAACAAAAAATGCGGCTTCGTCGCGATAATCGGCAGACCGAACGTCGGTAAATCAACGCTCCTCAACGCCATGCTGGGAGAAAAGATATCCATAGTGTCGAAAAAACCGCAGACGACGCGCACGTCGGTCACCGGTATCCTCACAAAGGACGATACACAGTATATTTTCATAGATACGCCCGGCATCCACAAGCCGCGCACCAGACTCGGCGACTATATGGTCAAAAACGCTTATACCTCCGTATCGGGCGCCGACGCCGTGCTTTTCGTGGTCGAGGCTGAGTGCAAGCCCAATCAGACCGAGCTTCAGATAATCGAAAAACTCAAAAACTCCGGTCTTCCCGTGTATCTCATCATAAACAAGACGGATATTAAGAGCAAGGAAAAGCTCGGTCAGACGATACTCGATTATTCTCCTCTGATGGATTTCACCGACGTCATCCCGATCTCGGCGCTCAAAAACGAGGGTACTGATATAATACTTGACGAGGTCAAACGCCATTTCAGCGAACCGCGCTTCTTCTTCCCGGAGGATATGGTGACGGATCAGCCCGAGAGGATGATCGCGTCCGAGGTGATACGCGAGAAGATTCTCCGCCTCACCGACGACGAGATACCTCACGGTGTCGCCGTGACGATAGAGGACTTCAAGGAAAAGAAGGATCTCATCTCGATCAGAGCCGAGATCTTCTGTGAAAAAGCCTCGCACAAGGGCATAATAATCGGCAAGAACGGCGAGACGATCAAAAGGATCGGGACATACGCGCGCGAGGATCTTGAGAGCTTCTTCGGCTGCCGCGTGTTCATCGACCTGTGGGTCAAGGTAAAGAAAAACTGGCGAGACAGCGTGTCCGCCGCAAAGAATTTCGGATATTCCGAGGATTGAGATGCTTACTCAGACAGACGGCCTCGTCGTAAATTCGACCGACAGCGGCGAAAGCGACAAGCTTCTGACTCTTATAACGGAGAGATACGGCAAGATGTTCGTATACGCGCGCGGCGGCAGGAGGCTGAACAGCAAATTCATGGCGGCCTCGCTCAAGTTCACGTTCGGCGACTTTGTGATGGACAAGACGGACAAGCTCAACATCCTTCACGAGGCGACGCCGAAAAGATCGTTTTTCGGGCTTCAGAAGGACATAACGTCGCTTTGCCTCGCCGATTACATCTGCGAAGTGCTCGCCGATACGACGATGGAGAACGAACCGTCGGGCAAGGCTCTCCCGCTCGCGCTGAACTGCCTTTACGCGCTTTCGGAGAAGGGATACCCGCCGCAGGACGTGAAGACCGTGTTTGAGCTGCGGATGACCGAAGCTCTCGGACTCAATCCGGATCTTTCCTGCTGCTGCCGCTGCGGACGATCCGACAGGGAGTGGTATTACCTTGACGTGATGAACGGAGAGCTCATCTGTCACGACTGCGGAGTCCCGTCGGATGACGACCGCACGCGCGAGCTTACAGGCACAGCGCGGATAATGATACTCATGTCATCCGCCGAGGTCTACGCCGCCGACAGGGTGATCGGAGCGGACAAAAGCAGGATGTTCAGTCTGCCGAACGACAAGGCGCTGCGCCGCAAGCTCGGCGAAATGTCCGAGAAATACCTGATAAACCATCTCGAACACAATTACAAAACTCTTGATTTTTATAAGGAAATGATCAAACTTGGCTGATATGTACGAAAACACAAGATTTGAAAAAGCCCGGAAGACGCTTCAGTTCGACCGCATACTTGAAATGCTCGCCGAATGCGCGACGACCGAAGGCGCGAAAAAACAGTGCCTTGAGACGGAGCCGTATGACAGCATCGCGAAAATAACGGCGCTGCAGAACGAAACGGCTGACGCCGCCCGGCTCTTCGTCAACAAGGGCGAACCGTCCTTCGGCTTCGTCCGCGACGTGACGCCGATGATCGAACGCGCCGAGAAAGGGGCGATGCTCTCCGCGCGGGAGCTGCTCGACTGCGCGAACGTCCTGCGAACGGTACGCGGCGTATCGGAATACTATAAGACAGACCGCAAATACGAGACGTGTCTTGACGAGGTATTTGAGCGTCTTATCCCGGACCGTGAGCTCGAAAGGCGGATAACCTCGGCGATCATAAGCGAGGATATGATAGCGGACGACGCAAGTCCCGCGCTTTCCGAGATCAGGCGCAAGATACGCGCCGCAAACAACAAAATAAGAGAAACACTGCAGAAATACGTAACGGGCGAAGCCTACGCGAAATATCTGCAGGAGAACATAATCACGTTAAGAAACGGAAGATACGTCATCCCGGTCAAGGCGGAGTATAAGAACGAGATCAAGGGCCTTGTCCACGATACGTCGTCCTCCGGCGCCACGCTGTTCATTGAGCCGGTTGCCGCGGTCGACGCGAACAACGAGCTCAAGGTGCTCGAGCGTGCCGAGTCGACCGAGATCGAAAAGATCTTATACGACTTTTCCGCACAGATAGCCGAAAGATCCGGCACGATCAGACTGAACTATCTCAATCTTATATATCTGTCGTACGCCTTCGCCCGCGGCAAGCTCGCGATCCGCATGGACGCGGTCAGACCGGAATACACGGAAAAACGGCGCATTGTGCTCAACAAAGCGCGTCACCCCCTGCTCGATCCCGGGAAGGTCGTACCGATCGACGTGACGCTCGGTGGAGAATGGGACACGCTCGTGATCACCGGTCCGAACACCGGCGGCAAGACCGTTTCCGAAAAGACGACGGGCCTTCTCGTGATGATGGCGCAGGCCGGGCTCCACATACCGTGCGCCGAGGGCAGCAGCCTTTGCGTGTTCGACGGTATAATGGCGGACATAGGCGACGAGCAGTCGATCGAACAGTCTCTGTCTACGTTCTCCGCGCATATGGTGAATATCGTAAGCATGCTCGAATCGGTGACAGATAAGACCCTTGTCATTTTCGACGAGCTCGGCGCCGGGACGGACCCGGTAGAGGGTGCGGCGCTCGCCGTCTCCATACTTGAAGAGGTGCGTGAAAAAGGCGCGCTCTGCATCGCGACGACGCACTACGCGGAGCTCAAAGCGTACGCTGTCGAGACGCCGGGTGTCGTTAACGCCTCCTGCGAGTTCGATATAGACACTCTGCGCCCGACGTACAGGCTCATCATAGGCGCGCCGGGCAGATCGAACGCTTTTGCGATAGCAGGACGTCTGGGGCTTCCCGCCCGTGTGATAGAGCGCGCGCAGTATTCCGTCAGCGGAGAGAGCAAGCGCTTTGAATCAGTGATCTCAAAGCTCGAGGAGCAGAGAAACGCCATGACCGCCGCGCGTGAGGAGGCCGAAGCCGCCCGCGCCGAAGCGCTGAAATACCGCGAGCTCGCGAAGACCGCTGCCGAACAGGCGGAGGAGAAGGCGGAAAAAGAGATACAGAAGGCAAAGGATCAGGCGAGAAAGACCGTTGAATCCGCGCGTGCGTCCGCCGAATTCATATACGCCGAGCTCGACCGCGCGAACAAGAAAAAGAGCCGTGAGGAAAGAGCCGCGTCGCTCGCCGCCTCAAGGCAGGACATAAGAGCGAAGCTCGACGAATACGACAGCCTCGATCTTGAGGAACCGGACGACGGATATGTCCTCCCGAGAATACCGGATATCGGCGAGACCGTCTATATAAAGAAGCTCAAAACGAACGCCGTCGTAAGATCGGCGCCCGATAAGAACGGGAACGTTTCGGTCGAATCGGGTATGCTCAAGATGAAGGTATCCCTGTCGGATATCCGCATAGGTGACGAATACACGAAGCGTAAAAGCGCGGTCAAAAAGGAAAAACCGCAGGTGAAGGAGAGCGCTCCCCGCACGATAAGCTCGGAGATCGACCTGCGCGGTATGAACGGCGAGGAGGCTTGGGTCGTTACCGACCGCTATATCGACGACGCGATAATGTGCAGACTCGGTCAGATCAGCCTCATACACGGCAAGGGCACGGGCAAGCTCCGTGAACACCTGAGAAACATGCTCAAGCACGACAAGCGCGTGACCGGCTTCCGCGACGGAGTGTGGGGAGAGGGCGATACCGGCGTCACGGTCGTCACATTAAAGTAAAGTCGCGTGTGAATTTGTAAAAAATTTCATCATAGGACTTTATTTATATAATTATGTTTGATATAATCACAAATACAAACAGACATCGGAAAGGAATTTTTGATCCATGGCAGTAGGAAGATTTTACGATGACATCGACACGATCATTAAAAATATGATCGAATACCTCGGGGTAGAGGAGGACGATTATTTTGACGACCTGTTCGACGATGATGCGATCGAAGAAGAGGATGACGAACTGATAGACGACGAGGTCTGTACGATAGACGACGTCAATAAGTGCAGCGCCATACTTGAGCGCTATATCGACGATCTGGTGGCGATCTCGAAAAAGCCCGACGACGAAAAGATAATGAAGGCGGTCGAGAATACGGTAAAGCGCCTCAACAAGCTGAATGAAGCGTGCGAGTGCGAGCTCATAGAATCGACGACGAGCGACGATATCTGCGATTTCATTCACAACGCCGCGGTAGAGGCGGGGCTTACCGAGATACCGGAAAACGTCTGTGACGAGTGGAGAGAATTTTAAAAACGTAAAAATATATCGGAGGATTATGAAAATGGCTGAACTGAAAATGCTTGCCATCGACCTCGGCGCATCGAGCGGCAGAGGCATCATAGGCAGATTTGACGGAGAAAAGCTGACACTTGAAGAAAACCACCGCTTCGCAAGCGAGCCCGTGACGATCGCCGGCTCCTTCAACTGGGACATCATGCGGATATTCCATGAGATCAAGCTTGCGATAAACAAATGCGCCCTGTCCGAGGACAAGGACATAAAGAGCATCGGTATCGACACCTGGGGCGTCGACTACGGTCTCCTTGACAAAAAGGGCAAGCTGCTCACCAACCCCGTACATTACAGGGACGAGAGGACGCTCAACATCCAGCCCGAGGCTTTCAGAACCGTTCCCGCGGAAAAGCTCTACGGCACGACCGGCATACAGTTCATGGATTTCAATACCGTGTTCCAGCTCGTAGCCGAGCTGCGCGACAATCCCGAGCTTTGCGCCGCCGCCGATAAGCTCCTCTTCATACCCGACCTTCTGAACTACTTCCTGACCGGCGTCAAACAGACCGAATATTCGATCGCGTCGACCGGCGCCCTCCTCGACGCCAGAACGAGAAACTGGGCGTGGGATATAATCGACGCCTACGGCATACCGAGAAAATGGTTCACCGACATCGTTATGCCCGGCAGCACCGTCGGACCGCTGCTCCCGTCGCTTCGCGACGAGCTCGGCGACATAAAGGCGAACGTCGTCAACGTCGCCGCGCATGATACGGCTTCCGCCGTCGTCGCCGTCCCCGCGAAGGGAGACGATTTCGTCTATATTTCGTCCGGCACCTGGTCGCTCATGGGCACCGAGATACCCGAGCCGATCATCACGGACGCTTCATACAAGTACAACTTCACGAACGAGGGCGGATACGCCGGCAGCATCAGGTTCCTGAAGAACATCATGGGACTCTGGATCGAGCAGGAATCCCGCCGTCAGTGGAAGAGGGAAGGCAGGTCCTACACGTTCGACGAGCTGTCCGATATGGCTATGGCGTCGAAGCCCTGTCAGTCCCTCATCAACCCGGACGATCCGGCGTTCGTCGCTCCCGGCAACATGCCGAAGAGGATCTGCGAATACTGTGAGAGAACGGGTCAGCACGTTCCCGAGAACGTCGGCGAGATCGTCCGTGCGATATTCGATTCGCTCGCGCTCAGATACAGATGGGCGGTCGAGGCGATAGACGATATGAAGGGCAAACGCACGCCGTTCATCAATATCGTCGGCGGCGGCTGCAAGGAAGCCCCGCTCTGCCAGCTCTGCGCGGACAGCTGCGACAGGCCTGTGTTCGCGGGACCCGTCGAGGGCACCGCGATCGGAAACCTCCTTGTCCAGGCTATCGCCGCGGGCGAGATCAAGGATCTGCATGAAGCCCGTCACGTTATCAGAAACAGCTTCGAGATCAAGGAGTATACCCCGAAGGGAAATACCGATATGTGGGACGAGGCGTACGCCAGATTCCTGCAGCTCATTAAATGAAAGAATTGAAACGCTCCCGCCGCGGGATCCTGCGGCGGGCGGCGTCGGCTCTTGCCGCGGCGGCCATGCTCGCTCTTTCCGCCTGCGCGGGACCTGCAGACACACTGACGGACCCGGAAAGACCGATGCCCGAGACGACCGGCGCGGACACCGTGACGCGTCCCGTCATAACGGCTCCGGACACGCTGCCGGTTCTTCAGTCCGGCGCCGATACGGACACCGTGACGGAGCCCGACGAGGAAACGACGGGTCGTGACGTCACAACGGCTCCGCCGGACGTATACGCGGAGCCGACCCGTCTGACCTTCATCGGCATGGGCGACAACATAATCTACGGCTCTACCTTCCGTCAATCCGATCTCGGAGGCGGGAAATACGACTTCAAGCCGAAATACAAGGGCGTAGCGTCTGTGATAAAAGACGCCGATGTCGCCTTTGTGAACCAGGAAACGCCGATGTGCGGCGAGAAGTACGGTTATTACACGTATCCGCAGTTCAACACTCCGCAGGATATGGGGCGCGACCTTGTGACGCTCGGCTTCGACGTCATCACGTTTGCGAACAACCATATGGCGGATATGGGCTATAACGGCAAAAAATGCGTATCCGACATGATCGACTTTACCGACACGCTCGACGCTTTCATCATCGGTCTTTACCGCGACCGCTCCGATTTCGAGAACATAAGGGTCTATGAAAAGGACGGCGTAAGGATCGCGTTCCTCGCTTACACATACGGCACCAACCTGTATAAAAAACAGACGGAGCCGGAAAAGCTCACCGGCGTTTATCTGCCGGTATACGACGAGGAGACGATAGAACGTCAGGTAAAGGCGGCGAAGGAGATCTCTGATCTCGTCTTCGTCTCGATCCATTGGGGCGAGGAGGGAAGATTCAAGCCGACGGAGGAGCAGGAGCGCTACGCGCTTATGATGGCGGATCTCGGCGTTGACGTCATACTCGGTCACCATCCGCACGTCGTGCAGAAGATCGAATGGCTCCCGGGGCAGAACGGTCATAAAACGCTGTGCTACTACTCGCTCGGAAACGGCCTCAACGCTCAGGACGAGCTTAAGAACATGGTCGGCATAACCGCGAGCTTCGATATATACAAGGATAACTACGGAGCGCGGATCGAAAACGCGTCCTGCATACCGACGTTCGCCGTGCAGACTCCGAGATATAAGAATCAGAGACTCATACTGCTGTCCGATCTGACGGAGAGCATCTGCGAGGATCACCACTGCAACGTGACCGACCAGAAGGTCACGGTCGAAAAAGCACGAAAAATAATAACAGACAATATATCGGCGGAATTTCTGCCGGATTATCTGAAATGATATGAAGAAAACAAAGATCACGGCGCTCATACTCCTGCTTTCCGTCGTTCTGTGCGGATGCGCGGAAACGGGCGCGGAAACGGGCGCGGAAACGGGCGCCACGCGCCCGGTAGTCACGGCGCCTGAGCCTGAGACGCTGCCGCCGATAATAACGGCGGACGTTACGGAAGGCACGGGACCGGAACAGACGGCGGAAGACACAACTCAGACACAGACCGCGCCGACCCCGGACACGACCGTAACGGACGCACCCGGTACGACCTCGGCGGAGACGGAGCCTGTGGCGCAGCCGAAGGGCGACCGCGTATCGTTCTTGTTCTGCGGCGATAACCTGGCGCACGACGCCGTTATAAACAACGCGAAACGGTACGCCGAAGGAAAGGGAAACGAATACGATTTTCTCCCGATCTATGAAGATGTTGCGCGGTATATAAAGTCCGCCGACGTCGCGGTCATAAATCAGGAATCGCAGATAGCGGGCGACGCGGCGAAAATAGGCGGATACCCGAGATTCAACACCCCGTCTCAGATGGGAGACGATCTCATATCGCTCGGCTTCGACGTTATAACGACGGCGAACAACCACATGCTCGACAACGGCACGAAGGGGTTGAAGAACAGCATCGCCTACTGGAAGGACAAGCCCGTCCTCACCGTCGGCAGCTATAAGGACAAGACCGATTACGATACCGTCAGGGTACTTGAGAAAAACGGCGTCAGATTCGCGTTTCTCGCGTATACCGAGATGACGAACAGCAACAGACGCGCAGAGGACGGATATATAACCCCGCTCCTTGACGCGGACGTCATAAAGCGTCAGGTCGCGGCGGCGAAAAAAGTCGCCGACGTCGTAATCGTCCTTCCGCACTGGGGGGACGAGGATAACTTCGGCGTCACGTCGGCGCAGAAGAAATACGCAAAGCTTTTCGCCGAAGCAAACGTCGATATCGTCGTCGGTATGCACAGCCACGTTGCCGGAAAGATCGAATACATAGACCGTGCAGACGGCGGAAAAATGCTCTGCGCGTACTCTCTCGGAAACTTCGTGTCGACGATGGAATACGCAAGGAACCTCGTCGGACTGATGCTCAGTCTCGACGTCGTATACGAAAACGGAAAATACGTCTGCGAAAATGTAAAAGTCATCCCGACGGTGACGTATTTCGTTTATACGTCGTCCAAACGGCTCGAGGACAGGACTGATCTGCGCCTTTATCTGCTCTCCGATTTCACGGACGGACTTGCGGAAAAGCACGCGTATAACGAACATGAAAAAAACACCGTGAGACTTGACAAGCTGAAAAAATACGTCACAGACACGGTCGACGGAAAATTTTTACCTGACTATCTGAAATAAAACCGAAGGAGCTGTACTATGTCGTTACTTTTGGATGAAATATGCGAACAGCCGCGCGTCCTGCGCGATCTGAGAAGCAGAAACGGAAGCATCCTCGCCGCGGTTGCGGAGGAATACCGTAAAAGAGATCTTCGCGGTATTTACTTCGCGGCGCGCGGAACGTCCGATCACGCGTGTGTTTACGCGCAGTATCTTTTCGGCATCACAGCCGGAATACCCTGCGCACTCGGCACACCGAGCGTGGTCACGAAATACGGAGCGGAGATCGATCTGAGATCCCATCTCGTCATCGGCGTGTCGCAGTCCGGCAAAGCCGAGGACGTGCTGTCGGTCCTCAGGATGGCGAACGCTCAGGGCGCTCTCACAGTCGCCGTTACGAACTACCCCGATTCCCCCATGGCGCGTGAGGCGAAATATAACCTCGACTGCTCGGCGGGAGAAGAGGTGAGCATCGCCGCGACGAAGACCTTCACGGCTCAGATGTTCATCCTCGCGCAGCTGTGCGCGGAGATGTCGCAGAACAAAGAGCTGAAAGAACAGCTTGAGAATGTCTGGGAGCGTGCCGCCGATCTTCTGAAGTACGCGCCCGCCGCTATGGAGGCGAAGGTACAGAGATACAGATATCTGACGAACGCGTTCATCCTCGGACGCGGACTCGAATATCCGATCGCGCTCGAGGGAGCCCTCAAGATCCTTGAGACGAACCGGATAAAGATGAAGGGCGCTCCGGAATCCGACTTCTATCACGGACCGATAGCGCAGGTGAAGGACGGTGATCTCGCCATCGTGATCTCCGGCAACGGACCGACGTACGACGACGATATCTCAATGATAGAGAAGCTGCACGGCCTCGGCGCCGAGGTGTTCGTCATAACGAACGACGAGGAGCTTTACAAGTCCGAGAAGTTCGGCATACTCACACCCGATACGGGACTTTATACGGCGCCTTTCATGTTTGCGATCTGCGTTCAGCTTTTCGCATACGGACTGACGGTCGTACGCGGTATCGACCCGAACAGATCCGAAGTGCTGAACAAAATAACGATAACGAAATAAACAAAGCTGCCGGGAGCGTGTGCGACGGTACGCTTCCGGGAAAAATACATAACGTCGGGAAACGGGAAATCATGAAGGACTTTTTTCACGGAGAACTTGAGATCATCGGACTTAAAGGCTGCAAGGACTTTGTAAGCCAGGTCGACAATTACATCTGCGACTGGCGCGGACACGAAAAGGAAACGTATGTGGTCGAAGCGGAGTGCCCGAGATTCGGAACGGGCGAGGCGAAGGGATTGATCCGCGAGACGCAGAGAGGCAAAGACGTATATATCATAGTGGACTGCTTCAACTACGGCCCCGAGACCGAATACAAGATGTACGGTCAGGTCAACCGTATGTCTCCTGACGACCATTTTTCCGATCTGAAGCGCGTCATCGCCGCTATCGGCGGTAAAGCGAGAAGGATCTCGGTCATCATGCCGATGCTTTACGAGGGCAGACAGCACAGACGTTCCGCGCGTGAATCGCTCGACTGCGCGCAGGCTCTGCACGAGCTCGTGAACATGGGCGTGTCGAACATAATCACCTTTGACGCTCACGACCCGAGAGTCGCGAACTCGATCCCGCTCGCCGGCTTCGACAACGTACAGGTGACGTATCAGATGATCAAAGCGTTCGTGAAAAACGTACCCGACGGACAGCTCAAGGCCGGCAAGACGATGATGGTCTCCCCGGATGAGGGCGGTATGTCCCGCTGCATGTATTATTCATCCGTCCTCGGTCTCGAGCTCGGCATGTTCTACAAGCGCCGCAACTATACCGTGATAGTCAACGGCAGAAACCCGATAGAGGCGCATGAGTTCCTCGGCAACGACGTTTCCGGCAAGGACGTGATAATCGTCGACGATATGATCTCCTCCGGAGATTCCGTCATCGATATCGCGTATCAGCTGAAGGAGAGAGGTGCAAAGCGCATATTCGTCTTCGCTTCCTTCGGTCTGTTCTGCAACGGTCTCGCCACGATGGACAAGGCTTACGAGGACGGCGCGATCACGAAGATATTCACCACCAATCTCATATACAGGACCCCGGAGCTGCTTTCCCGTGAGTGGTACTGCGAGGTCAATCTGTGCAAATACGTCGCGCTCATCATAGACACGCTCAACCACGATATGACGATAAGCGACCTCCTCAATCCCGTTACGAGGATCCACAACCTTCTTGAAAAAGTGAACAGAGCGGACAAATGATCCGCCGGAAAGGAATAAAATGAACGATAAACCGATCGTCAGCGGCAAGTACCTCATGTATCGCGGCAAGCCGCTCGTCAGAGAAAAGAACGTCATCTGCTACGGCAATATGAGCGACAAATACGTTCTTTTCATGGCGATAATGTCAGCGAAGACAGTCCGTGGGATATCCATCCCGGACAGAGTCATGATACAGATAATGCCCACCGATCCGACAGACAAGACCCCTCCGAAAAGCGCCGTGAAGCAGGGCTTTTTCGAGGCGTTCGATCTCGGCATGGTCTGGCTCGAGATGGCGAACAAGGAGTGATAAGCGATCCTTTATGAAGCTTAAAGAAGAATTTACGATAAGGGAATTCAACGGTACCGTTTACGCGGTACCGTCCGGTCCCGCGCCGGAACACCGCGGTGAACCGGTGATACTGAACGATACCGGCAGGATCCTCTGGCAGAAGCTCCTGTCGGACACCGACGAGGCGTCGCTCGTCGACGCTCTGACCGACGCGTATGACGTCGATCGCGCCGTAGCCTGTGCGGACGTAGCCGCTTTTCTCGCCGAGCTCCGCGCGGCGGGCCTGACGGACTGAAATGGCGGACGAACGCATAAACATCGATTTCCACAGTCATATACTTCCCGGAATGGACGACGGGGCAACCGATACCGGCGTCTCCGCCGGTCAGCTCCGGCGGCTGAAGAAGCAGGGCGTTGAAAAGGTCTTCCTGACGTCGCATTTCGATTTCAGACGCGAAAGGCCGGGACATTTCGCAAAACGCCGCGAGAAAGCGTTTGAGGAGCTTATGGAGGTGTACGATCCGGAAACGATGCCGTGCCTTTTCCGCGGCGCGGAGATCTACATGGCGCGCGGCATAGAGGAATGCGATTATTCGGATCTGACGCTTGAGGGGACCGGATACGTACTGATAGAATTCCCGCGTGAGCCGTTCGGTACGTGGATGTTCGATCTAATCGAAACGCTCGTGTTCGAGCGCAAAATGAAGGTCATGATCGCTCACGTGAACAGGGTCACGGCGGCGTATAAAAAGGATATATGCTCGTCGCTTTTCGACTACGGAGATCTTATATTCCAGATAAACTGCGAGGCGTTCCGCGGAATGTTTTCAAAGGATCCGTTCGCGGGGTACGCCGTAAACGATCTGAAATTCGTCCTCGGGACCGATACGCACGATCTCGGAAAACGCGCGCCGGATTTTGACGCGGCGCTGAAAAAGCTCGACGGTAAAAGGCTTTCGTATCTTTCCGATTCGATAGCCCGCACCACCGCCGCGCTCGATAAAAAAACGGAAAAATACATACACAGTATGTGATCGGAGTAATAATGGATCTTACCGGTATATATAAAGTCTTCGGACTCACCGGCAAATGCGCCGGCTGCACCGTTTTAAAGAACGGAAATATAAACAAAACGTATAAAGTCGATTTTGAAGAAAACGGCAAAAACGTAAGCTATATAATACAGAGCATAAACACGTACGTGTTCAGAAACCCGGAATACATAATGTCGAACATCCGCGGAGTAACGGCGCATATCGCCTCAAAACTCCCGCCCGAAAAACGCGAACGCGGCGTTCTTCATTTTCTTGACAGCCGGGACGGGAAGAATTATTTCGTCGACGGCGACGGAAGCTTCTGGCGGGCATACGTTTTTGTCCCTGATTCCGTGACGTACGACACGTTCGACGACCCGGCGCTGCTCGAATCTGCGGGCGCCGCCTTCGGCAGATTTCAGCTCCAGCTTTCGGACTACGACGCCTCGACTCTGTTCGAAATAATCCCCGGGTTCCACGATACGAAAAAACGGTACGAAAAGCTGACGGAGACGATAGAGCGCGACCCTGCAGGACGCGTCTCGTCGGTCGGACCGGAGATAGAGTTCCTCAAAAAGTACCGCGGCATGGCTGAGACGCTCGTCAACATGCTTGAAAAAGGCGAGCTTCCGCTCCGCGTGACCCATAACGACACGAAGGGAAACAACATCCTCTTCGACAAGAACACGAAGAATACCCTCGCCGTGATAGATCTTGATACCGTAATGCCCGGACTTGTCGCGTATGACTACGGCGACGCGATCAGATTCGGAGCGAACAGATCCGACGAGGACGAGCCGGATACGTCAAAGACCGGGCTCGATATGGTCAAATTCGAGGCCTTCACAAAAGGATTCGTTGAGATGATCCGCGACACGGCGACAAAGGCCGAGCTTGAAACGCTTTCTCTCGGCGCCATCACGATGACATTGGAGCTTGCCGTCAGATTTCTTGACGATTACCTCGACGGCGACAAATACTTCAAGCTGAATTATCCCGAGCACAACCTTGTGCGTACAAGGTGCCAGATAGCGCTTGCCGCGGATATGATCTCGAAGAAAGATCAGATGGATGAGATCATCGCGAGGTACGCCGGGAACTGACCGTACAAAGGAGGTAAAACCTATGGACGGAGAACAGATTGTAAATAAGAAAAAAAAGAAGATAAGATGGTGGCAGATACTTCTGATCGTCGTTGCCGTTATCGTAGTCCTCGCGGTGATCGCCGCGGCGGGCGTTTATATGTATCTGAGACATCTCGTCGGCAAATCGTATGAGACGGATATCCCGATAGTGACGAGAGACGAGCCGTATACGATCGATGAAAGCGAGCTTGTCGATCCGCCGCACATCATAGAAACGCTCGACGAGCCCGGAACAGACGACCCGGATGTGACGATTCCGTCGTCCGTGACGGAGCCGGAGGTGACGGAAACGGATACGGACGTCACGACCGATAATCCGGAAACGGATCCCCCTCAGACGACGACACCCGTAACAACGGTCAAAAAACCGACAGTCCCGGTCGAGCACGCCGGGGAATACGTCGGGAAGATACCGATCTACAAGGTGGACAGAAAATCGTCGGAGATCGAAAACATCCTCTTCGTCGGACGGGACGAGGGGTCGTACTACGGAAGAGCCGACTCGTCCATGATCATATCTTACAACTACACGAACAACAAGCTTAAGATAGTCTCGCTTCTGCGCGACAGCTACGTACCGATCGAAGGTCATAACTGGAACAAGCTCGGGCACGCGCTTGCTTACGGCGGCATGGGTCTTTATATCAATACCGTAAACTACGTTCTCGATATGGATATACAGAAATACGTCGTCGTTGACTTCGCCGGTATCAAGAAGATAGTCGACGCCGTGGGAGGCGTAGACATTGAGTTCAGTGAGGCGGAAGCGAACTACTATAAAGGCAAATGGGCAAACGTCAAGGTTGGAATGAACCATCTCAACGGTCAGCACGCCCTTATGTACGCCAGAAACAGAAGTCTCGCGGGGACTGATTTCGCCCGCGCCGAAAGGCAGAGAAAAGTGCTTCTCGCCGTATTCGACAAGCTGAAGGCGATGCCGGTAAACAGAGCCGTGAAGACCGTCGAAACGATGCTGCAGTACGTCAAGACGAACATACCGAGCAAGGAGATACTCGATCTTGCGTTCGGTGTTTTCACAAAGGGCGGAACGAACGGCATCTCAACGACGCAGATGCCCTTCAAGGGCACGTGGGATTACGCCTACGTCAAACCGCCGGGATATACCGGAAACATGGCTGTAACGAAGATCGATATCCCCGCCAACCGCAAAGCCCTGTACGATTATCTGTATAACGGCGGCTGATATGGAAGACGGATATCTTGAAGGCGCTGTATGGTATTCCGAAAACGACGTTGCGAGCACGGACAGACACGGGATAACCCTTAAAAACGGGTATGTCATTGAATTCGATGAGTGCGTAAGGACGTGGAGCGAAGTCTACGGTATGCCGGAGAACATGAAATGCGTCGGCGACCGCGACATCACGGAAATGACTTTCATGTTCTTTACATTACCGCGTCCCGTTATTATCAGATTCCGTAAAGAGTCCCGGATACGCGAATTCTTCTCAAAACTCGGCGCGGAAAAGCGCTTTCACGGATTTCAGCGCAAAATCGTCGAACTCGGTTATACCACGTTCGATCTCACATAAAACAAAAAAAGGAACGCACGGCGCGTTCCTTTTTTGTATAACGGGAATAATTCAAACGAGGAGAGCTCTGGATTTCCTGCGGAGCTCGGCTCTCTGTTCGTCGTTGCTGCTGTTCTTTGCGTATATTTCCGCCTCAAGCTTCTTGTTGGCTTTTGATTTGAAAACAGCTCCTGTGATGGCGCCGGCAGCGAGAAGCAGGCCAAAAATACCGCCGAAGACTGAGCCGTTTGAGAACATCGCGATACCGAATATGATAAGAACGATCGCGGCAATAACGAGTATTTTCATGAGCTTTCCGAAATACGGCGTCTGATTATCGGGGACGGCGTCGTACTGTCCTTCAAGCTGTTTTATTGCCGCATAGTTCGGCATGTTCGTGTCCCGTTTGAAGAGAAGGTTTACATAATTCTCTTTTGTCGTAACACTGTAAAGAGTATCTCCCGATCTTTCAAGATGCGATTCTTTGCTGTTGATCTCCTGGCTGCTTACGAGGGTCCAGCCGAAATCCTGTCTGATCTCGGTTTGGGTCTGTTCATCACTCGGATGAACCTTGAACTTTTTGGTTTCTTCCATGCGTCTTTCTCCTTCTTTTTTAGAGTGTAACAAACTGTTACATTTTCATTATAATAATGTGATACCATTTTGTCAAGAGGTTTGTAAAAAAAAGTCACGTTATGGGAAAAGAAATACAGACAAAATGAAAGGATTAAGAGAAATACGCAAGAAAAAAGGGTATAGCCAGCTTAAAGTTGCTATGGATCTTTCGATCAGCAGGGAAGCTTTGTCATACTATGAGAACGGAAAAAGAAGTCCTGACATTCAGATGTTGATCAGATTGTCAAAGTATTTCAATGTTTCGATCGATTATCTGATAACCGGAAAAGAATTCGGTCAGGAATAAAAAAAGGAGCGTTTTGCGCGTGGTGCTCTAAAGGACAGTCAATAAAAAACCGACTGAAGTAAGGAAAGCTTATCCTTGTTTCAGTCGGTTTTTGTCGCAGCTCGGCGCAAGCAGGA
>CACYWW010000038.1 GCA_902778145.1 uncultured Ruminococcus sp.
TCGGCATCATTGCACGCCGCCACATGCCGCCGCGCTTCGCCGTAGGGCGGGGGCTTGCTCCCGCCGTTTTCAGTTATGAGTTATGAGTTATGATCGCCTTCGGCGAGTTATGAGCACTTCGCGCGTTTTCAGCCGCGCCCCCTCAACTCTCTCCGGAGTTGAGGGAGGGGAAAGGGGGTTTGGGGGTTATGAGGGGTGGGCACCCCCAAGAGCGTAAAAGTCGAAGAGCACGTCCGATCGGGGCAGAGTCTTCATCAACCGGACCCGTTGATCACCGATCACTGCGCATTGTTCACTATTCTCTCATCCATCAGCGGGACGCTGTTGAAATCGATCGTTCCGTTTACGGTGATCTCCGGGAATCTTTTTCCGAAGATCTCCTGTTTTTTTACGTCGGTAACATCGGACGTAAGCTCGGTGAAGAACGCGGAATACGTCTCATCCCGCCAGATACCGGGTACAGGTGGGTACTTTTTTATTATCATCAGCCCGTACGTCGTCTCCTCGAGCGAGACGCCGCCCTCGGGGAGCGTCAGCGCGGCGGTGAGATACTTCGTATCGAGCATGGAATCGGCTTTGACGAAATAACCCTCGGGGAAGGTCTCCATGCCGCTGTCCTCGTTGTACTCCGCGATCAGCGCCTCGAAATCCTCGCCGTTTTCGGCGCGTTCGAGCAGGTTTCGTGCGAGCGCCTTTTTCTCCGCCTTCTCCTCCTCCGTCAGATCCTCTCTTTTATATTTTCCGGTGTAAATATCCATCACCGGCTCACCGTTGTCGTCGAGGACGTATTTGAACGTATCGTTTATCAGTATATGCTTTACGCGGTGGTAATTCTCAATATAATACCGCTCCTTTTCGTCGTCCGTCGGCTCGTATTCCCCGCCCTCTCCGAAATACCTGTCGGAGACGATAAGCGCCTTCGCCTCATATTCGTATACGCGGCGCAGACCGTTCACGTTCATGCCGAATGCGGATAAGATCGAGTTCAGCTCCGGACGTGATCCCGCCGCCTTGACAGCCTCGTCGATGAACTGACCGACCGTGTCGGAAAGCAGCTTTTTCGTATCCTTTTCCGCGGAAAGCCCGGATTCGTCAAAGATCTTCGCGCAGACGATCATTTCCTTCACTATCCGATCAACGTACGCGCTGACCTGCTCGCCGAACGATTCGCCGCCGTCCGGCCTTTCGTCCCAGACGGATCCGTCGTATTCGCCGTCGAAAATGCCGTACGACGAAAACGACCCGTAAAAACGCGTCTTGTAGTATGAAAGCCAGTATTCGTACATGCTCTTTGTTATCTCATACTTGCCGGACGACATATACACGGGAGAGCTCACGGTGCACGCCGGCAGAAAAAGAATACACAGAGCGGCGATCAGCGCCGTCACTTTTTTCATCAGAACAGATACTGCCAGGAGAACGTGTACGGCAGCTCCTCCATTTTGTATTTTCCCGTCACGTCTTTATTCACCGTGACCTTATCCATGTACGTCTCAAGATATTCGTCGAACGCGTGCTCCGTCACGAGCAGTTCGAAATTGTAAAAATCTCCGCCCGCCTCGTTTTCCTCGTTTTTCCAGGCGTACGGGTCGTTTTCCTCACGCTGCAGCACGTAAATGCCGGTAGGCGCCTGCAAGAGCCCCGCCTCGCCGACGGAGAGCTTCATCACGGCGGCGGAGATCAGCGAGCCGTATTCGCTCACGGCGGAAAGATATCTGCCGTTTTTGTAGTCGTCCCGCTCCAGCTCCTCCGAATACGAGTCTATGTAGCTCTGAAGGCTTTCGCCCGCGCGGACCTTTTCGAGTATTTCCTTCGCGAGCGACAGCTTTTCCTCGTATCTGTCATCGGATATCTCCGTTATCTTCGCCGCGCCGCCTTCGCCGTAAACGATATTTCCGTCCTCATCGCGGACGAAATCGCTGTTCATCAGGTAAAGCAGGCGGAATCTGTAATAGTTTTCGTTGTAGTAGCGCTCGCGCTCATCGTCGGTGATTTTTTTCACGCCGTCGTCACCGTAAAGGTGATCCTGGAACGCCGCGGTCTTCGAGTCGAGCGTCAGTATCTCGCGCAGGTCTTTTTCCTTTATTCCGAGCGCACGGAAGACCTCGTCCTCCTCAATGCCCTTGCCTCCGGACGATGCGTCCTTCATCGCGGCGATCATACGGTCGATCGACGCCTTCTCGCTGTCTGACAGCTGAAGCGACGACGCGTCGAAAAGACGCGCGCAGATAAGACGTTTTTTTATCGCCGTGTCCGAGATCTCCGTCAGCCGCGCCGCGTTCGTTTTCCCGTCGGACTCCGCGCTCCAGAAGGACGGGCTGTCCGTCTTCCCGAAATACGTGAGCCAGTATTGCTTATAGCACGCGATGTAGTAACCGTACGCCTCGCCGGAGAGCGACGCGCCGTCGAACGTCATAGCGGCTTTGTTTTTCCCGCAGGAAAAAAGCCCCGGCAAAAGCATGAGACAGAGCGCCGCGCATATGACTTTTTTCATTTTATACATAAGACCTCCGTGTCAAAGCAAAACGGACCGACGCGTAATGCTCATGCATCCGCGCCGGACCGGATATAGACCGTGATCAGTCAGTGACAGCTTCCTTGATATCTTCGGCAGCGTCGGAAACAGCTTCCTTGACGTCTTCAAGCTTATCGGCCGCTTCATCGCCGAGATCCTTGAGATCCTCGCCGAGATCGTCCTCGAGATCACAGAGATCGTCGAGATCGTCGAAAGCCTCCTCATCTCCCAGGACCTTGCGTTTCTTCAGCGCCTTGAGAACGAATACCGTTGCGCAGGCAACGCCTATGATCGCGAATATCACAACGAGAAGCGCCGCGATACCGTTGTTGTTTTTCTTGTTTTCCATAATATCGACTCCTTTTTTTTATTGATGATACAACACGCGGGCGTTTTTTTCAATCCTATTTTTTGAACAACTTTAGAATATTATTATATACCGCGTCATCTCACAGGATTTCTTGCGTAGTATTCCTCTATGAAATAGTGCTCGAAATACTTCTTGAATTTCAGAAAAGGCCTTCCGGTAACGTCCATCGAACGCACCATCAGCGCGCGGATCCCCGCACGGTGAGCGCAGAGAACGTCCGTGAAGATCTGATCGCCTATCATGCACGCGGCGGACCTTTCGGCGCCCATCCGCTTCAGAAGCTTTTTGAGCTTCCGTGTGCCGGGCTTCCCGGCGCGGCTCTGTGTCAGATATCCGTGGACCGAGTTGAACATGTAAACGCGATCCTCGTTGTTGTTCGAAATGAAGG
The DNA here is from genome assembly GCA_902778145.1 of uncultured Ruminococcus sp. GTDB lineage: Bacteria > Bacillota > Clostridia > Oscillospirales > CAG-272 > UBA1248. The sequence continues at coordinate 3,274 of CACYWW010000038.1, forward strand.
CGATGCGGACGCCCGACGCTTCGACCCGGTCGAGCCAGTCGCGTATCTCCTCACAGGCTATCGGCTCGTCATAAGTCGTGAGCGTGTTGTCGATGTCCGATACGATGAACCGTATACCATTATCGGCAAAAAACTCCGGTTTTATCCGCAGTACGTTATCGAACATGTAATCTGGAATGAATTTGTCTTTAAGCATGGCAGTTAAATTAAGAATTATGAATTATGAATGCAGAATGGTAGTGCGAAACAAAGCCTCCCTCCCCGAGGGAGGTGGATCGGCGGAACGCCGAGACGGAGGGAGTTGCCCGGACGGCCACGCCGCCGCGCGTATCGCGTTCGGGGTCCACCCCCCACGGACCCGAACGCGATGATCCGGCAAAGCCGGATCATAAAGGCGAATACCGCTGAAAAGTATAAAAACAAGAATAAAAAATTCAAGGTGTTCGGTTCAGTTATAAATTATGAATTATGATTGCCTGCGGCAAATTATGAGCGCTCCGCGCATATTTTCCGCTGCGCCCCCTCAACTTACAGAGTTGAGGGAGGGGATAGAGGGGGTAAGGGGGAGTTTTGAGGGGTGGGGCTCCCCCGGCGTTGAGGCTGCAGAGCACGAACGGTCGAGGTGCGGACTTCATCAGCCGGGCCTGTTGATCAACGATCACCGCGTTTGAATTCGGAACAGATTCTTCACCGCGTTCAGGATGACCCGCGCTGTCCGGCTCTTTTCATTCTGAATTCCCCTCTATTATATCATCTATTCTCCTCGAATTTCTAAATATATTATAATAATATAGTAAAATTTAATATAAAATACTTGATAAAATCCGCGATTTGTGGTATAATATAGGTGTGGTAATTTACGGTCGTGTCAATGTGAATATTGATCGAAAGGAAATTTGATGCAATCATACGATTTTATTTGGGATTCCATCCTCAAGAATATGAGAGGCACGTATTCCGAGGTGAGGATCAAGGCTTTTTTCAGGGACATAAAGATCATCGAGATCGAGCCGCAGTACATACTTCTGATGACTCCCGGCACGGATACGCTCGACTACGTCCGCGAACAGCAGGCCGTTCTTGAGCGTCTGGTCAACAATGCTCTCGGTGAATTCAAGGTGGTTTACGTCTACGCGTACGACAGGGATATGCCGAATATCGACAAAATACGCGCAGCCATAAAGCATGATCTTGAATTTCCGGAACAGGGAAAAATGCCGTACGATATCTCCTTTGAGGATGAGATCCCGAAAAAGACCATGACCCCGGGCGTTATAACGCCGCCCAAAAAAACCTATACGTTTGAAAACTATGTCGTCGGAAACTCGAACCAGTTCGTTTACACCGCGTGTCTTGCCGTCGCGGAGAATCCCGCCTCAAGCTGGAACCCTCTGCTGATTTACGGCCCGTCGGGTCTCGGAAAGACGCATCTTCTTTACGCTACGACGAAGAAGATCTCCGAGCTCTATCCGGAAAAAAAGATAATATACATCACGGGCGAACAGTTCGTCAACGACATGGTGGAACATCTGAGAAAACGGGACAACAACGGTCTCGGTTTCGGTCCTTTCCGCGAAAAATACAGAAAATGCGACGTACTGCTGATAGATGACATACAATTCATCGCGGGAAAAAGCGCGGTGCAGGAGGAATTCTTCCACACCTTCAACACACTGTACGACAGTCAGAAACAGATAATCATCACGAGCGACCGCCCGCTCCGTGAGATCAAGCAGCTTGATGAGAGATTACAGTACAGATTCGAGATGGGGCTCACAGCAGATATCCAGCCGCCGGATTACGAGCTGCGCGCCGCAATCATAAAAAACAAAGCGGAGGCGCTCCACCTCGAGCTCTCCGAAAAATCGGTCGTGTATCTTGCCGAGAACCTTACGAAGAACATCCGCCAGATCGAAGGCGCCCTCACGAAGATATACGCAAAAAAATGCCTTTACGGCCTGAAGGTGACGGACGAGCTCGTTGCCGAATCAATCACCGACCTGACGACGGTCGAGGCGTCCCCGAAGGACATCGCGGAACGCGTATTCACCGTCGTATCCACAAAGTACGGCACAACGAAAGCCGACATATGCAGCAAGACGAAAAAGCGTGAGATAGTCGAGGCGAGGCACGTCTGCGCGTACCTGATAAGAACGCTCACGAACTTCTCACAGAACCAGATAGGCGCGTATCTCAACAGGGATCACACGACCGTGATAAATTCCATCGAGGTATGCAAGAAGATGATACTGAACGATCCGAGCTTCGAGCGCGAGATAAAAGAGCTCGAGGCGGAGATCAGGGACGGGTAAAAAAACGCGTATTCCACAATCTGTGGAATACCGACGCGAAAAGGCGTGTGGATTACCTGCCTCTTACACGTGATGTGTGAATATCCCGGTAGAAAACCGGGCAGACGTACGGTGGAAAACCGCAAAAAAAAAACCACGCAAAGACCGGCCGTAAAACTTTTCCACTTTCCGTCTGTCCGTATCTCATGTTTTTCCGAAGGCTTTTCAACAATGAAAAAAGCCGGAACATAAAGGAAAAAAGCGGACTTCACGCAAAATCCACCGTTTTCCCCGGCACTACTTCTATAACTTCTATTTCGAAATATCATATCCTGTATACGCGCGTACGCGCGAAGCGGATCACAGCCTTTTGACATGACTGGCTGTGGAAAAACAAAAAACGCAAAGAAAGGGATCAAAAATGAAAGTCGTATTTGAAAAGGCGGAGCTCATCTCCGCGATCACTCCCGCGATGGGAGCCATATCCTCGAGAAGGGACAATCCCATACTTGAATGTATGAAGCTGACGGCGACGAAGGACGGCTGCCGTATAACGACGTACGATAATGAAAAGGGTTTCCACGTCGACGTCAATGCCGACGTTATAGAAGAAGGCTCGTGTCTTATCAACGCTCAGAGATTTTTCGGTATGGTAAAGAACATGCCGGGAGACATCACACTTGAGTGCGGAAAGAACATGATCGCCTCCCTTACGAGCGAGAGATCGAAATACGAGATACAGTATCAGGATCCGAAGCTCTATCCGAATATCTCCGAGATAAACGGAAGACAGAGCTTCACGCTGCTCCAGAGCCAGCTCAGGGACGTCATAACGCAGACGATGTTCGCCATCGCCGAGAATAACGACAGACTGCAGCTGAACGGCGCGTATTTCACCGTCGACAACGGATACATACACGTCGTCGCGCTTGACGGGCTCCGTTTTGCGGAGAGGATGATACACGATAACGATATCATAAAAACAAATATAGACGTAGCCGCGGACACGGAAGTGGAATTCATCGTGCCGAAGAAATCTCTCATCGAGGTCATAAAGCTCCTTGAGGATCCGGACGAAAAGATAACGGTAATAAAAGGCAGAAGGAACGTCATGTTCCGGGTAAAGAACATAACGTTCCACACGTCGCTGATCGACGGCGATTACATCCAGTACAAGCGCTTCATACCGAAGAACGAGACGACGACGGCGACAGTAAAGACAGCCGAGCTGAGGGACAGCCTCGAGCGCGCGCTTTTCATCACCGAATACAAGGAAGCGGGCAGGCTTAAGGCTCCGGTCAAGCTGAATTTCTACGACGGCATGCTCAACGTCTCCTCGACCTCGTCATCAAACAGGGTGAGCGACGATATTCCGGCGGACAAGACCGGCGCCGATCTTGAGATCGGCTTCAACTGCCGCATGCTGCTCGACACGTTCCGCGTGCTCGACTGCGAAAAGATCAAGCTGAAGCTGACGACGCCGCTCTCCGCCATGGCGATGGTGCCGGTAGACGATGACGATGATTCGTTCCTCTACTTCACGTTCCCGACGAGGATCGTCGACACGTACTGATAAATGAAGCTCACAAGATGCGGGATAAAGGATCTGCGCAACATAAAGGACGCGGAAATAGAGTTTTCCGACGGGCTAAACCTGATACGCGGAAACAACGCTCAGGGAAAGACGACCGTTCTTGAAGCCGTATATATTTTCGCCCGCGGCAGATCCTTCCGCACCAACAAAGAGGCGGAGTTCATATCGTTTGACAGCGACACCTCCGAAATAAGCATAGAATACGAGGACGCGCACAGAAAAAACGTGATGTCCGCGCACTATTCGAAGGACGAGAACAGGAAGCTTTACAAGAACGGGATACAGATAAAGAAGACGTCCGAGTTCATCGGGAACTTCCGCGCCGTGCTCTTCACGCCGGATCATCTGTCGCTCATCAAGTCCGCGGCGTCGGACAGAAGGCTGTTTTTGGACGTCGCGCTCTCACAAATAACGCCGTCGTATATCAACCGCGTGAAGACGTACAACAACCTCCTGACACAGCGCAACGCGCTTCTGAAGGACAAACGCGCGGAAAGCGACGATATGAGGCTTCTTTTCGAGTCCGTCGCCGAGCAGATGGCGCCGGCGGCCGCCGCGATCACGGTCATGCGCCGCAGATACTGCTCCATGCTCGACGAATACGTCTCCTCTTATTTCGAGCAGATGACGGACGGCGCCGAAAAAACACAGACGGTATATGAAAGCTGCGTATCGGACGACCCCGATATCCTGTCGGATCAGGCGGAGGTCGAGCGGCTGTATATATCAAAGTTCACGGAGAACCTGAGCCGCGAGATATACATGAAAACGTCGCTCTACGGCCCGCAGAAGGACGATATAGACATAAAGCTCAACGGCTATTCCTCGCGAAGATTCTGCTCGCAGGGGCAGCAGCGGAGCCTTGCGATAGCTCTGAAGCTCGCGGAGGGCGACATTTCGCGCGACAGGACCGGAGAATACCCCGTGTATCTGCTCGACGACATATCGGGAGAGCTCGATTCGAAGCGCAACGGCTTCTTCATGTCGAAGCTCGGCTCGCGGCAGATAATCATAACGTCGTGCAATATGAAATCGAACAAAAAGTTCGACCGCGTCATCACGATGAAGAACGGGGAGGCGAAATACTGATGTATCTCCACGCCGGACGGGACACCGTCATAAGGGAAAAAAAGATAATAGCGCTGCTCGACCTCGACTACGCCTCGCAGAACAGGGACACCGTTGATTTTCTGCGCCGCGCCGAGCGGGAGGGCAGACTGATAAACGTTACGGAGGAGCTTCCGAAGGCGGTGATAGTCACCGACGACGGTCTTGTGTATCTCACGCAGCTCTCCGCACAGACACTGATGGGAAGAATTTAAAGAAACGGAAAAAGAAAATGACGGATCAGATCACAAACGAGTACAACGAAGAACAAATACAGGTGCTGAAAGGGCTTGAAGCGGTCCGCGTCAGACCCGGTATGTATATCGGCACCACGTCGACGAACGGTCTCCACCACCTTGTGAACGAGATCGTCGACAACTCGATCGACGAGGCGATGGCAGGATTCTGCGACACGATAGAGGTGACGCTCCATAAGGACGGATCCTGCTCCGTGCGCGACAACGGACGCGGCATCCCCTCCGGCATCAACGCCGACACGGGGCGTCCCACGCTCGAGGTCGTTTTCACCGTCCTTCACGCCGGCGGAAAATTCGGCGGCGGCGGATACAAGATATCCGGCGGTCTGCACGGCGTCGGCGCGTCCGTCGTCAACGCCCTCTCGGAGTGGATGGAGGTCGAGAACCGCCACGGCGGCGTAAAGAGCACGGAGCGCTTTGAGCGCGGAAACGTCGCGCGAGATTTCAACGTCGAAGGCGGCTGCGGCGAAGAGCACGGTCTTTACGTCAGATTCAAGCCGGACGACACGATTTTCGAGGACGTCGTTTTCGATTATGAAAAGATCCTCAAAAGGATGCGCGAGCAGGCGTTCCTCAACGCCGGCATAAAGATAATCGTCACCGACCTGCGCCCCGAGGAGCCTCTTACGGAGACTCTCCACTACGAGGGCGGTCTGCGCTCCTACGTCGAATACATCAACAGCCGCAAGCATACGGATCTGCTCCACGATGACGTCATATACATCAAGGGCCAGAAGGGCGATATGACGGCTGAGATAGCGATGCAGTACAACACCGCCTACGACGAGACGATAATCAGCTTCGCCAACAACATGGCGACGATAGACGGCGGTATGCACGAAACGGGCTTCAAGACCGCGCTGACGAAGGTCACTACGGCGTACGCGAAAAAGATAAAGGTGCTGAAGGACAACGACAAGGACGTGTTCGACGGCGCCGACGTCCGCTCCGGGCTCGTCGCGGTCATATCCGTAAAGCTGCCTGACGCGCAGTTCGAGAGCCAGACGAAGGCGAAGCTCGGCAACTCCGAGGTAAGGACGCTCGTCAACAACATCGTTACATCGAAGCTCGAGGAGTTCTTTGAGGAGAACCCGGCGACCGCGCGGCTCATAATCGACAAGATATACGAGGAAAAATGCGCGCAGGAGAGGGCGAGACAGGCAAGAGACGAGTCGAGAAACAGAAAAGGCGCGCTCGAAAGCTTCTCGCTGCCCGGGAAGCTCGCCGACTGCCACGAAAGATCGGTCGACCTCACCGAGCTGTTCATTGTGGAGGGCGACTCCGCGGGAGGCTCCGCGAAGGACGGACGCAACAGCCGCTTCCAGGCGATACTCCCGCTCCGCGGCAAGATCCTGAACGTCGAAAAATCAAGGCTCGACAAGGTCTACGCGAACCAGTCCGTTCTGCCGATTATACAGTCGCTTGGCTGCGGTATCGGCCCCGATTTCGATATAAACAAGCTCAGATACGGAAAAATAATAATAATGGCTGATGCCGACGTCGACGGCTCGCATATAAGGATACTTCTGCTCACGTTCTTCTACCGCTTCATGCGCGGACTTATCGAGGGCGGACACGTCTATTCCGCAATGCCGCCGCTTTATAAGATCGTAAAGGGAAAGAACACGTATTACGCGTATAACGACGCCGACCGCGACAGGATAATCTCCGAAATAGGCGGAGCCGGACGCGTCGACAGATACAAAGGTCTCGGCGAGATGGACAAGGACCAGCTCTGGGAGACGACCATGGACCCCGAGCGCAGGACGATAGTGAGGATGACGATAGAGGACGCCATGCAGTGCGACGAGATCTTCTCCGCCCTCATGGGCGATAAAGTCGATCCCCGCCGCGAATTCATCGAAAAGAACGCAAAATTCGTGGAGAATATCGACGTTTAACTACCTTCCCCTCTTGGGGAAGGGGGACCGTTACCTTCCCCTTTTGGGGAAGGGGGACCGTGCATTGCACGGTGGATGAGGCGAACAACCCTTCCTCCATTTAAAACTGTATCGCTTGCGGTGGATGAGGCGAACAACCCTTCCGCCATTTAAAACCGTATCCGCTTAAAGAACAGAGCCCGCTCTCATTAAACAAACCGTCCAAACCTCCGACAAATCACAACATATACATTATGTCCTACAACTACAACAAAAATCTCGTCACGTGTTCTCAATCCCTGAGAAAAAACATGACGCCTGAAGAAAAACAAATATGGTATAACTTTCTTAAAAGACTGCCGTATACGGTAAACAGACAGAAAGTGATCGGAAACTATATTGTCGATTTTTATATCGCGGAAAAAAGAACGGTCATCGAGATCGACGGAATCCAGCATAAAACCGAGGAAAACGAAAAAAAAGACAGAGAAAGAGACGCGGATCTGAACAGACTCGGCATTCAGGTGCTGCGTTACTCAAACAAAGACGTAAATACGTCGTTCGTTAAGGTCTGCGGCGATATACTTGCAAAAACCGGGCTGACGGTGAATGATCTGAAACCTGCGGTACGCGGGAAAGGGTGAGGATGGATATAGTGGTGTTCGCCTCATCCACCGCAAGCGGTCCCCCTTCCCCAAAAGGGGAAGGTTAAGATGAAATAATTTAGAAAAGGCAGAAAAAACGTGAAGAAGAACTACGACAACAACGAAAATATTGAATATCCGGATCAGAAGATAATCGAGACGATCATAGAAAAGGAAGTGCGCAAATCGTTCCTTGAATACTCTATGTCCGTCATCGTCGACAGGGCCCTGCCCGACGTGCGCGACGGTCTTAAGCCCGTGCACAGGCGTATCCTTTATTCGATGTACGAAAAAAACTACACGAGCGACCACCCCACGGTCAAATCCGCGAAGGTCGTCGGTGACGTGCTCGGTTCATACCATCCCCACGGCGACAGCTCCGTATATGACGCGATGGTACGTCTTGCGCAGCCGTTTTCTCTGCGTTATCCGCTCGTGTTCGGTCAGGGCAACTTCGGCAACGTCGACGGCGACGGCGCCGCCGCCTACCGTTATACCGAGGCGAAGCTCGAGAAGCTGGCGAACGAGATGGTCGCCGATATCGACAAGAACGTCGTCGACTTCATGCCCAACTTCGACAACACGCTTAAGGAGCCGACGGTTTTGCCCTCGCGCTTCCCGAACATACTTGTCAACGGCTCCATCGGTATAGCCGTCGGTATGGCGACGAACATCCCGCCGCACAACATGACGGAGGTCATAGACGGCACGGTATATCTGATAGACAACCCGGACGCCTCGGTAGAGGAGCTGATGCAGTTCATCAAGGGCCCCGATTTTCCGACGTACGGCACGATCCACGGCGTATCCGGCATCAAGCGCGCGTACATGACGGGCAAGGGTAAGATCAGCGTCCGCGCGAAATGCGAGATAATCGAGAACAAGCACCGCATTGAGGTCTACGAGATCCCGTATCAGGTGAACAAGGCGATGCTCGTACAGAGCATAGCGGAGCTGGTCAAGACGAAGCGTGTCGAGGGCATCACCGCTCTGCGCGACGAATCCGACCGCCGCGGCATGAAGATAGTCATCGAATACCGCCGCGACGCCAACCCGCAGCTCCTCCTCAATCAGCTTTACAGATACACGCAGCTGCAGGACACGTGCGCCATCAACATGCTCATGCTCGTCAATGGCGAGCCGAAGGTGCTCGGACTGAAGGAGATCCTCCGTTACTACATAGAGTATCAGGAGCAGATCATCAGGCGCCGCACCGTCTTCGAGCTCGACCGCGCGAAGAAGAGGGCTCATATCCTCGAGGGTCTCAAGATCGCGATCCTGAACATTGACGAGGTCATACGCATAATCCGCGCGTCAAAATCTATCCCCGACGCGAAGGAGGCTCTGATGGCGTCGTTCGGGCTTGACGACGTTCAGGCTCAGGCGATAGTCGAGATGCAGCTCGGACGTCTGTCCAACCTCGAGACCATAAAGATAGAGGAGGAGCTCGACAAGCTCATCGCCCGCATAGAGGAGCTCGAGGGCATTCTCGCCGACGAGAGCAAGGTGCTTGAGATAATCAAGAAGGAGCTCATCGAGATAAGAGACAAATTCGGCGACGCCCGCCGCACGGGCATCGAGGATGACGAGGACGAGATAATAGACGAGGATCTGATCGAGCGCGGCGTCTGCGTCATAACGATGACGCATTCCGGCTATTTCAAGCGCAGGGCGCTGTCGGAATACAATGCGCAGAACAGGGGCGGTAAGGGAAACCGTTCGACCGCCACGAAGGATGAGGATTTCGTCGAGCGCGTCGTGGTCTCCGGAACGCACGATCACGTCATGTTTTTCACGAACACCGGTAAGGTCTTCGTGAAAAAGGCGTATAATATAACGGAAGCCGGCGCGAACGCGAAGGGCACGAACGTCGTGAACATGCTCGAGATCGAAAAGGACGAGAAGATCACCGCGTTCTTCCCCGTCACCGACTTTGAGCACGACGGATACCTGTTCATGGTCACGAAGAACGGCACCGTAAAGAAAACGCCGCTGTCTGAATTCGAATATCAGAGAAAAACCGGCAAACGCGCCCTGTCGCTCGACGAGGGCAACGAGCTTCTGTCCGTCCATCTGACGACCGGAAAAGATAAGATAATAGTCGCGACGAAGAACGGTCTGTGCGTCTGCTTCGACGAGCAGAACGTCCGCTCGATGGGACGCACGGCGTCCGGCGTGCGCGGCATAAGGCTCGCTGACGGCGACGAGGTCTGCGGATCCGCTCTGGTCGAGGATGGCAAGCTGCTGCTCAGCATCACCGAGAACGGTCTCGGCAAACGCACGCCGTTCGACGAGTATTCCGTCCACGGCAGAGGCGGCAAGGGCATGAAGTGCCACAACGTGACGGAAAAGACCGGCAAGCTCACGGGCATAGCCGCCGTCTCGGACGACGACGACGTGCTGCTGATCTCCGACGGCGGCACGATGATAAGGATCAACGCAAACCAGATAAGAGTTACCGGCAGAGCCGCCGCCGGCGTCAGAGTCATGACGCCGAAGGAGGGCGAACGCATAGTCAACCTCGCCGCGGTAAAGCGCGAGGAGGAACAGATAACGGATACGGAAAATGAAGAAAACGTCTAAATATCTCATAGTATCTGCGGTCACAGCGGCTCTGATGATCGTGTTTTCCCTGCTTCTCATAGCGTATGACAAGGGGCTTTTCGACCTCTCCTTCATAAAACGCCCGGAGCCCGCGGTAACGGAGCCCTCGGGCACCTCCGCGACGGCGGAGCACACGGACACGGAGGAGCCGGGGACCGATCCCGCGGACGAGACGACGGAGCCGGACGGCACCGACACGGACGCGCCGGGGCCGGAGCCGGGGATATTCGACATCCTGCACGAAACGTATCCGCTCGGCATAGCCGAAGGATACTCGCCGACGGAGCTGACCTACGACCCCGCCGTGATGAAGATATTCAGAGTCGCGCTTCCGGTCATCCCGCAGAAGACCGATGAGATCTACGTGATGACCCGCACGCGCTACAGCGTGAAAACGGAAAAAAATCTCCGCACGATAACGGAGTACGAATCGTCCGAGCCGCGTATGCCGGTCGACGTTTACATGGGCATGGCTGTCGTCTGCGACGGCGGGAAGCTTACGTTCTGCGACGGCACGGGAAAAACGGTCTTTACGTACGAAGGCGAGGAGGAGCTTGTGTTCGCGTACGAGCGCGACCTTGAGGACAGACCGCTTTTCCGTATCGGCGAGCAGTATTATATCATCGAGGACGGCGGGCTGAAGGAGTCCGATTACGATAAAAGGGACAGCCGCGGGCTGTACTTCAATTATCCGTCGTATTTCGGCAAAAAGGAAGGCGAATACAGGGTATTCCGCTCCGGCAGCCTGTACGGGATAAAGGATACGGACGGCGACAACCTGAGAAGCGCGATCTATAAAGAGGCGTACAATTACAGCGACGGGCTCGGGCTCGTCAACTTCCCGATAATGAAAAAAGGCGTCCTGAGGGACGACTACAACTACCTGAACGAAAAGGGCAAGGTCGTGATAGAGAACTTCGACCCCGTCGTCATCCGCGACGAGGGCGGCATAGGCTCGATCTACTTCGACGGCGGATACGTCCTGATAAGGAAGATAAAAAAGGATATCAGGGACAACGTCATCGAGGACGACGAGGTGCTCATCGATAAGAAGGGCGCCGAGTTCGATATGCCGGAGGGATATAAGCTCGTCTCGTATTCCGATCAGAGGATCCTTGTGAAAAAGGACGGCAAATACGGCTTCTACGCCGTGAAGGGCGCCTGGATCGCAGACGCCGTGTACGACAGCGCGGCGCCGTATTACGAAGGCCTCGCCGTCGTCGCGAAAGGCGGAAAGTACGGAGTGATAGACCTTGAGGGAAACTTCGTCATCCCGCTTTCATACGACCACATCTCCGTCTGCTCCGGCGGCATAATGATCTGCCGCTCAGCCGAAACGGGATACGAGATGTACGTAAAAACAGCCGCGTGAGCGGCTGTTTTGATTATGAATCATGAATGCAGAATGATAGATATCCTGTCATCATGAGCACGGCGAAGGAGCTCCTTCGGCATCATCGCACGCCGCCACATGCCGCCGCGCTTCGCCGTAGGGCGGGGGCTTACGGGAACCCCCAACGCTCACAAGTTCGCGTCGGGGAACCCCTTTGCTCCCGCCGTTTTCAGTTATGAGTTATGAGTTATGATCGCCTGCGGCGGGTTATGAGCGCTCCGCGCGTTTTCAGCCGAGCTTCGCCGTAGGGCGGGGGCTTGCTCCCGCCGTATGGTGTTCGCCTCATCCACCACTTCGTGGTCCCCCTTCCCCAAATGGGGAAGGTAGATCGCCTCATCCACCGCAAGCGGTCCCCCTTCCCCAAATGGGGAAGGTATTCAGCGCCCCGTCATTCTGAATTCATCATTCCTCGATCTGAATTCACTTACACGTTATCCTTGCCGTATTGTAAAGCATCATCTTTTTCGCCTGGCGTTCGTCGCAGATGCTGCGCATCTTTTCAAGGTCGTCGGCGGGGATCGCCGCGATCTCTTCCTCCGTCAGCTTGTTCTTGAACAGCTTGTCGACCTTCAGCGCGAAGCCGATGTTCATGGCGACGATCCGGCTGTTGCGCTCGCATACGACGATGTCCGACTTGCCCTCGAACAGCTTGTCAACGGCGAATTTGCCCATTAAGGACGCGGTGACCCTGTCGCGGAGCGTCGGGCTGCCGCCGCGCTGTACGTGACCGAGCCTTGTGAAACGGGACTCGATGCCGGTCTGCTGCTCTATACGCTTTGTGAATCCCTCGGCATAGTTCTCCTTGCCCTCGGCTACGACCACGATGAAGTTGCGTTTTCCGTTCGCGCGCGCTTCCTTTATGCGGTTCAGCGCCGCCTCCTCGTCAAACGGGATCTCGCCGACGGCGATCGCGATGGCGCCGGTCGCGAGACCGCTCTGGATCGCTATGTCGCCCGCGCCGCGGCCCATGACCTCGACGACGTTGCAGCGCGCGTGCGATTCGCACGTGTCGCGGAGCTTGTCTATCAGATCGATGACCGTGTTCATCGCGGTATCGAAGCCGATCGTGTAGTCGGTCGACGAAATATCGTTGTCTATCGTTCCGGGGATGCCGACGGTCGGGATGCCGCGGACGGACAGATCGGTCGCGCCGCGGAACGTGCCGTCACCGCCTATCGCGACGATGCCGTCGATGCGGTTCTTTTTGCACACGGCGATAGCCTTCGCCATGCCTTCCTCGGTCTTGAAGTCAAGCGCTCTCGCCGAATAAAGTATCGTGCCGCCGCGTGAGATTATACCGGATACGTCGCTTGAATGGAACAGCTTCATCTCGTCGTCCATAAGACCCTGATATCCGCCGTAGATACCCATCACCTCTACGCCGCAAAGCAGCGCGGAACGCGTTACGGCGCGGACCGCCGCGTTCATACCCGGCGCGTCGCCGCCTGATGTAAGTACGCCTATTCTCTGAAATTTTGCCATTTTACATACCTTTTTTCGATTGATTTTTCCGGTATATTATAGCATAATTTTCGTCAAATGCAAGACGTTTTACAAAATATTTAAAAAGAAAGTCACTTTGCGGAAAAAACGCGGCGGAAGAATTCGACTATGCGGAATTTCAGCACGTATCTGCCGTCTCCGTTTTCCGTCATGATGTTCACCTGCTCCCGTGACAGCCCCGCCGACGCCATCACCGCGGCGCCGTCCTCCCTGCCCTTCGCCGCGCCGAGACAAAGAGGCGGGAAAAGCACGCACCACCAGTTTTTGCCCGCCGCCCCGCCGATCAGCACGCGGACGGAATAATAGTCGCCCGACGGCAGCGTGAAGCCGTCGTAGCTTTTCTCCGGGTACTGCTCGTATCCCGTGCCGATCGTGACGTCATAACCGTATCCGCGCTCCGATATCACCCTCCTGCACACGTCGAGCAGTACAGGCACCGAGCCCTCCAGCGCCTCCCTCGCGCTTTGTACGCCGTCCGCCTCCGATAATATGCCGCGGCTCGCCTCGAGCACGGCGTCGCGCACCGCGAGCTTCAGCTCCTGATCCTCCGGCGAGTCCGAATTCGCGATGACGTGCAGCCGGATCATCCTGTCGTAAAGCCCGACCTCACCCCTCACCGGAAAAACAGCCCCGCAAACGGCGACGATAAGTACAAGCGACGTAAAGATCAATAAACCTCTCATAAAAAACCTCCTTTTCGTTTTTCAGAGTATCGGCAAAAAAGAGGAAGAAAATTCAGAATGATGAATTATGAATTATGAATGACAGGAAAGCCGCGCTCTGGATGACGCCGTTTTATGCTGAATTCATGATTTCTGATTCCGAATTCATCATTGACATTTCCGATATTTTGTGATATAATATAAAATAACTAAAAAGCGCATCGCGCAAGAAAGGAAGAAACATGAAACATTTAAGCAAACTGCTTGCCGCGATCATGGTAGTCAGCATGATCGTTACGGCGCTCGCCGTATTCCCGGCAGCGCTTGATTCCGGTGACTGGGAAGTGGTACATCACGAGTCCGGCACACCGGCAAGCGTCAACCTCGAAAAGACGGTTGACAACGGTATAAGACTTTCTCATGAAGGTCATTATCCCTCGTCCAACGCAGGTCTGCTCTACACCAAGCCGCTCAGCCTCAAAGACGGCATCACGCTGACCGTAACGGTCGAGACGAACGCCGATGGTTCCAGCGACGCCTGGTACGGCTTCTGGCTTCTGAACAAACCTCTGTACTTCGACTACGCCAACAAGAACGGCGGCCACGGCATCGTCCTTCTCTGCCGTCCCGGCGGAAATCATGAGTGGCACATAATCGACGAAAGCGGTTTCCGTATGCTCACGTCAACGTACCCGACCGCCGACAAGGAGTATTACGATGACGCCGGCGTCACCATAACGTACGAGATAAAGGATATCGACGGCGTGCTCGCAGTCTCCGTTGACGGCGAACCGATCGAAGACGACATTTACTCCGGCCTGCTTCCGGATTTCGAAAACGGCGAGGCGTACATCGGCTTCTCGATGTCCCAGACCGAGCTCAAATATCAGAGCTTCGTAGTGAACTCGCTTAACGGCGAGGCTCCCGCCACTACCGGCGACGCTATCCCGATGGAACAGGGCTCGACCACCAAGCCCGCCGATACGACCGCAGACCCCAACGTTCCCAACTGGGAGGATCCCGATCTGAAGAGCTTTACTCTCATCGACTTCACGAATCCGGAAAACGTGGTAAATCTCACCGGAAACGACTGCAAACTCTCCTTTGACGAGGCTGAGGCCGCTCTTAAGATAGAAGTAACCGGTCCCGACCCGTTCGTCAACATCCCGATGAAGAAAGCCTGGTACTTTGATGGCGACGACTTCTGCATCGTAAAAATGGAATACAAGACGGATTTCGAGGGCGAAGGCTCGTTCTACTACACCACGAAGGAAGTCCCGAGTATGGAGCTCTGCAGCCTTATGATAGACATAGAGGCTACGGAAGGCGAATACAAGATACTTGAATATGATATGCAGGAATCCTCCAACTGGACCGGCCAGATCAGAAACTTCCGTTTCGACCCCGCGGCGGAAGGTGAAGAAGGACAGGTATTCTACGTAAAGAATATCAACTTTGAAAAGTGGGAAGAACCCGAGACCGACCCGTCTCAGAACACCACCAAGGAGCCCGCGACCGAGCCCGAAGACTCCGAGCCGATCGGAACCGAAAAGACCGATGACACCACCGGCAGCAACGCGACCGGCACCGAAAAGTCCGGCACCGAAACGAAGAGCACCGGAGAAAAGGGCAAGAGCAACGTCGGACTTATCATAGGCATCGCAGCCGGTGTCGTGGTAGTAGCCGCCGCTGTTGCCTGCGGAATAATCCTTTCCAAAAAGAAAAAGGCATAAGCCTGAAAGGGAATAAAAAATGAGTTTTAACCCGTTTGTATTCGCGCTTGACGCGGACGCGGTGGTCGATACCGCGAACGAGACGATAAAAGGCTCGTCCTGGAACTGGAGCGACGTCTGGAAATCCGTTTCCGACAAGCTCGTTTCCGTCGCCGGCAGACTTCTCGCATGCGTACTGATCCTTCTTGTCGGTCACCTCATCATAAAGCTCGTGACCAAGAAGATCCTCAACTCCAAGAAGATGGATAAGCTCGATCCCGGCGTACGCGGATTTCTGCGCACGTTCATCAAGGTCCTGCTCAACCTCATACTTATCGTATCCGTTATCGGAGTCCTCGGTATCCCGATGGCTTCCGTCATCGCCGTTCTCGGCACGGCAGGCGCGGCTGTGGCGCTCGCTCTCCAGGGCACGCTCGGCAACCTTGCCTCCGGCATCATGCTCGTGGTGCTCCGCCCGTTCAGAGTCGGTGACTTCATAGAGGTCGGCGGCAACCTCGGTACGGTCCTTGAGATCGGACTGTTCGCCACCACGGTCGTCACGATAGACAACCGCCACGTCATCGTCCCCAACAGCACGATGACCACCTCGACCCTGATCAACTACTCCTCCGAGGAGCTCCGCCGCGTCGATATGGTCGTACATACCGCCTACGGCACGGATATGGAAAAAGCAAAACAGGTCATACTCGATTACGCAAAGGAAGACAAGTATATCCTCGACGATCCCGCCCCATTCGTCCGCATGACGGATATGGGCGATTCGATGGAATATACCGTCCGTATGTGGGTCAAGAACGCCGATTACTGGGATGCGCGTTTCAACCTCTCCGAGAATATCTGCAAGAAATTCGCGGAAAACGGGATCAACGTCCCGCACCACCAGATCGACCTCCACGTCGTATCGAAATAAGACTTACACAAAAAAGCCCCGAAAGGGGCTTTTTTGAATTCGGAATGAAGAACGATGAATTAAGAATGATGGGGGCGATACGGAGCGGGCGGGAATTCCGGATTCGAGTGCGCAGTGTGAAGTGATCAACGCGAAACGGGACTGACTGATGAAGACTCTGCCGCGAACGGTCGTGCTCTGCTTGCCGTTCGCCTTGGGGGTGCCCACCATATGCACTAATTTAACTGCAATTTACGGGTAGAACGCCTTCGTTCTACTTCAAAATTGCGGGATACTCTTTTAAATTCCTTT
>CACYWW010000039.1 GCA_902778145.1 uncultured Ruminococcus sp.
AGAGGTAACTTGCGGCGACGTTAATTTTATGAGCATACCTGCGCTCGGAAACGGCGAAAAGCTGATATGCAGGGCAAAGATCAGATATCAGCACCGCGCACAGGAAGCAGCTGTAGAAGGGCTCGACGGCGGTCGCGTCAGGTTGGAGTTCACAGATCCTGCCAGAGCTGCAGCTCCCGGGCAGTCTGCGGTGTTCTATGACGAAAATGACCGTGTGATCGGCGGCGGTATAATAGAAAGCACCCGCTGAACGCGGCAACTTGTTAAGCATGCATTTCCGATCATTATGAGGGAAGGAAGAGTATGCCGCGAAAGTGCGGAGAGCATCTTCGCCTCGCTTTTCAAAAACACCGTCACACCGCGCTGTCTCCTTGAGGTGCTCGATGATCTGCTCGGCTGAGGCAGTCACGGTGATATGCCGCTCCCCGGCCGCGGAAGCCCTTCTCCGCGATTGTTCCCGCCGCGTTGTCGGGCGTAAAGCCCGCTGAAATGTTGACACCGATATTCAGTTTTTGTGATTTTCCCACATAAAGCGACAAAATCACAAATATCATTATTGCGAACATTTGTTCGTTTGTCAAGAGGAAATTTGAAATTTGCCGAATATTTTCAAATAAGCGATAATACTAATTGATTTCATATAAAAAAGGATGTCACCGAGAAGACATCCTTGAATGCTTTTCGGAAAGATTCAGAGTGTAAAATACTTAATTTTGAACCTCGTACCGTTTTCATCCGAATCGACACTGACAGTGCCGTTATCTTCTTCTATGATCGACTTTGAAAGTGCAAGACCGATGCCGACGCCGTCGGGCGAAGCATTGTCGCCTTTATAGAACCGCTCGAAAATGTGCGGGAGATCTTTTTCCGATATCCCTGCACCGAAATCCGTTATTTCAATCATGGAATATACGGGGTTCTGACTGCAGCGAATGATCACCTTTCCGCCGTCGCGCGAATGATCCACGCTGTTCTTGAGAATATTGGTTATTGCTTCCGTCTGCCATTTGCGATCACACACGATTTCAGCGCTGCATTCACACTCAACCGCAACGGTAATATTTCTCAGATCGCACAGCGCCGAGACGTTTTGCACGGCGTCTTCGATCAAGACGCGAAGGTCGGCTTTCTCTTTTATGAAATGGATCGTGTTTGAATCGAATCGTGAAAGCTTCAGTATTGCCTGCACAAAGAAATTGATGTTCACGGTTTCCCGCTTGATGCTTCGAATAAACTCTTCACGTACCTCGGCGTCCATCTCGGGATCGTCGATGATATTATCAAGCATGACCAAAATACTCGTCAGCGGCGTTTTCAACTGATGCGATATATCTTCAAGCGATTTTTTTAAATTCAGTTTGTCCGCATTGGAATTGTCCGCCGCCTCCCGAAGGGTAACGGTGGTTTTGTAGATCTCATTTTTTAAAATCGAGAGTTCGTCCTCCGAGATCGAGTCGATATCAAGTTCATAATTCCGCTTGTTGATCTGCTCTATGGTTCTTGTAATATCGGCGATGTCCTTTGATTTGTCCCGGTCATATTTTAAAAACACAAACAACAGCACGGCTATCCCGCACAGAAGCAATACCGCGTTTACCGCCAAAAACATACGGTGCGCGCCGATATTCTCAAGTACGGCTGAGTCATTTTTGATATCGATGCCGTATTTATCAAGTATATACGGATCGCCGGTTTTCTTACTGTTCAAAATCCCGATAAGTTCATTTTCGGAAACGTCCGGATATTTTTCCGTTACGGCGGCAACGATATCATTCAATTTCCGATTGAAATTTTTCGTGTAGACGCGGTATTCGATGATATTCAGCACCGAAAACAGGACCGGAATGCACAAGGCGGCGATCAGAGATATAATAAGATACTTTTTCAGTTTCGTTTTATTGCTCATCGATCCTGTACCCCATACCTTTAACAGTAACTATGATATCCGCTCCGATCTTCTCGCGAATACGGTTGAGATACACCGTTACCGTGTGGTCGTCCACATCGTTGCCCGTCCATTCCCATATCTTATCGAGCAGCGTGCTGCGGGTGACGACCTTGTTGAGATTTAAAAACAACAGATTTACGATCTTGAGTTCAAGCGGCGTCAGATCTATCCGGTACTTGCCGTTATGGAGAACAAGTCTGTCGGTATCAAAAGAAACCTCGCCGATGCTGACCACGCGCTGTTTTTTTGTGCGCATCAGGATCTTGTTCACCCTCGCCGTCAGTTCCTTTGTGCTGAACGGCTTGGTCACATAGTCTTCCGCGCCGATATCAAGTCCTCTTACAATATCATCTTCCTCGTCACGCGCAGTGAGGAATATCGTCGGGATCTCACGCGGCTTTATCTCGTTTTTATATAAATCAAATCCGTTGCCGTCAGGCAGGGCGATATCAAGAATGATCAGATCAACGTCGGTGTTTTTCTGCAAATACGCTTCGGTTTCTTTGACGGTGGTTCTGTACGTGAATTCGTAATTATTCTTTTCAAAAGAATAGGCGAGTCCTTTCGCGATCGATTCATTATCTTCCACCAGAAGTATTTTCAAGGCGTTCACCTCCTCCTTTGCTATTGTAGCATAAAATAAGGGGGAATTCACCCCCTTATTCGTTAAATGTTTTCATTTCGGATGGTTTCTATCGTGTTTTGCTTTTTGATCTTGCCCATCGAGTATGCCATAATCAGTGAAATCAGAACAAATACAGCTGCGACCGCTATGAGGATTGCCAGAGCGGGCAGTTTATACGGATCTCCGGATTCTTCGGTCAAGAAGTGATAAATAGCATAGGACAACAGAATGCCGATCGGTATTCCAAACACAAGGGCGCGGGTACCCATGAACAGGCTTTCAAGCCTTATCATGCGGTTAAATTCCCTGTTTGTCATTCCGACGGAACGAAGCATGGCAAATTCCGGCTTTCTGAGTTCCATATTCGTCGTAATCGTGTTAAAGATATTGGTAACGCCGATTAGTGAAATGACAATAATAAAGCCGTAAAGGAAGATCCCGATCAGAGTGTAAAGATTGTTCATTTGTCTGAAACGCTCGTCGATATTGTTCAGATTATAATTCATTTCATTCAGCTGCACTTCTATCTCATCCTGCAATTTATCCGAATTGTCGGTCTTATAGTAGATGTTAACATAAGTAGTCTCAGCCATACCGTTAAACGTCTCATCGCTTACGAACAAAAACGGACTGCTCCAGTTTTTCAAGCCAAACGGTTTATTTTCGCTTACGGCAGCGATTTCAACTTGGGCATTGATTTTATTCTCTGTCAGAGCGTTTTCCGTAAGTCCGATTACCGTATCTTTGTTCTTGAAATCAAAAACACGCATATATTTCTTGTCTGTTTTATTGCTCGATTCGTCGTATTTCTTAACGGTAATATAATCGCACAGAATTGCTTTGTTCTCCATTTTTTTCGGGTCCAATCCGAGAGAAGCACAATATTTTGCGAACTGTTTGTCGCCCATCGACGCAACGCTGATATATTGGGGGCCGTTCTCATCCGGCATCAGTTGTATCCAATCTGAATACTCCTTGTTGTAATGATCTCCGATAAACTCTATTTCAGCAGTCCTGACCACGCTAAAGTCTTGAACGTAATCAAGACTTACCGTATCGAGCAGCTTTTGATACTCTTCCGAATCGGCATATGTCGCGGATACGCTGATATTATAATCTGTACGCTCAATCTCGCGATCCACCTCGTCAAACGCCATACTCATAAAGGCTGAAAGCGAAATAAAAACAACGACCGATACGACGATAGATATAACGGTTGTACGGTATTTACTCCTGTTGCGTTTCAGGTTTTTATAGGAGATCTCACCACCCATTCCGAATAGCCTTTTTATGATTTTCGGAGAAGAAAGTTTTTTGGACTTCACTTTGATGTTCGCGCTGTTTCTGACCGAATCGAGCGGAGTGACCTTTGAAGCCTTGACCGCGCTGCGGAAAGCGGAGAAATATATAGTAACGATGCCTAGCAGCACGGCGGCAAGGACCGCTGTCCACGAGAATACAAAGGATAATGAAAAGCCCAATGCAAAAGAGTCTGCTATCAGCAGATTGCTGACGATAATGAGAATGTACGAAGCGAGAAAGCCAAGCACTATCCCAAGCGGGATACCGAACGCACCGAGCAGCGTCGCTTCAAAAAACACGTTTTTCCTTATTTGTTTCTTTGTCGCGCCGATACTTCGGAGCATACCGTACTGACGGATCTTTTCCGTAATGGAAATATCAAAACTGTTTTTGATACAGAATACGCTCGTCACCACGATGATGGCGATGACGATCATTACAGCATAAGCAAGGGTGGTGACCGCGCTTATCCCAAGCGGATCGGTTTCAAGCGTGATAAGATGGGAATTAAAGTCAAAGTTGTACTTCGCCTTGCCGACTTCATCGCTGAGGCGTAATAATTCCTCGTCGGTCAATGTTTCGCCTCTGTAAACTTTTGTAAATAACTTATCATCGATACCGAGCATATTCGCGGTGAATTTGTATACATTCTTGACTCCGCTTTTCGTAAAGCGAACGTAAACGTCCGCGTTGCCGCTCATCTCCGATTCGTCAACACGGGTGATGACCGTGTATCCGGAGGCAAAGTAAGGTTCTATATTTGTTGCCGGACGTTCGATAAGACCGACGACCGTATAAGTTCTCGATACAGTTTCGGCGATATGTTCCGCCGGGGTTTCTCCCTCGTCCGCGCCTTGCCACTGAAATGGATCCTGCTGATTCAGTTCAACTCCCTCCACCGTCACCCGTTTGCCGACGTCAAAGGTCACTTCATCTCCGACGGCGAGCGTCACTCTGCCGTTGGTTTTCAGATGGGTGGGGATCAATATTTCCGTATCATTCTCGGGAAGTCTGCCATCAACGAGTTTGACGGAAAGGTTTTCAAGCGAGCCCTTTGTAAAACCTTTCAGGCAAATGTACGGTTTATCTTTGTTTTTGGAATCAACGCTCGCGTAGCCCAGATTTTCCGTCAGATTGATCGTATCGACGCTTCGATTGTTTTCCAGCGTTTTAACTTCCGCAAGCGGCATATTGTAAAACACGACGTGAGACGCGCCCTTTTCGTTCATTTCATAGTTGATAAGTGACTGCAAGCCGCTTGCATAGACCGATGCCACCGCCGTAATAAGCGCCACCGAAAGCATGATGCCTACGATGGTTACAATTGTCCGTTTTTTATTCAGTTTCAGATTTTTAACGGTCAGGTTGTTCAGCAAGCTCACAGCGATACCTCCCGGGCAATCCGTCCGTCTTCGATTTTGATGATCCGGTCGGCAATCTTGGCGATCTCGGGGTTGTGCGTAATCATGATGATGGTCTGTTTGAGTTCTTTATTCGATTTCTTGAGAAGCGCAACGATCTCATCGCTCGACTTGGATGTAACCAAGGCCCTGCCGATGCTCGTTCTCTGCTGCTGCCCGCCGGAAAGCTCGTTAGGAAGGTGAGTCCTGCGGTTGTCAAGCCCAAGCATTTTCAGAAGATTATCCAGCGTTTCTTTATCAATCGTTCTGTTGTCAAGCGACAGCGGCAACATGATATTTTCTTCAACGTTCAATATGGGGATCAGATTGTAAAACTGATAGATCAGACCAACCTGTCTGCGACGGAAAATGGCGAGTTTGTCGTCGTCAAAGCTGAAAATGTCCTTGCCGTCGATGAACACCTTTCCGTCCGTCGGTCTGTCCACGCCGCCGACCAAATGGAGCAGCGTGGATTTGCCGCTGCCGGATTCACCGACGATAGCGACAAACTCCCCTTTCTCAACTGTAAACGAAACGTGATCGAGCGCTACGACCTGCGCCGCATCCTTGCCGTATATCTTTGTCAGATTTTCAACTCTTAATATTTCCATTCTACAATACTCCTTTCATTTTACAAAGCCATTATAGCAGGTCAAAGTTACGACCAGGTTACAGGCATAAAATAATCTCAACAACCGAGAAAAATCTTGCAGACCGTGCGCTTGCATGCGCTGTCTGAAGGTTGAAAAAACGTGTTATTATGAGGGTGGCACTCACAGGTGATCCGTTAAGCGTTTTTTGTATCAGGCAGATATACGCGAAGCCGGATCCGTTATCGCGGACAAGACTTATGAACGAAATATTAAATTCGTGTCGTACGATTTCCGGTACGATCTTTTGTCAACCTATTGACATTTGCCTTTTTATGGCGTATTATGATCAATACGTTGATAAGGAGAACGGCAATATGGAATCTATGCTTCCGAACGGATATGTGACGAGCCCAGCTAAGCTGTACGGCAACTACAAAAATATACGCGAGGTCACGGTAAGACTTTTCAGGGATACCGAGATACAGTATTATCTGTTGACCGGCAGTGAGTACTGCGGAGACCGAAAAAAGGTTTTCAGCATACTTTGCGTCAAATCCGTCAACGGGATCATTGACGAGAGCGAATACGTGTACGACGTGGCGGCGAGCCGCGAGCGTGCGGAGCTTGAGGTGCTCGAGGATCTGCTCGGCTGAGCTTCAGATAAAAGCGTATCGTTCGCGTTTCCGCCGCCGTTCGCGTCACGGCGATCCATTCTTTTTTTTGCATGAGAAAAGACCGGCGATGATCCGCCGGTCTTACGTTATGTGCGGGGCTGCGGTATCTGACCGCGGGCGACATCGAAGCGGTCGAGAACAGTTCTCATTTCGGGTGTGATACGCTTTTTGCATTCGACCCGAAGCGCCGCAGGGACGCCGTAAAACGCCTCGGCAATGCTTCCGACGATACAGGTCAGCGTATCGCAGTCGCCTCCGAGGGAAACGGCTGTTCTTATAACGTCCTCAAAGCTTTCGCCTTCAAGGAAAGCCGTGATCGCCTCCGGGACCGTCCTCTGACATGATTCGTCATGGTGATAGTAAGGGCGGATCTCGTCGCAGGTGCGTGAAAGATCGTAGTTGAATTCCCTTGTGATATACTCCCTGATCTTATCCTTCGTGCGCCCTGTCCTTGCAAGGAATATCGCGCAGGCAGTCGCCTCGGCGCCCTTTACGCCCTCCGGGTGATCATGTGTGACAGAGGCGGTAAGCGCCGCTATGCGTCTTGTTTCCTCCAACGTGCCGTAAAGCCAGCCGGCTGACGCGACGCGCATCGCGGAGCCGTTGCCGAAGCTGCCGTAAGGCTTGGGAGAACCTGAACGCAGCCATATCCGGAACCTGCCGCCGTATCCGGCGTCGGGGTGTCTCAGCCCCCATTTCCTCATTGAGCGGACAAGACCCGTCCTGATGACGTCGTCGCTCTGTCCGTCCGTATCCAGAAGCGCCTCAGCCACGGCGACGGTCATGACCGTATCGTCGGTAAAATGCGACGACGCGCTGAAAAGCGGAAAGTCCTTTGTCTTATCACCTTTATCAAATTCATAAGGTGAGCCTATTATATCACCGAGTATCGCTCCGTACATCAGCTTTTTCTCCTTTTCTTATTGTGTCGCGCGGTGTTGTGCGGTATATGATATATTGTATCATATTTCTCCCGTCATGTCAACTCCCTCTTCACGCTTGTAAAAGCTTCGGCTCACGGATCATCATGGCGGGCAGATGCCTTCTTTGATCCGAAAAAAAGGCGGGGGCTTGTTTTCCCGCCTCAGAGTGAAGACAAACTCCCTCAGTCATCCGGGAAGCTTCCCGGATGACAGCTCCCCCAAGGGAGGAGCCTTGTTTTGCCTCCCTCTTAGAGGGAGGTGTCAGAAAAGAACAGATAAATATCGACGTTCGTCATAAGCGCAACGGTAAAGAAGCATACATACGACGTTATGATCTCCAGCGCCTTCAGAGCACCTTTTTCGGCGCGGCGATCGCGGCTTTTCACGCGAAGCGTTTCGAGAAGCAAAAACAGTTGGGCCGCGTACAAAGCCATGACGATACCGTCGAATATCTCCGCGCCGAGCCTGTATATCTTCGGCAGGAGGATACATCCGAGGATATCAGCAGCAGACAGCAGTATCAGTATAATGCTGTCAAGGCAGCGGTATACGTTTTCTTTTTTGGTACGATTCATGTTTTTCTCCGTTCGTTTTCATCATTTCGCGCAGAAGGACCTCTCCGATACTGCATCAGTCGGTTTCCGTTTCGATTTTATTTCTCTTCGCTTTCGCCCGGTCGTACGCGCCGGGTTTTTTCGTTCTTCGCGTAACCGGATCGAAGCCCTGCCACGTCCGGCGGCGCATGGCGTCAAGCTCGCGTCTTTTCCGTTTTGACAATTTAATGTAAGGGGTGAATTTTCTCATTTCGTGATCCTGTACGATCCTCTCAGCCTGCTGTCGAAGGATGATCTCTTTATTCGTTTTCTGTACAGCGTTTTCAGCCCTGCAAACCTTATTCCGAAAGTTTTACACAGCGTTCTGAAAACGAGGGTGTTCGGGTAGTTACCGGGTGATCTCCATATCGGTAAATCACTGTTTCTGCCGAACCGGTACAGATACAGCGCCGCTTCTATCGCGGGACCGCGCGATACCGCTCTGTCGGTAAGGATGTAAAGTTCCCGTATGTTTTCATCAAGTCGGTCGACAAAGCTTTTTATCATTTCCGCGTGTTCCGGCCTGAAAGCGTTGTGATAATTCTCATCCTCCGTGTCATCAAAGCTCATAACGAGCCAGTTTTCATATTTCTTGTATACATCAAATCGCGACGCGTAGCTTGAGCAGATAATCGCCGCGCAGTCAGGCCCGAAAGCATCCGGTCCCTCGCGCTTTATCATTCTCGTCGGTCGGGCTTTTATTTTGATTTCTTTTCTCATTTTCTTTTTCCGAACTTATCGCTCGATTTGAAATTGTAGACAGGTCTTATCCGCTTTTCTATCTTCACGGTATCGCCTATCGCGTCGATTATCGTCTGCGCGTCCTTGTACGCCATCGGACATTCATCGAGCGTATCGGCGCTGACACAGGTCGTGAATATGCCGTCCATCGACTTTTTGAAGGCGTTCACCGTGAAATGAGAGGCGACGTCGGAGCGTGCGTAAAGCCTCCCGGCTCCGTGCGGGGCGCTCTGATTCCAGTCGTCGTTGCCAAGGCCCGTGCAGATCAGTGCGCCGTCACGCATATTGAGCGGTATGAGCAGACGCTCGCCCTCTCTTGCGGAGACCGCGCCCTTGCGCAGGATCATACGCTCCGTATCTATGTAGTTATGTACCGTCGTGAAGAAATCCGCCTCATGCAGCTTCATCCCGTCGAGTATGACCTCCTTGATTATCTGTCTGTTCACGGCGGCGAAGCGCTGCATCAGCGCCATATCGTGCAGATAATCCTCCTTTGCCTCGCCGTACAGATACGCAAGCTCGTACGGTATCTCCTGTTCTTTGCCGCCGAGCAGGTCGTACGCTTTTTTCTGATAATACTCCGCTGCCTGCAAGCCCGTGTTGCGGCTGCCCGTATGTATGACGAGATAGAGGTTTTCCTCATCGTCCCCGTCTATTTCAATGAAATGATTTCCGCCGCCGAGTGTACCGAGGCTCTGAGCCGAGCGGCGCAGATCGATCTTACCGGAGCATCTCAATTCAAGCACGTCGACGCGTCCGTGACCTCTGTGCGGCCTTTCACGCACGTCTCTGCCGTGAGGTATGTTCTCGTTTATGAACGAATCGAGCTTCGGCAGATTAACGCGTTTTTCCTCAAGCTTTATCACGTCCATGCCGCAGCCGATGTCAACGCCTACGATATTCGGGACGATATATTCACCTATCGTCATTGTAGTCCCTATGGTACAGCCCGCGCCGGCGTGGACGTCCGGCATTATTCTTATTTTGCTGCCCGCCGCGAAGGGCTGATCGCACATGGCTTTTATCTGCCCCTCCGCGTTTTTGTCAAGCTCCCCGGCAAAAACCTTTGCCGAAGCGTATTTTCCCGTTATCTCTGTCATTCCGTCTCCCGTTCGTATTGTTCTCTGTATATAAGCCGGTCGAAATCGAAATTCATCGTGATACAGCCGATCATGCCGTTTCTGTTCTTTTTGACCGTAAAGTAAGTCTCCTTCGATCTTCCGTTGTCCCTGTAAAGATCGCGGCTGATCATTATTGCCGTATCAGCGGCCTCTCCCGTTTTTCTCATGTACGCGTCTGTGTTTTTTTCCGTATGCGGTATTTTGCACGAGCAGATCACGGGAACGCCACAGTCGGCCGCGATCCTTTTAAGCGCTTTTACCTTTTGACCCGCGCTTTCATTATACCCCAGAAATTCAAGACTGTCAATAAGTATTATATCGGCTTTTTTCTCCCTTACCGCTTCCTTGACGGTCGCGTCAAGTCTGCGAAGCGGCAGATACGAAGCGTCCGATACGGTAACACGGGCTTCGGACAGAGCCCTGCAGGACAACGAAAGCCCGAGCCATTCCGTATCTTTGAGCGATCCCTTGAGAAGATCGGCATGTCTGATCCCGCTGTCCGCAGCGATCAGTCTCCCGGCAACACAGTCCGAGGGGTTTTCCGGCGAGAACAGCAGGGCTGACGATCCGCTTTTTTTCGCAAGATTTAAGGCGCACTGCAGCATGAAAGAGGTCTTGCCGTGAGCGGCTTTGCCGAAAACGAGCGTCAGCTCACCTTTTTTCAGTCCGCGGATATAAAAGTCAAGCGAGGAAAACCCCGTTCCGATCAGATCCCCGTCGCCGCGTGACCGGCAGATCACGGTATCGTGATACTTTGCCATGATCTCCTCCATCGTTTTGACGTTTACCGTGTCTTTCATATATGCCGCCGTCTCCTTCTTTTTCACGTCTTCATGGCTTTTTTTGTATTTCATTGTTCCTGCTGTTTTTTATAACGTCATACAGCTGCGTAAGCCGGGGTGAAGCATACCTGTCATCCGGTTTTTTGTCATGCAGAAGATCCCACAGAGCCTGTCCGCGTTCTTCGACACCGTTTATATATTCGCTTATGCTGCGCAATAAAGCCTCATCATCGGATATCCCGTCGTCACAAAGCCTGAGACGCAGCAAGGGAGATGACAAAGGGAGATAACCGCCGCCTTCAGCGCTTTTGAGCCTGAGTCCGTGCTTAAGCGAACACGTCATCCATTCCCCGGTATAAAGATCCTTGTAAAGCACCTGCAGACAGCAGCAATCAATGTTATCACCTTTTTCGATCAGAACGGCGTGAACGGGCGGCGCAAAGGGGCGGCAGTCTACCGTCAGGATATCTCCCACATCAAACGGGACGGACAGATTCAGATTGCGTGATTCAAACGGATGACACGATCCGCCGGCTCCTTTTTCAAAATACACCGCTTTTTCATCGATAATGTAATACGTATACAGGCGGCAGTAATCCCCGTCTTCGTCAAGCTTCCATTTTTCAAGGATATACCAAACACAGCTTTCCGCGTCTGAGACGTCGGATCCTTCGACTGCTTTGTCGTATCGGATACGCTCTGTCGCTTTTTCGAATGAGCCGACAGGGCAAAGGAAACACCGTTTATCATTGTATATCTCATTGTCATACCACGCGGAAAACAGGCAGAAGAGCTCATCCCGTCCGGCGGGATAAAGCAGCTCTCGCACAGCCTCGGTCATTTCAAAACAGTCTTCACGGTCCAGCCATCCGGACTTGACCTCAAGCGGAACGAGGGAGCTTTTGACGATATCCGACATTGTTTCGCGATCATCCGGACCGCGGCTCCGCAGATGATCACGCATTTGTCCCGACGGCACGAACGTTTCAAGGAACTCATCAGTATACATAATACTCCTCCAGCGTATCAAGACAGATACAGCCGAGGCAGCCGTTTTCAAAAGCGGCTCCGCAGTCGACGGCGATATGATTATTCCCTTGCCATATCCTGCCGCCGTATTCCGGATCTATGAGCGCGGTCGGCGTGTGACCCGTCACGAAGATCGTGTTTTCGTCATAGACCGTACCGTAATCCGGCTCGCCCCAGATGAATTCAAGATACGACGCGTCGTGGACGTCTCTTTCCGGGTCGTATTCCGGCAGGGTGTGCGACAAATGAAAATTCCTGCCGCCGGCGCTTACGTTTTCGTAGATCGAGAACGAATCGATGTATTCTGTGATCTCAGCCTTCTCTTCATCGGTAAGCGCGGCAAAGCCGCGAAGTGTCGGCACGCCGCCGTTCAGCATCCACGTATATAACGCTTTGGGATATCTTATTTCAAGATCCTTCGTATCCGTTCCGCGGAGCGCACGCATCAGCCCCAGCGCCATCGACTCGTGATTGCCGATGATCGGGACGACGCGTCTGTCGTTTTTCATTTCTCTGAGTATATCGACGCCGCGCTCTCCGCGGTCTATCACGTCACCCAGAACGTACAGCGTGTCTTTATCCGACATGTTTATCATATCGAGCATTTTTATGTATTTATCACAGCATCCGTGGATATCAGAGATCACGTAGATCATTGTTTATTTTTCCTTTCTTTCACCGACGGGACGTATCCCAGCGATCTGCATTTCAAAAAGGCGTAATCGGATATGTATTCCACGCTGTCCGGCAGCGTTACCGAACGGAGGGAAGAACAGCCTTCGAAAGTGTAATCCCCGATCCTTCTGACGCCGTCCGGAATAACGATCCCGGTCAGTTGTCTGCAGCACATAAAGGCGCTTTCGGCAATGGTCAAAGTGCCTTTTCTTATTTCGTAGCAGCCCGACACAGTGTTCTTCGTATCCGTGAGGTGATTGCCGACGTACATGACTCCGCGGTCCCAGTTTTGCGGATCGCTGTAAAGCGCCGTCCCGAAAAGGATCCCCGAGCCTATAGACTCCACGCTGTCCGGAATAACGATGTATTCAAGATCTCTGCAGCCGCAGAAGGCGTATTCGCCTATTTTCCCGACGCCGTCCGGGATGATAACCTTTTTTATATTTACGCACCTGTAAGCCGCGTATTCGTCTATTTCCTTTACGCCGTCCGGGATGACGATCTCCTCTTCGTTGTCAAAGACTTTTTTCAGCACGCCGTCTTCAATCACAAAATTATCCGTCGTTTCGTATTTCTTTTCCGTATCCATGAGCTTTTTTTCCTTTCGTATCTTCTCGTATCTTCGGTCGGCGCTTCCTGACCGGTAAGAGCCGTGACGCGATTTCCTCCGCGTATATATATATCGTTGATTTTCGATTAGTTGGTCAAAAAATACGGATTTTATAAAAAAATACCGCGTTTTTTCGCGGTATTTTACCGTATCCGTGAGTCAGTCGGCAAAAATGTCGCCCGTGCACCTGCGGCAGCGGTAGTGATCGTCGTATTCGACGACGTAATCGGATATGCAAAAAGCCTCTTTTATCTTTTCAAGCACGTCGGGCTTGTCTATACATCTGTCAATATAAACTATCGCGCGGCTGTTCGTGCAGTCCCACACGACGCGCCCTCTCGGATAGTCTATGTAATCGCCGAACTTGAACCTCTGCTTTTGCGGCAAAAATCAAGCACTTCACTAAATTTTTTGCAATTATGGGACGGCTTTAACTGTACTCTGAATACACTCATGATAATACCTCCTAATCTATATCATGTATTACTATATTTTACATAATTTTGCTTATAGCCCATTCGATAACTTTTGGATTTTCATCAAAAATGAATTCTTGCCCGCGTGCTCTGCTTTGGAAATATCCGTTTTTTATACAGTCTTTATTATGATACGTAAGATTGACGTTTTCAAAAACATCATTCAACTTCCATCGTGTACGACTGCGGTTTTCTGCGGTCAGAACAAGTTTTTCAGAAAAAGTCAACGTGCCGGCACCGGGAAGATTGCTGTCAATGCCGTCAATTTGCAAACTGTTTGACGCAACATAGATTGTATTATTTTTAATTTCCCCGCGCTTGTCGTATATATGGGAATCATCAGCATGAGGATGCCATGGGCATTTTTTAACGTCTATCCCGTCTAATACTTCTCCGATTTGCAAATAAGCGTATATAACATGAACGTCGGGAGCCTTTTTAACAAATCTTAATTTGCCTTCATAGTATTCTGTTTCTCTGAACCAACCGAAAAATAAAAACAAATCGCCTTTTTTGATGTTATTATCCATCAAATGAGTTTGTGCCGCATCGACTTGTCCGAACGCAGGAACCCATTCAGTCGGGGTTTTTCTTATATCTTTTCTTATATCAGGGTCAAGGTGACATTTTGTATATACCGCATTTGGATTTAACGATTTTAAAATTTCCGAATATGTAACACCTGTTGATAACATTAAGTCTTCGTATATATAGTTTCCTGTTGAATCAGGAATAGGCAGTGACAACAAAGTGCCGTCCGGTAATATTGGACTTGGACAACCACCCGCGCCGCTGTCAAAACCTTTACGCGATAGAATCACTCTCATTTTTGACACCTTTTTGCTTTGCAGCTTTTTACCCCTAAATACTCCGTTGGTACAAAATTTGATTGCTTGCCTTTATTTATACATTGCTCTACAAATTGCTTTATTGTATCGCTTCCTTTATCATTGTCGGTATAATGCTTAGTTTCTTGACGTTTCGGCATTAAATGGCTAATCGACGGATCGATGTTTAAAGATTTATCTGAGCCTTGATAAATAAACTCTTCAGAAATCAAAACGTATTCTCCAAGTTCATCATGTTGATGTTGATCGGTACAATCCTGACCATGAAAATCGGGATTGAAATCTTCTCTTCGTTTTAATCTCCATTCGTTTTTATCATCAATTACATCATATATGCAGTCCATTCGGTTTCTGTAATTCTCATTGGAAAAATAATCTGCCATTAAAACGGCTTCTTTTATCTTTGCAACAAATACAATCCGATCTTTTAAAATGCCTATGATGTATTGATTATCGTTAAATTTGTTCGACATAGCATTACCGACAGTATGCCTTAAACCTGTTTTAACAGGTTTCCCATTTCTTATTTGTCCTCCTTTACAACATGCGAGCGTTAAAATATTCGAAGACTTATAACCTTTTTCGAAAACGCAAGGGGCGTTTCCTGTGTCGCAGGTCATTCTGTAAAAATAATAATTATTCATTTTTTCTCTCTCCTTTGATTTCTACTTAATTATCGATAGCTTTTCTGAATCTGGTCGAAAATTTTGTTTCAAACATTATATTTTTCAACCGCTTTTTGCAGTTCTTCTTTTATTGTTTTGACGAGGGACGGCGGGGAGGTGACGGTGACATGGGGAGCATACTGCTTTGCCCAGTGTTCCATAGCCATAGGGCTGACCTTGACGGTGACCTTTATCTGTTTTTCGTCGATTTCGTCTATACGTATATCCCTGCCGAACCAGTCGATTATCTGGTCGGTTATATACTTTTCGGCAATGAATTCGACCCATTCGGGCTTGTCAGTGAACATATACGGCAAAGCGGTCGCAAGCTCCTTATAGTTTATACCGTCTTTATAGCTTTCGTTCTCCCTTACCGGCGTGATGCTTTTTTCGGTTATCGTCATATTCTTCATGCGGTCGACGCAGAAAAAGGAAATGTTTTTCCAGTAGTCCTCTTGCGCCATGAGATAATACCGCTGATTATGAAGTATCAGCTGATACGGGCTTGCGTGATGAGCGCGTGTCTTATTCAGTTTTTTATCCGTTCCGTATCTGTAATACTCAAATCTTATTTGCTTGCCTTGTTCTATTGCTTCGTCTGTCAGCTCGATATTCAAAAACACCTGCTGATTAAGTGATAACGCGAGCAGCAACATACGGGCCTCTGATCATTTCGTGCTATTATCATTATATCACACCTTATTTGTTTTGTCAAGTATAAATATACGCGGAGGCGTTCATCCGCGGTCTGACAGGAACACGTTCCCGGGCGTTTATTATTGACTTTGTCATATTTTTATGATATCATATGGCAAAGCGATCTGATTGCCGCGTCTGCGGCGGGGAGGTATAATATGGACAGAGATCTGCTTGCAAAACAAGCTTTTGAAGAATGTTGTTCGCCCGGGACGACGGTGCGTTACGGCGTAAAGCGCGGCGCCCCGTTCTGGAACGTTGAATCGCTTCAGTTCATGTACGTTCCGGCGTTCCATTTCACCGCGATACGCGGTTTTTACCGTTACAGATATACGGCGACGGATGAGCTCGGCGGAGTCCACACGTTTGAGGCTGACGACTGCTGTGCGCTCCTCACGCCCATATGGGCGGAGCTGCCGGAGGGTGTGGTAAGGCTCACGGTCGCGGCGCTCAACCCGGACGGCAGCGAATACGCGACCGTCGGCGCCCGCACGTTTTTCCGTCTCGCGCCGTTTCCGGCGGACACTCCGCCCGCCGCGCGTCCTTACCGTGAAAGTGCCGTCAGGGCTTACCGCTATGCGATGTCGCAGAGCTTCATAAAGCACTGGCTGAAATACGGCGAGCCCGATCCGACGTACGATCTCAACTCCTATCCGAGCAAGATGATCGGCGCGCTCGTCGAGGCGATGCTGTCATACGCCCGCGTTTGCCCGGAGGATTCCGCCGACGCGATGAAGGTGGCGGTAAGCGCCGCGGATTATCTTATCCGCATAACCCCGCGCGGAAACGTGCCGCTCGCGGATCTTCCGCCCACGTATTACCTCGATTTCTGCCCCGACCCGGAAAAATACGGCGTTATCTCGCCAAACTGGCACGCGGCGCAGGCTCACAACGGCACGATGATGATGATATATCCGTCACGCGCCGGCAGAATGTATCTGCAGCTTGAGCGGGCGACGGGCGACAAAAAATATCTCGACGAGGCGGAGCGCATCGGCAGGTATTACGTCGACACGATAGAGCCGAACGGGAGCTGGTATCTCGTCCGCTCGTGCGCGACGGGCGAGCGTGTAACGGACAACTTCATATCCCCGATCGACGAGCTCGTGCCGTTCATGATGGCGCTGTACGAGCGCACAGGGAACGAAATTTACAAGAAGACCGGCGACCGCGCGGTGGGATACGTCATGAAGACACAGCTTCCGAGCTACAACTGGGAGGGACAGTTCGAGGACAGCCCGCTTTCCACGAATTATATGAATCTGACGCATTACGCTCCGGCGGCGCTCTCAACGTACTTCGCAAAATACCACAGGGACGACCCGGGATCGCTTGAGCTCGCGAAGGAGCTTATGAGATTCGTAGAGGATCAGTTCGTAGTGTGGCGCCGTCCGAATCCGTGGAAGCATCCCGCGCCCGACGCGCTGCCCTTCTATGACACCTCGCTCTGGCACACGCCGGCGGGTCTCGAGCAGTACGGCTGGCACGTGCCGATAGACGCGTCGACCGCGAGCATCGCGATGGGATTTCTCGAGCTCTACAAAGCCGGCTGCGGAGACCTTTATCTCGCCAAGGCGCGCGCTCTCACTGATCAGCTCACCGTCGTACAGCACGAGGACGGAAAGATCCCGACGCACTGGATGAACACGGAGGACGCGGAAAAGAACTTCTGGTTCAACTGCATGTTCGAAAGCTGCCGTGTGCTTGAGATAATGTCGGATTACGAAAACCTGTAATAAAAGACCCGCCGCGGATATGATCCGCGGCGGTATCGTTTTTTTGTCTTATTCCGTAATGAGCTCGGCCACGGCCGGAGAGCCGGCGAATTCGAGGTAAATATAACGGACGGCTTCCGTGTCTATCCGCGTATACCCCTGAAGCTCCGTGATCTCCGATCTGCTGCCGTCTCCGTCCTCCGTATAAACGCGCAGTCCGTCGGCAGAGGCGAGCAGGAGGGTCACTCCGCTCACGCCCGAGACGTCGACCTTCAGCGTTTTTCCCGCCACGGAGGCGGAGGGGGTATATGCCGAGAAGATATTCCGGTCGAACATCGCCGAAAAGTCCGTGCCGGGGTCTCCGTCAAACGATACGCCCGCCGGCAGGGAGAACGCGGTCTTTACGGAAAACTCGCGGATGATGACCCAGTTCTGCTGAGTTCCCGTGCTGCGTACTCTGAGGTATCTCGCGCTTACGTTTTCATTCACGGATACGTCCCTTCCCGTGACGTCGCACAGACGCGTGA
The DNA here is from genome assembly GCA_902778145.1 of uncultured Ruminococcus sp. Classification (GTDB taxonomy): domain Bacteria; phylum Bacillota; class Clostridia; order Oscillospirales; family CAG-272; genus UBA1248. The sequence continues at coordinate 17,944 of CACYWW010000039.1, forward strand.
AAGAGACGCCGTCGGTCGAATATTCGAGCACGCCGCTGTGTATATAGTCGTCGGCGTGCGCCGCGTCTGCCATCAGGAGCCTTACGTACGTTATATCCGCGACGGAGCCGAGGTCGAGCGTCACGAAGCTGTTTTTCGCGGGAGCGCCGGCGGACCAGAAGAACGTGGCCTCATCCCCGTCCGAGGCGTTCGACAGAACGTACGACTGATACGTCTGAAGATCCGTCGACAGGCTCTTTTCCGCCGCTTCGGAGCCGCCCGTGACGCTGTTTATACGCGCCCTCGCCGAGGCAAGCAGCGGCGCGATCACGTCCGGGCTGACGACCGACGTGTTTTCAGCCGAGCTGCCATAGGCTGACACGAATGAAAGCGCGTTTTCGGCGCGGTTGCGGTCGTTTCCGGACGCGTCGAACCGAACGAGGCACCTGAGAGCGTCGACGTACGAGAGCGCCTTGCGGAGCCACGGATCAAGCTCTTCAATGAGCTTTTTATCGCCGTTCGCGGCAAGTCCGAGAAGATCCGCGGATAATCCGTCAAGCTTTTTTGCAAGCGCCTCCGCCGCGCCTTCCTTTCCGTCCGTGTAAGCCTTTATTTCATCTCTCAGCAGGTATGCGGTCTTTCCGTCGTTTATAAGCGAATCGCGCGTCAGATCGTACAGGGCGTAAAGTCCGTCGGAGCATTCGGGCGCGAGCTTCGATACCGCCGCCCTGACCGACGCTTCCGGATCGTACGCCTCGGGAGCCCAGAGATAATCCGCCACGGTCATAAGCGGGATCATCGACGCATAGCCCTGGTTCATCGGATTCGAGACGAGGCCTGATATCGAGCCGGGCAGAGCCTTGTCGAGATTCTCGCACGGGCCGAGAAAGAGCTGATCCGCCATCGTGTCGTTGACCGGGTAGTTCCACCAGATAAAGACGTTTCTGCCGAATTTTTTATTAACGGATCGCAGATCCTTCGCGGTGATCGACGCCGGCACGACGCCGTTTCCCGTCCACATGACCATTATATCCGGATCGATGAGCGGCGAAAGCTCGTCCGTGTATCCCGTCAGCATCGCCGCGCAGAATTCCGGGGAGATCATTATAAGGTCTCCGCATCCCTCGTGAGTTCTCACGAATTTATTCTGAAAATCGTTGACGAGCGCGGCGTGGCCCTTCGCGTCGTGGGTGTTTATATCATCGAGCAGGATCGCGAAATCGCGCACTCCGAGCTCATACATCGATCCGCATTTTTCGAACAGCCTTGACAGATCCTTTTCGTATCCCGACCCGAGATCGATATCGAGCCCGGGGGATATCGCGTAGACGAAGCGGACGTTGTTTTCCGCCGCGCAGTCGATCAGCTCCTTCATCCGCTGCAGCTCGCCGCCGGTGTAAAGCTCCCTCCACTGCGCCCGGTGCTTCGGATCGTCCTTCGGCGCGTAGATATACGTATTCAGCTTATATCTGCCCATGAACCGGAACAGGTCGAGCCGGAAGTCGTGCGTCCACGCCTTGCCGTAAAAGCCCTCGATCACGCCGCGGAACGGCACGGCGGGCTTATCCGAGATCTCCGCCGCCGCTATCCTGCCGTCGAAGCGAAGCTGAGCCATGGTCGACACGGCGAGAAATACACCGCGCCTGCCGGAGGCGGTGATCTCCGCGCCGTCCGCCTTCACGCTCAGCTCATACTCCTCCGGGGACAGTCCCGGATCCAGGGTGACAGTGACGGGAAGGCCGCCCTCTCCCGTCTCAAAGCCGAACGATCCGAATATATCGCCGTACTCGTCGGACAAAAGAGAAAGAAGCGACGCGTCGGCGGAATCCTCTCCCCTGTCCGATATGACGGCGCTCACGGGCACCGGCCGCACGTCGACGCTCAGCCTTCCCGTATATTTTTCCGGGGCGGGCGTCCCCGTCTCAGCCGCGGTCGTTTCGGCAGGCGCCGTTTCACTTTCGTCTCCGTCCTTTTTCGTACACGCCGCGCCGAAAATCATCAGCACGGCGACCGCCGCGGATATCATTCTTTTTATAAGCTTCATATGCAGCCTCCGGTCGTTAAGATCGTTTTTTTTGATTATATCACATTCGCGCGCATATGTCAACGCGGGCAGCTTTTTTTGTCCTGACCGGTCAATATTTACTGTGAATGAGTCATTTATACGGTTAATATCGCCCGATCTGTTATTTATTTTGATTTTTTTATTGACATACGCGCGTTTTCGTGTTATTCTCGGATAAAGGGGGGGAGGCTCATGAAGAACTTTTTTTACGAGACGGGTCACGGCGCCGGAGCCGACCACTTTTCCGTGGAGCACGGGCGGGACTTTTCTTTTCCGTTCCACCTGCACCGCGGGTTCGAGATAATATACGTGCTTGACGGCGAGCTTGACGTGATCATAGAGGACGAGACCCATACCGTCCGGAAAAACGAGATGATAATGATCTGTCCGCACGGCGTTCACGGGCTCAGGACTTCGGAGCACAGCCGTCACGTGCTCTGCATATTCTCACCGGAGCTTATAGGCGGCGTCGCCGACGCGCTGATCAGAACGCCTCCGTACCCGCCGGTCGTCCGCGACGTCTCGGGCATATACCGCACGATGCTGGAAGACGCGCGGGAGGACGACCCCGTGTGCCGGATAAAAGGGCTGCTTTACTACGTCTGCGATCCGTTTCTCAGACAAGCCAGCGCCGAAAGGCCGAAGATATCCGGCGACTCGGAGCTTCTGCACAACGTACTGACGTATATAGAGGACAATTACGCCGGGGAATGCACGCTTGAAAAGCTGTCCGAAAATCTCAATTACAGTTATTCCTATCTTTCGCGGATATTTTCGGAAAACGTCGGTATATCCTTCAGCTGCTACGTTGCGCAGCTGCGGATAAGCAAGGCGTGTTCGCTGCTTCAGAGCGGCGAGGCAGGCGTCATGGAGACGTCGTTCAGATGCGGCTTCCCGTCTGTGAGAAGCTTCAACCGGAATTTCGTAAGATACACGGGCAAGACCCCGACGCAATATAAGAAAGGATCATCCGATCGGAAATGAGGTGCGCATGAACTTCGACGAAGCAAAAAAAACAGCCGAAAGAAAAATCGGGCTGATGGATCCGTACGAGAAGATAAGTCAGCTCCTTTACACCTCGGCGGCGATAGAACGCCTCGGCATAAAGGAATACAACTGGTGGAACGAGGCGGCGCACGGCGTCGCGCGGGCGGGGACCGCCACGGTGTTCCCGCAGGCGATAGGACTTGCGGCGACGTTCGACACCGCTCTGATCAGGCGGATAGGGGACGCGGTCTCCGATGAGGCGCGGGCGAAATACAACAAAGCCGTAAGTCTCGGCGACCGCGGTATATACAAGGGTCTGACCTTCTGGGCGCCAAACATCAATATCTTCCGCGACGGGCGCTGGGGCAGAGGTCAGGAGACGTTCGGCGAGGACCCGTATCTTACGTCCGTCTGCGCCGTATCGTACATAAAAGGGCTTCAGGGCGAAGGGGGATTCCTGAAGGCGGCGGCGTGTGCGAAGCATTTTGCCGTGCATTCAGGGCCTGAGCACGCACGCCACGGCTTCGACGCGAGAGCGAGCCTTAAGGACATGTGGGAGACGTATCTCCCGGCGTTCGAGAAAGCCGTCGGCGCGGGCGTCGCCGGCGTCATGGGAGCTTACAACCGCACGAACGGCGAGCCGTGCTGCGCTCACTCATATCTTATGGAAAAGGTGTTATACGGAAAATTCGGGTTCCGCGGTTATTTCGTCTCCGACTGCGGCGCGATAAACGACATCTGCGAGGGACATCACTATACCGAGACGGCGGAGGAAGCCGCCGCGCTCGCGCTTAAAAAGGGCTGTCATCTCAATTGCGGCAAAACGTATGAAAAGCTGATCGACGCGTACGAGCACGATCTTATAACCGACGAAGATATAACTCGGGCGGCGGTAAGGCTTTATACGATCCGCGCACTCCTCGGAGAATTTGAGGAAAAACGTCCGTTTTCCGATATACCGTACTCCGTCGTCGGATGTGAAAAGCACAGAGAGCTCAATCTGCGCGCCGCGCGTGAAAGCCTCGTCCTGCTTGAAAACAGGGACGGCTTCCTTCCCGCGGGCGACGGATACCGCCGTATAGCGGTCATAGGTCCGCATGCACAGTCAACGGTGGTGCTTGAGGGAAATTACAACGGCACCTCGTCCGAGTACATAACCGTCGCGGACGGTATAAGACGCGTATTCTCCGGATGCGAGGTCACGGCGGAGGCCGGCAGCCGTATCGTCTCACCTCACGGATACGAGGGCGAGGATCTTCTCTTCCCCGCGCTCGCCGCGGCGTCCGAGGCGGATCTGACGGTGCTTTGCCTCGGGCTTGACAGGACGGCGGAGGGCGAGGAGATGCCGTTCGGCGCCGATGGCTTCGACCGGGGCGACAGAACGACCGTCGCGCTGCCGTCAGCGCAGAAGGCGCTCGGCGAGGCTGTCTGCGGCGTCTGCGATAACGTCGTGCTTCTCACCTTCGGCGGCGGACCGACAGACGTCGGCGAAAAGCTGCGGTCGTCCGTCAGGGCTCTGATACACTGCTTCTACCCGGGCGCGCTCGGAGGACTTGCTGCGGCGGAGCTTATACACGGAGATTTTTCACCGTCAGGGAGGCTTCCCGTCACGTTCCCGTACGCGGAAACTCCCGTCCCCGATATGGAGGATTATTCGATGTGCGGCAGAACGTACAGGTTTTCGAAGGAAAAGCCGCTTTATCCGTACGGTTACGGCTTGTCGTACACGACCTTTTCATACAAAGACGCAGAGATCCTGGCGTATGACGGCGACACCGTCACCGTGAGCGTGAGCGTCACGAACACGGGCGGCTGCGACGGATACGAGACCGTACAGATCTACGCGCACTTTGACGACAGCAGGACCGAGACGCCGGTTTATCAGCTTTGCGGCGTCGCAAAACCTTTTATAAAAGCGAAAGAAACGGTAAACGTCAGCGTCACCGTCGACAAGTACTGGCTCAAAGCAGTGCTCGGAGACGGCGAACGTGTGACTCCGGACGGTAAGATCACGCTTTACGCGGGCGGTCACCAGCCGGACACCGTAAGCCGCGCGCTGTGCGGCGAATGTATCGGGATCACGCCGTCTGACGGCGATGTACTTAAATAAACGGAGGTCAGATATGAAAATAAGAAAAATATCCGCAATATCGCTTTTTCTTGCCGTATCCATCCTTTTCGGATGCACGCAAAAACCCGACGAGACGTCAGCCGTCACAACGGATGCCTCAACTCCGGCGGAGACGACGGACGCCGTCACCGGGGCGGCAGATCCGCTGTACGTCATACCGGACGGCGCTGACGCGACTGAACTGTCCGTCTCGGGCGTTAAGCAGGTAAGCGGCGTCGAAGGTAAAAAGACTGTATACGAATATGAAAAAGGAAGCTCGGCGTACGTGCTGAATGAAGCCGACGCGACGGGTAAAAAAGTCACCCTGAAGGAAAAGACCGTAAGCTCGGTGAGCTCCAAATTCAAGTTTGACGAAGGGACGGTCGCCGAATACAGCGCCAGAGTGCAGATCAGCGCAAAAAAAGAGATAGCGACGTGGTACACGCTTTACTTCGGACTCCGTCTGACAGACGCGGGCGGCGACGCGACCGGAAAATCAGGCGTATGGATAGCCCTGCGCGAAAGCGAGATCGGTATTCGCACGCACGAATGGCCTGAAACGACGTATATGCCGATAAAAGAGGCGGGCGTAGACTTCAAGACCGAGCGCATGCTCTACATAACAGACGACACCGCAAAAGGTGAGATCACCGTCAAAGCCGACAACGACGAGGGCAAAACCGTCACGATAGCGGTCATCAGAATAAGCGGCGACACGGTCGGGCTGTATCAGCCGGGCAGCTCCAGGCCGGCGGTTTCCGACAGCGGCGTCAGCGTCGACGGAACGGGTTACTTCAACGTCTGGCTCCACCATATGCAGACCGGTCCCGCTTACGTCTCCGATCTGCGTGCGGAAGGCTTTATCGGCGGCAATAAGCGCACCGAGGCGGCAAATATGTTCAATTCAAGGGATGTTTTCGCCGACACGTGGGTCAGTACGGACGACGAAGGCAGAAAAACGCCGGAGAAAACCGGCGGGGCAACCGATAAAAAGGTCGGTATATTCTATTTTCTCTGGCACGACGTCTCGGCGCACGCGGGAGACGGCAAGCTTTACGACCACAGCGCGTCGTATTATTCCGGCGGAAGGGATGCTCTTATAAAAACGATCGCCGACGGTCCGCTCGGCTTCGGCCACTACTGGGCGGAACCTTATTTCGGCTATTACAGATCCGACGACGAATGGGTCATAAGAAAGCACACGTATCAGCTCGTCGACGCGGGAATAGACTTCATTTTCATCGACGCGACGAACGGTCTTACCTACGAAAAAGCGTACGAGACGTTACTCCGTGTATGGACTAAGATGCGTCAGGAGGGCTATAAGACTCCGCAGATCTGTTTTCATTGCGGTGACGAAGCCGACATAGCGCCTAAATCGTTTTCGGCATTGTGGAACAATCTCTACTCCTCAGGCAGATATGAGGAATTATGGTTCAGATACGACGGGAAACCGCTGATATTCCTGCCGAGAAACACGTACAGAAAGCTCCCCGACGAGCAGAAGAATTTCTTCACCGTCCGCCACAGCTGGGCGATCACGACCGATAGCTGGTACACGAATCTGAACGGCAAAGCCTGCTGGCCGTGGGCTGACATGTATCCTCAGGGAGAAGGAAGATCTGAATCGGGCGAATTTGAACAGATGGTCGTAATGAGCGGCTTCTGGGTGAACGGCAGCTACGGCACAAACGCCGGAAGAAGCTATTCGTACAAAAACGGCGGCCAGCCGAAGGATAGGAATTTCGGCTTCGATCTCGTAGATCAGGGTACGTCCGGCAAGGGCATCGCGTTTGAGGAACAGTTCGACTACGCAATAGAAAAGGATCCCGGGCTCATAATGCTCGTCGGCTGGAACGAATGGTGGGCAGGCAGATGGGAAGCAGACGCCGCGGGTCAGAGGATCGCAAACACATATACTGTCACGAACGACAATACCTGGAAACGCAATTACTACGTCGACAACTTCAACCCCGAATACTCCCGTGATATAGAACCCGTCAAGGGACTTTTCAACGACAACTACTATTATCAGATGACGCAGAATATCCGCGACTACAAGGGCGCCCGCGCAAATCTTGCCGCCTTCGGTCAGAAGAAGATAGAAATGGACGGAAGCCGGGCACAGTGGGATATAGTGGGACCGGAATTCCGCGATTACGCGGGCGACACGGCGCACCGTGACGCAAAGTCGTACGTCGGCGGCTTCACCTACAAAAACGACAGCGGCAGAAACGACTTCACCGTCGCAAAGGTCAGCGTTGAAGGCGGCGACGCATACTTCTACGCCGAATGCGCCGATAATATAACCGCCGCCGAGGGCAGCAGCTGGATGAACCTGTTCATAAACGCCGACTGCGATCATGATACCGGCTGGTACGGATACGATCTCGTTATAAACAGAGAAAGAGACGGCGGGAAATGCTCCGTTGAGAAATTCGTTGAAAACAGCTGGAAAACCGAAAAAGCGGGTGACGCCGAATACGCCGTATCCGATAATTACATTCAGATAAAAGTCCCGGTGTCCCTGCTCGGAACAGGCGACACGTTCGATTTCAAATGGGCTGACAATTCCGTCGACGACGGCGATATAATGAAATTCATCGACATGGGCGACGCGGCGCCGAACGACAGGTTCGACTACCGCTATACGACGAAGGAAGCGGAAATAAAGCTTCCGTCAGCGCTGACCGAAGATATGACCGTCCTCAAAGCCGGCTCATACTACGCCTTCAGCGGCGGAAAGATGATAAGGCTCGACGAAAGCACAACGAAGGCGACTTTCTTCGGCGACGATGCTCATATGTATCTGCCGTATGCGTTCGCCGTATCCGCGGGCTTTGACGTCGACGGCGTGAGCACATACAACCACTACGGTGTCAAATACGTCGATATCGCGCCTCTGCTCGAAGGGACCGGAAAAACGGTGACGGTGACGGAGGATATGCTCGTTCTCTCGGACAAGGCGCCGTCGGACGACGATCTTCTCACGCTTTACAGGGCGCTTTACTGATAAATAAAAAACGCGGCGGGATCAAAGCCCGACCGTCATGCCGACTGTTCTTAAGGACAGTCGGCAACGAAATCCACCCCTGCGGGGTGGGTGAAATTGCCTGCGGCGGTGAAATTGCCCTGCGGGCAGTGAAATCCGCCTCGACGGCGGGTGGGTGGATTTCATTCCACCGAACGCGTCAGCGTTCGATTTCACCTGAGGGCGAAGCCCGAAGATTTCACCTTTTGCCGCAAGGCAAAAGATTTCACTGTTTTGACGTTTGGCACACAAA
>CACYWW010000040.1 GCA_902778145.1 uncultured Ruminococcus sp.
ACCGTTGAATTCGAATTTCTTCATTAGCGAAGCGTCTTCATTTCTTCATTAGCCCGCTTGCGGGCGTCTTCATTTTCGGCGCGGCAAAGTTTATACATATTACTTCCTTATCACGCCGCGCCGAAGGCCGGGGCGTTTTTCGCTTTATGCGTTATTTTATGTTTGAAGTCTCAAAATCAAGATCGGCGGCGTCTCTCACCTGTCTTACCGGTACGTCTCTTTCCGTCAGTATCGGGATCACTTTTTCCTTTATTATCTTTGAGGTCGCCTCGTCGGAGAGGAAGTATCTGTTCCCGTTCTTCAGCACGAGATAATACCGCTCGCTCTTTACGAACCTGCCGTAGACGTCGTACGAGCCTTCGGCGGAAACGAGCTTTTCAACGTCGGAGTAGGCGTAATTGTCCGCGGAGAATACGGACGTCTGCGACGGGAGGCGCACGCCGTCGTCATAAAAAGCGGCGTATGAATTGGCGTTGACGACGATGGAACCGACGGAAAATGCGACGATCACGGCAAACAGGAATCCCGAACAGCCGGTGGTCCGTATGCTCGGACGGCTTATATCGTCAAGATCTGAGAGATAACGGCGGCGCTTTGCGGAAAACGGCAGAAGCGTGAGCCTCCGCGCGATCCACGCTACGGAGAGCGCGGGTATCAGCGCGACGGATATATACGGTATGGCGTTCAGAGGAATATAGGCGTCCGCCCACAGCGCGCCTCTGTATATGAGAAACGACGTGAGATAGTGGAGCAGCATGAAGAACGCGGCGCACGGGAAATACATTATCACCGCTGCGGCGATAAAGCGGAGAGTCTGCGTTTTTCCGGCGTATACGCCGTCTCCGGTCGTGTCGACGGACGGATCCGTCGCCTCGTATCTTTCGTCAAGCGACGCCATGAACGACATGAGTCTGATCTGATAGTAGGATTTATATCTCTGTTTTCTTATCCCGTTATACGATCTGTTGTAGTCGCCGCGCAAAAACTGCGCGTACGGCTTTGAGGCGTAGAAATATTCGTCCGTGTCGTAATACGACGCAAGCACAGACGCAGCTCGCTCGTCCTCCTCTTCCGGTATGCGGAAAATGTTTCTGCCGTAGTACGCGTTGACGCTGTCCTCGAACTTATCGCAGACGTTGTCGAGCGCCGCGCGGCTGCGGGCAAGTCTGTCAAGCTTCGGCAAAAGCTCCGCCACGAGCGCCGAGACGTGCTCCGCAACAGCCTTCATCCGCTCCGGATTTTCTATATAGGAAAAATAATAGCAGCGGAAATCCCGTTCGTCGAGTATATACATCAGGTCATACGGAGAGAACTTGACGTAAGGAACGCTCTTTCTGAATATGATCCTGAAGCTGAAAAGACTGCAGGCGTTGAGCAGCCGGGTCGTATAGGCGTATTCTATATCGAAATTTTCATAGCTTGCGGTGCAGATCATTTTTCTGAGCGTTTTCTTTTTTTGCCGTCCCGTATATTCGGCGCGGCTGTCAAAATTTATCGCTCCGTTCTGTTCGGAAAACGACGCCACGCCCTCGAAGAACGCGTCCGCTATAAGGTTTCTTTGTTTCATATGGTTTCCGTTTTCGTTATTTTATATCGATTATACCGCTTTGATACGCTTTTGTCAAGTGCGAATGTAAAAACAGACCGGGATCGACTCCCGGTCTGACGTTATTTTGTCTCAGCCGCGCTTTTTCCGAAGAACCACCGCCGCCGCAAGCGCCGAGAGTGCCAGAGCGCACACCGCGATGACAGACGCGTCCGCGGTTTGCGGATTCGAATCAAGCTCAAAGACGTCTTCGATGAATGTCCCTCCCGTGATCCTCGCGTTTTCACCGCTCCCGGTGATTATTACCGTCTTTTCTTGCACGGAACGTGTCGGATCATTGCACGTAACAGTGAAAGAATACGTTTTCTTGTCACCGTCTTTCGATATTCTGCGAATCTCCGGATCACCGTTATCGGGCGGAAGGACATATTTGAACTTATTGGTGGCGTCATATCTGTATGCTAACGTTTCACCGTCGATACACAGGTACAGCGATGGTTGAATAACCTTCTCCGCCAAATCGGACGATAAAAATCCGGACACTTTCGAAACAAGTTTCCGCCTCGTATCACAGTCTTCGTTCAGAGCGTAAAACTTTGATACGCCTTCCGACGTCAGTTTTTTACTGAGTTCGTTTTCATGATATTTGTCAGGCGGAAGGGAAACGTATTCGGAGCTCTGCGCAAATCCTCTGTACTTAAGCAAATACAACTCAAACGTTTTATTAAGAAGAGCTTGGACGGTCTCGGTGTCTTCTTTATTTGTATCACCGCTTTCAGTCGCCCCGGCTTTGATACATAAAGAGAAGAGTACTGTTATTGCGGTAAAAATGCAGAATAATTTCTTCATGTTATACTCCTTTATCAAAAGCGCTTGCTTTTCACATATATATACGTTTTTTTCATGAAAAAGTGACAGATATTCTTGTTAACATTTTGTAAATTCGGCTTTTTAAAGCACCCCGGGAAGCCCGGGGTGCTTTGAGCGGTCACGCCCAGGACATGGATCCGGGCTTCGGTGACGACATGATGGCGTGCTTCAGGAAATACGCCGCCTTTTCAAGTCCCTCGTCAACGGACATGAGGCTGTCCTCATGCTCTATCGACATGACCTTGTCGTATCCGCAGAGGCGGAGCGTGGAGACGATATCGCGCCAGTACTGCATATCGTGGCCGTAACCGACGGCGCGGAACACCCACGCGCGGTTCAGCTCGTCGCTGTAATGCTTCGTATCGAGAACGCCGATCCTCGCCTTGTTGAATTCGTCGACTCTCGTATCCTTCGCGTGGAAATGCCAGATGCAGCCTTTCAGCATTTTTATCGCCTCGCAGATATCCATTCCCTGCCAGATCAGATGCGACGGGTCGAAGTTGGCGCCGATGCAGTCGCCGACGGCGGCGCGGAGCCTGAGCAGCGTTTCCGTGTTGTAAACGCAGAAACCGGGGTGCATCTCAAACGCTATCTTCGTCACGCCGTGTTCGGCGCAGAACGCCGCGGTCTTCTTCCAGTACGGGATAAGCACCTCGTTCCACTGATAATCGAGTATGTGCAGGTAATCCTCCGGCCACGGGCAGGTGACCCAGTTCGGATATTTTGCGCCGTCGTGATCGCCCGGGCAGCCGGAGAACGTGATCACCGTATCGATGCCCATTTTCTCCGCCAGAAGCACGGCGTCCTTGAAGTCGTCGTCGTACATTTTCGCCGTCGCCTTGTCCGGATGTACGGGGTTGCCGTGGCAGGACAGCGCCGCGATTTCCATATCATAGCTCTTTATCAGAGCGATGAAGTCGTTGTACGCTTTTTCATCGTGCAGAAGCACTCTCGGATCGCAATGGGCTTTGCCCGGGTATCCGCCGCAGCCGAGCTCTATCGCCTCGACTCCGAGCGCCTTCAGCTTCGGCAGCACCTCCGAAAGCGGACGGTCGCCGTACAGATTTGTAAGTACTCCTAATTTCATATCATACCTCTTATTTGTTGAAATATACGATGTTTCCGGTGGCGGCAGAGTCGTAGATGCCGTTCAGTATCTGCGATACGGCGTACGCCTGCTCGGGGAGGACGAAGGGCGCCTTGTCGTTGACTACGGCGTCGATCCACGCTCTCGCCTCGCGCTCGGAGGGATCCGCGCCCTTTGCGCCGTCGTAGAAAGCAACGCCGCCCGCGGAGAGGTTGGGCCTCGTTATGTACTGACGTCCGAGATGTACGCCGTTGATGCGCACGCCGTCGAGCATGTCACCGCCCGCCTTCGTGCCGCATACGGTCGTAATAGCCTCGCGGCAGTCGATGAGGTTCAGAGCCCAGGAGGATTCGAGTATTATCGTCGCGCCGTTTTCCATAACGACGAAGCCGAACGCGCAGTCCTCGGTCGTGAATTTATCGACGTCCCAGTCGCCCCAGGCGTTGCCGGTGTTCCTGTCTTTATTCAGCGCGTGGTAGGTCGTACCGACGCAGTATTTCGGCTTGTAGTTGTCCATGATCCACAGCGTCAGGTCGAGCGCGTGCGTGCCGATGTCTATAAGCGGACCTCCGCCCTGCTCGTATTCGTTTATGAACACGCCCCAGGTCGGGACGGCGCGGCGGCGCAGAGCCGTGGCTTTCGCGAAATATATGTCTCCGAATGTGCCGGCGAGCGCTTCCTGCTTCAGGTACAGGGAGTCGTCTCTCTGTCTGTTCTGATATCCTATCGTGAGCTTTTTGCCGGTGCGCTTCGCGGCGTCGACCATCTTCTTTGCCTCGGCGGCGTTTATCGCCATCGGCTTTTCGCACATGACGTGCTTGCCCGCCTCGAGCGCGTCCACCGTGATGAAGCTGTGTGATCTGTTGGGCGTGCAGACGTGGACGACGTCTATACTCTTGTCCTCAAGCAGCTTTTTGTAATCCTCGTAGACCTTCGCGTCCGGCGTCCCGTAATCCTTTGCCGCCTTTTCCGCGCGCTCGACGATGATGTCGCAGAACGCGACCATCTCAACGTTTTCGATCTTTTTGAGAGAAGGCATGTGCTTGCCGTTGGCGATACCGCCGCATCCGATTATACCTACTCTTACTTTTTCATTTGATCCGATTGCCATTTGATCATCCTCCGTTTATTAAATACTGGCTTTGGTGATATTTTACACTAAACGCCTTTGATTTGCAATACTTTTTTGAAAAATTCACAAAGGTTTAATCCAAAAACACGCCCTGTCTCCGCTCCTTTTCTCTTGACACGGCTGTCCACGCGTGTTATAATATCCAAAACGGGCGGGAGGCTCACGGATGAAAAAACTCGGTACGGTACAGAAGATCATAATCGCGGCGGCGACGGTACTGCCGCTTATCGCGTGGTTCTCGGTCTATATGGCGGCAAACAGGGACGACAATTACTATATGCTCGCGATATATATGTTCCTTCCGGTATACGCCATATGTTCACTCGATCTTTTCACCCTGCTTTACAGCGCCTTCTACGCGTACAACAACAAAAAAGCGACGGATATGCTCCATCTTTCAAACCTCGTGGTATCGTCGATACAGACGGCGTTCACGATGCCGTTCATCATAGACTTCACTGTATGCGGAATGGGGCTTACGGAAAAATTCATAATGACCGGCTGGCTGCTTGAGCGGACGGGCGCTCCGATCGTTTTCCGCTTTTCCGTGCCGGTCGCCGTCGTGATCGTCGTGATCTGGCTGCTGATAATCGCGCAGCATTTCAAAAGAAACAGAAAAATAAGATAACACCGAATAAGATCCGGGAGGTAAAACAGATGAAAAAAATAACGGCGGCCGTCATTGCCGCGCTTTTCGCGCTGTCGGCGCTCATATTCACCGGCTCCGCCGCGTCGTCCGGCGTACCGGAAGCGTATAAAGCGCTCCACGCGATGACACAGGAACAGATCGACGCGGCAGAATACCTTCTCGCACAGTCAAAGGATCCGGCGCCCGCGGTATCGAACGAGCCGGTGACCGCCGAGCACGAGGACGGCGACGTCTCGCTCTGGTTCGATCACAGCTATAACAACACGCCCGCCGAGGATACCCGGTCCACGGGGCTCAACACGTATCAGATCAGGCTCGCGAAAAACGAGACCGAGGGCTGTCACCTGCTCCTCGCCGCGTCAAAGGATATGGAAGGGCTGACGCTCAAGGTCTCGAGCTTCAAGAACGCGGACGGCAAAAAGCTTGACAAGGAGGTCTGCTACGGCTGGTACTTCGACGACGTGGACGGAAAGACCGTCGCCGACCCGATACCGGTGCTCGAGCACGAATTCGACCTTGACGCGAACAGATCGAAGATGTTCGTCATCAAGGTAAAATCAGACAAAGACACGCCCGCGGGTCAGTATACGGCGACGGTGAAGCTGAAGGACGCGGACGGCAACGTCATAAAGCAGGCGAACGTTTACGCCTACGTCTGGGATTTCACACTGCCCGACGCCTCCTACTGCAAGACCCTCACCGACCTGAACGAATGGAGCATGATCGTCGGCGCGAACAGAGAAAAGACGACGACGGACGGGCTCGAGGACGACCTTTACTCGGTATACTATGAATATCTGCTCGACAACAAGGTCAACTGCTATACCCTGCCCTACGCGAAGCGCGGTCAGTTCTGGGACGCCCGCGTCGAGCAGTATATGGATGATCCGCGCTGCACGGCGTTCACCCTGTTCTGGAAGCATCACGAGGATTCGCTCGTTGACGGAAAATATCTCGACGCGTATCTTGAGGCGGCGTACAACCGCGTGTCGAAAAAGCAGGAATGGCTCGACAAAGCTTATTTCTATCCGGACAAGGGCGACGAGCCGCTTACGATCACGACGCTGAACAATATAAAAACCTGGAACGCGCAGTTCACTCAGTACTTCGGCGATCACAAGCTTCTGATACCGATCCATTACGACACTCTGATAAATCAGAACACGGACTTCTTCAAATATCTTGAAAACGACGTGAACGTCTGGTGCCCGAAGACGTACTTCTTCAACACGAACGCCGACAAGGTGACATATCCCGATCTTTACACTCAGTTCTATACGCAGGCAATGGAGGAAAAGCTCGGCGTTTTCAGAGAGAGGATGGCGGAAGAGCAGGCAGGCGGCGACGAGGTCTGGTGGTACGTTACGAGATTCCCGCACGACCCCGAGATAACGTTTTCGATAAACGACGAATCCGTCAAGCACAGGATCCTTTTCTGGCAGAGCAAGCTCTATGACATAGACGGCGTGCTCTACTACATGTGCAACGACTGGGAGAACGCGAAGCAGTGGACGAAGAAATACGAGCACGACGTCAACGGTACCGTGGTCGACACGTACGGCAACGGCGTGCTGATATACCCGGGCGGCGCACTTGAGGAATACAGGGAAAAATACGGAAGCGACGGATACCCGGGACCGATCGGTTCTCTGCGCCTCGAATCGATACGCGACGGCGTTGAGGATTACGACTACTTCACCCTGCTCGATCAGAAGTTCGGAGAGGGCGCCTCAGACCTTATGATAAAACAGGTCACTACGGCGCTCGGCGAATACAGCACCGACACCGACCTCTTTGACCGGATCCGCACGGCGACCGGCAACCTGCTCGCGACGCACGCGGGTGCGGGCGACGTCAACCGCGACGGAAAAGTGAACAACAAGGACATCACCGCTCTGTTCGGATACAACAGCGGCAGCATGGACGAGAGCATGATCGACCTGTTCGCCGCCGACTGCAACGGAGACGGAGACATCAACAACAAGGACGTCATGCTCCTGTTTAAGAGCATTTCCGGCTATGACGTCGACATCTTCTACGGCAGGCTCCCTCAGAACAATGACAGCTTCGCGATACCGGATCTGCCTGACGATCCCGGCGGAGACGAGCCGACGGGCACGCCGTATCAGTTCGACCGGATAGAGGTGCTGATTCCGGACAACTACACGACAAAGGATTTCTCCGGGCTGCCGTCGGGTCTGAGAAACGGGACACCGGATGGCACCTGCTTCTTCAATTTCTCAAAACAGACTCATACCCCGACGATGACGGAGGCGTCGGCGAAGGCCCTGCTCGATCTCAGTCCCGGCGCCGGAAAATACGTTTTCCGGGGATTTGAATCTTACGAGATCGACGGCGTACCCGTGACCAAGTACGATTACAGCTGGAACGACGGGCTTATCATCCAATCGGTCGTCAGGGTCTACTTTGCGGAAGGCGACGACGTGATACAGTTCGCGGCGCTTTCAACGATACCCGAGGGCAAGCCCGAATTCGACGCGATGATAAAAACACTCAGGATAAAATGAGTAAAAACAAAAAAGCTTCCTTATGCCGACTGTTCTGAAGGACAGTCGGCAGTTATGAGTTCCGCTTACGCGGAACATTATTAGCGCTGACGCGCATTATGATTGCTTCGCAAGTTATGAGTGCCTGCGGCACGTTTGCGGAACTCATATCATAACGTTGAGGCGAAGCCTCAACTCATAACTTGCACGCATCGCGTGCAATCATAACTGTAAACTGTTTCTTTGACGTTTGGCACACAGACATCCTGCTTGCAGCATAGATATGCGGCAAAATACCGGCTGAAATAAGGATTTTGTTCCTTACTTCAGCCGGTTTTTATTAACTGTCCTTAAGAGTACCTCGCATACAAGGAAGCTTTTTTTGCTATCTGTAATACGAGTAGTGGGCCGTGATCTCCATGCGCCCGCCGCTTATCTCGTCGTCCCCGGAGATGACCGCGCCTTCAAGCGACATGAGCTCGAAAAGCGATACCCCGTCCATCGGAGCCTTGAATATCAGGACTCCGTCCCCGTTCGTGACGGTGAAAAAACCGTCCGAGCATCTGCAGGTGCACTCGCGCCCGATCACCACGTCTCCGCGGTCGCCCGAGGAGACGGTGACGTATTTCATGTGATGGCCGCAGATCTTGTCCGCGAGCTCGCGTTTATAGCGCGCGGACTTTGTGTTTTTCGCCTTTATATAGCGGAAGAACCATCCGTCGCCCATTTTAAAACGCTGTTTTTTCGGTCAGGTACGAAACGAGCTGATCGATCGGGAGCCTTACCTGCTCCATCGAATCGCGCTCGCGCACCGTTACGCACTTGTCCTCAAGCGAATCGAAATCGTACGTCACGCAGAACGGCGTGCCGATCTCGTCCTCGCGGCGGTAGCGCTTGCCTATTGATCCGGCGTCGTCGTAATCGACTGTGAAATGCTTCGAAAGCTCGGTGTATACCTCGCCCGCCTGATCCGCGAGCTTCTTGGAAAGCGGGAGCACCGCCGCTTTGAACGGCGCCAGCGCCGGATGCAGACGGAGCACTACGCGGCTGTCGCCGCCTTCGAGCTGCTCCTCGTCGTACGCGTCGCAGACGACGGAGAGGAACGTACGCTCGACGCCGAGCGACGGCTCGATGACGTAGGGGATGTATCTTTCGTTCGTCTCCGCGTCGAAATACGTGAGATCCTTGCCGGAGGTATTCTGATGCTGAGTGAGGTCGTAATCCGTTCTGTCGGCTACGCCCCAGAGCTCGCCCCAACCGAACGGGAACAGGAATTCAAAGTCCGTAGTCGCCTTGGAATAGAACACGAGCTCCTCCGGGTCGTGGTCGCGCAGACGTATGTTCTCGTCCTTGAGGCCTATCGAGAGCAGCCAGTTGTGGCAGTAGGAACGCCAGTAATCGAACCATTCGAGGTCCGTGCCGGGTTTGCAGAAGAATTCAAGCTCCATCTGCTCGAACTCACGTACGCGGAATATGAAGTTTCCGGGGGTTATCTCGTTTCTGAAGGACTTGCCTATCTGTCCGATGCCGAACGGGACCTTCTTTCTCGTCGTCCTCTGAACGTTGACGAAGTTGACGAAGATGCCCTGAGCCGTTTCAGGGCGCAGATAGACCGTGTTTTTCGCGTCCTCGGTAACGCCCTGGAACGTCTTGAACATCAGGTTGAACTGACGGATATCGGTGAAGTTGTGCTTGCCGCAGGTCGGGCAGGGGATGTTGTTGTCCTCGACGAACTGCTTCATCTCAGCCTGTGTGAAGGCGTCGATCGGCTTCGGCAGCGTTATGTTGTTTTCCGCGCAGTAATCCTCTATGAGCTTGTCCGCTCTGAAACGCTCATGGCATTCGCGGCAGTCCATCAGAGGATCCGAGAAGCCGGCGAGGTGACCGGACGCGACCCACGTCTGCGGGTTCATGAGGATCGCCGCGTCAAGCCCTACGTTGTATTTTGATTCCTGGACGAATTTCTTCCACCAGGCGCGTTTTATGTTGTTTTTCAGCTCAACGCCAAGGGGGCCGTAATCCCACGTGTTCGCAAGCCCGCCGTAGATCTCGGAGCCCGCGTATACGAAGCCTCTGTTCTTGCAGAGGGCGACGATCTTGTCCATCGTTTTTTCGGTGTTTTTCATATATAGCGCCTTTCTTTTATTGGGTCTTGTATTTTTCATATGCCGCGTAGGCGGTGTTGCGTGAGAACGTTACGCGCTCGTCGCTCCCGAAGCCGGCTATCGTACACGGGAAATTGACGTTCGTTTTCTCGTATTCCGAATAGTGCATGAAAGTCGACGCGAGCTCCTCGAAATCCGAAGCCGTCATATTGGTGCTCCCGGCGTCGGAGGTGTTTATAAGCGATATTATGCCGGACAGCTTGCTGTGATTCAGCTCGTTCGCGAACTGATCGAAGAAATCCCGGAAGAAACCGGTCTGCGTATCCCGCCGTCCGGTGAAGCCGTTGGCGTACGACGCGTATCTGAGCACCCACGTAGCCTTTTCGCCGTTCAGGATCTGTACGCCCTTCTTCAGATTTATAGTGAAGGGCTTGCCCGCCGGGATCATTACGGGGTCTCCGTTCTCATCATATATCTGCTCGCCGTCTATAACGAGCGGTATCGGATCGCGCGAGGCACCCGGAGTCACTATCCTCTCCTCCTCGTCGACGTAATACATATCGACGGGTACGTTGTATTTTATCCCGCCGAGGCGCGTTATTATCTCGTCGAACAGGGATATGCGGCAGCAGATATAATAGTTTATCGGCATGCCTATGATCCCCGCGACCATCTCGGTGAAATACGTTATATTCTTCTTTTCGAGCACCTCTCCGAGCTTCATCGAGATGCCGCCCGCGGTGACCGTCAGGTTTACGGGTATCGCCGAGAACATGACGATCCCGGTCTCCGCGTTGTATCTCACAACCATCACGACGTCGGCCTTGTAGTGGCGCTGGTGCGACGCGAGGACCTCCATATCCGTGGAATTCTCCACCGATATGCGGTAATCGGAGAAAACGCCGGGCTGATAGTCGGAGCCGACGAGCAGAAGCGTGAAGCTCGTATCCTGCGGGAACGCCGCCGGCGTCTGCACTATCCCCTGCTTGGGATCCGGGACTTCTGGTATCTCGAACTGCTCCGGCTCGCTCACCGTGTCCCCCTGAGGCGTCAGAAAATTATCGGCAAGGGATCTTATCTGCGGCGCGATGAAATATCCGATCAGACCGAATATCAGTATCGCGGCCGCAAACGCGATCACAAAACTTTTCACAGATGACAGCATGGTCATACTCCTTTCCGTGCTATGTCTCGTTATTATACTATAAACTCGGCGGGAATGCAACAGGCGATTTTTACATATTGAATAAACAATTTATAAATTTTATTGTAAGGATAGTCGTCCGGAAGCTCTTTTACGCTTTATTTACAAAGATTTTTTCAATTATGCAAAGAGATGTTGTATCATATATGGTGTAATATATCTTAAGGTGGATCGTCATATGAAGAGGCTGATATCAATATTCACGGCGTTTTTTCTGATCCTGCCCCTCGCGGGCTGCTTCGGCGGGAGGTATACCGGAGGCAGACGCGGCCCGGCGATGTGGGTCGTCGATGGTGCCGACGGCGGACGCTGTTATCTTTTCGGATCGATACACGTCGGCCGTGACGGGAGCATGTTCCCGTTCGCCGACGTTATAGAGGACGCTTTTTCATACTGCGACGGCATCGCCGTTGAATATGACGTCGTCGCCGAGGAGAAACGCCAGTCAGAAATGTCGATGCTTGAACAGATGACTTATCTGCGTCAGTTCATGTATACGGACGGCACTACGATAAAGGATCACATATCCGCCGACACGTACGAAAAAATGGCGGCGGAGGTCTCAAGGCTCCAGGGCGTTCCCGCGGGGACGTTCGACATGTATTGTCCTGCTCTGTGGTATTCGCTCGTAAGCGAGGGTTCGACGAAAGAGGCGGGATACGACAGTCAGTACGGCGTCGACCGTTATTTCATAAACCGGGCGTATGAGACGGGAAAGACCGTATACGAGATCGAAAGCGAGAGCGAACAGCTCAGTGTTCTGCTCGGCATAGACGACATGATATACGAAGACATGATCAAAGGCGAGCTCGACCCGTCCTCGGGCAGCGCGCTCGATTATATGTACACCGTTTATTCGGAGGGTGACATGGCGCGTATGGAGGTACTGACCTCACAGGACGTCTCCGCTCTGTCCTCCGCCGACGCCGCGTACCGTGAGGCGTCCGAACGCTTCGTCAAGGCGATGTACACCGACAGGAACAAAAAAATGGCTGACGCCGTCATGTCCTATCTTTCCGAAGGCAAGCGCGTTTTCGTCGTCGTCGGCTGCGCTCATATGCTCGGTGAGAACGGCATAGTCTCGCTTTTGCAGAAGAACGGATTGAAGGTATACAGAAAATGAAGGAAGAGATACTGAGGCGCCTCGGCAAAACGACGGCGGAAAAGACAGCCGTAAGGCTTTTCACCGCGCTGTTCATCACCTGCTTCATATTCACTCTCGCGGCAAGACCCGTCGTTTTCTCGTCGTCCGCCTTCTTCAAGGCGGTCGGGACGGCGCCGTTCTTCATCTCCCTCGCGGGGGCTTTCGTCCTGCTTTTCGCCGTATTCACGTTCTTTGACAGCCTTCGCGCGGAAAAGCTCGTCCTGCTCGTCTCGTTCCTTTGCTACGGCGCGGTCTGCGTCAGGAGCACCGACGGTATGTGGTTCGGCTTCGGCGCCTGCCTTGTGCTTCTTGTAATATGCGTTTACGTTTTCGAAGGGCACGACGCGCCCGCTCTGAAACGCGATATACCGACGTGGCTGCTCTGCGCCGCCGCCGCGTGCGCCGGTCTCTATTTCGCCGGCTTTATCGGTGCGCAGACGCTGTGCAGATATCTGACGCAGTCGACGCCGAACTACGATTTCGCGATCTTCTCACAGATGTTCTACAATATGAAGACGACACTTCAGCCGCTCGTGACGTGCGAGCGCGATATGCTCATGTCGCACTTCTCGGTACACATCTCGCCCATATATTATCTGTTCCTGCCGTTTTACGCGCTCGTTCCGCGTCCCGGCACGCTGATGATCTGTCAGGCGGTGCTGCTCGCCTCCGGCGTGATACCGGTCGTTCTGATCGCCCGCAGGATAGGACTTTCGAATAAAGCTCAGGCGGCGTTCGCGGTGATCTACGCGTTTTATCCGGCGCTCGCCGGCGGATGCTTCTACGATCTGCATGAGAACAAATTCCTCGCGCCGCTGCTTCTGTGGCTGTTCTGGGCGATACTGAAAAACAGCTGGGCGTGGATCGCCGTATTCTCATTTCTGACGCTCGCCGTCAAGGAGGACGCGGCGATGTACGTAGCCTTCGCCGGCATATACGTCCTTGTGACCGGGGTGAAGCGCGATAAATTCAAGGGGCTTGCCATGCTCGTCCTGTCCGTAGGATACTTCTTCGGCGCGGCGTACATCCTCAACCGGTACGGAGAGGGCATGATGGACGAGCGTTTCAACAATTTCATGACGTCGAAGGACGCGGGACTGTTCTCCGTCGTCGTCAACGTCCTCAAGGATCCGGCATTCGTCATACACGAGATGTTCGACGCGAAGGTCGACAGATCCGCGGAAACGAAGCCCGAATTCATCCTCCGGATGATGCTTCCGCTCGGCGCCCTCCCCGTGATCACGAAAAAGCTCGGCAGATATATCCTCCTCCTTCCGTTCATACTGATAAACCTGATGCCGGATTACGTGTATCAGCACAGTATATTTTTCCAGTACACGTACGGTTCTCTGGCGTTCCTGCTTTTTGCCGCCATGCTGAACTATGCGGATCTGAAGGACAGCACGAAGAGGACGATGGCTGTCTTCGCCTCCGCGTCCGCCGTATTCATATCGGCGCAGGCGATATGGCAGCACAACGATTACGTCAAGGCGTATCTTGAAAACAGAGAGAGATACGACGCGGTGAGGCAGGCGATATACGATATACCCGAGGACGCGACGGTCGGCGCGACGACGTTCCTGTGCGCCACATCGTCACAGCACAGGTATATGTACGATCTCAGGTATTCCGACCATTTCAAAGATCTTGATTATATAGTGCTCGATCTGCGTTACGCGGAGGGGCGTGAAAGAGTCGATCTTCTCGCGGCGGATCCGGATTTCGAGCTTATTTACGGTATCGACAACGTTCTGATGATATTCAGAAAAATAAAATAGCCGCCGGGGACTCTGCCCGGCGGCGGGATACAAGGCTTTCGCCTTCAGTTGACCTTTATTATCGGGAATTTTCCTTCCGTGTCGACGTATCTGCGGTAATTTTCGACCTCGGTGAAGTTCTGCAGACGGTTGAAAACCATGAGCGACGACAGCGGCGCCTTGTTGTAATTCACGTCGCCCGTATAGTACGTCTCAAGGCTGACGAACGTGCGAGTGTATACCTTAGCCTGACCCGATTCGTCCGTTTCATACAGTATGTTCCTGCCGTTTTCATCCGTCTCGTGCGCGATGATCGTTCCCTTCGAGTCGGTCACGGCGGCGTCCTCGGGCGAGTAGCTCACGAGCGTGAACCTGTCGAGATCGACACCGTCAAACAACAGATAAACGAATCTGTATCCGCCGCTCTTGTAGGCGGAATAGCTGTATGACGTTATCCTTTCGCCGTCTTCGAACAAAAGCGAATGGACGAAGCAGTCGTCATCCGGGGTCTCGGCGAGGCCGTATTTGTCCCGTGTGTTCTCAAGCGTCCGCCGGTTGTAACGGAGCGTGACCTGCAGCTGCTTCGTATCAGGGATATAATAGCAGTCGCTAATGGAAAACTGGAACGTCCCGTATTCGTTTCGGTTGATCTTGTCGTACGGGGACTGATAGTATATCACGGGGTCGCCCGTCTCCATCGCGGCGGCGAGCTTTTCTGAATAAAGGATATGCTTTTCCGGGCGTCGTACGCATGATCTTATGATCACCGCGCCGAAAACAAAGATTATCAGGGCTATGAGTACGGCTTTGAGCACGGTTTTGAGAACGGGATGCGAGTTTTTCCTCATCTCCTCATATTCTGTCAATTCCTCCGCCATGGCGCGCCTCCTTGTCTTTTTTTACAAACTTACCATAATCACAGCGATAATTCAAGCGGCTGATACCGCGGCAATTGTAAATTTTCGAGGCTTTTATGAAACGAAAAAGAAAAATCTCGTCAAACATGCAGAAAAACCGGATAAAACGCCCGGCGGCGGGATGGCTTATATTTTTTATCGTCCTGCTCCTGCTTTTCGCCGGCTTCATCTTCGGCGGCATTAAAGCGGGAGAAAAGGCGGAGCGGCTGCGCGAGGCGCAAATAACATATTCCGTAAGTGAGGTGAAAATATGAAAAAAGCACTTATCATAACGCTTGCGGCGGCGATGCTGTTGTCCGCCGTGTCCTGCGAAAAAGAGACGGAGGAGACGACGGCGGCGGAGTCCGTCACGGAGCCGTACGTCATGACGGATATATCCGGGATCCCGTCACCCGTCAGGATAAACGGTGCCGATATACCGTACGCCGTATTCAGATATTATTACGGCGCGGTGAAATATCAGTACGATCTCGACGACGACAGCTACTGGAACGATCATAATTACGACGACAAGCTGCGTGAAACGGCGATGCGTTACATCCGCCGCAACGCCGCGCTCGAGCAGTACGCGGAGCAGAACGGCATATCGCTAAGCGACGTCGAAAAAAACAAGGCGAGACAGAACATAAGCTCCAACCGCTACGCCTCATACGCGGACGACGAGGCGTATTACCGCGCGCTCGATTCGTATTATCTCACCGAGGAGACGAATCTGTATCTTGAAGAGCTGTCCCTTCTCGAGGAAAAGCTGTTCGGATATCTGAAAAGCGAAGAGTCAGGGCCGAAGATATCCTCCTCGCCCGAGCTTGTGAAACGGTACGTCAGCAACTACATGGTCCGCGCGGATCATATACTCA
Organism: uncultured Ruminococcus sp.; assembly: GCA_902778145.1. Lineage (GTDB taxonomy): Bacteria > Bacillota > Clostridia > Oscillospirales > CAG-272 > UBA1248. The sequence goes on from CACYWW010000040.1 coordinate 15,776, forward strand.
TAAAGAACGACGAGGGCGACGATCTGAATGAGAACGAGACGCTCATCCGCGAGATAAAGGAGATGCTCGACGGCGGCGCCGATTTTGACGAGCTGAAGAAAAAATACAGCGAGGACGCGCAGACGGCGTCAGACGACGCGGGTTACTATATAGCGAAGGGCGATATGTCCGAGGAATTCTCAGACGCCGCGTTTTCACTTCAGCCCGGTGAGGTGAGCGGGGTAGTCTCCGCGCCGTACGGATATCACATAGTGAAAAGACTGGCGACGGATCCCGATTATCTTGAAGCGAACGCGGACGGATATTTTCTCTCGCTCTATCAGGAGCACATGTTCGAGGCGGCGCTTACGAAGCTTACGGAGGCGCAGACGGTCGAATACGACGAAAGCTTTTACGGCATCACGCCGTCCTCTTTAAAATAATTTACCGCGAGTTCACAAAATCGCACAACAAAACGGAAATTTTATGATATACTGTATCCGAAATAAACCACATGGAGGTACATATCATGGCATATGTTATCAATGACGAATGTCTGAGCTGCGGAGCCTGCGAGGCCGAGTGCCCCGTATCCGCTATTTCCGAAGGCGACGGAAAGTACGTTATAGACGCCGACAAGTGCATCGAGTGCGGAGCATGCGCGAACGTATGTCCCGTCGGAGCGCCCAACCCCGCCGAATGAGCGTAAACCGCTGACGCCTGCGATAAGGATCCGTCCATATATCTCAATAAAACGGATCACAAAGAGTCAGCAGCGATCTGAAAGCAGAGCCCGGTCCCGCGCCGCAAGGCGTGCCGGGCGTTTATAATGTCTGAAACCTATACATTTTTAATATTTGACAAGGAGAAACTCTATGAAATTCTGCAGAAACTGCGGCACCGCGCTTGAAGACGGCGCAAAATTCTGTCTCAACTGCGGAACGCAGGTCGAAGTCAAGAAAGAAAAAAAGCCCGAGCCGGAAGAAATAAAGGCTCCCGCCGCGTACGACGAGGACAAAGAGCCGGTCTACGCGGACGAGGAAGATTATGAAGCGCCCGCTCCCGCGCCCGTAAAGCGCCCGAAGCCCGCTGTGTCCGCTCCGTCCGCTCCGTCCGCTCCGTCCGCTCCGTCTTACGAGGACGACGACAAAGAGCCCGTTTACGCGGACGAGGACGAAGACGTTCCCGTGAGCGTCAGCGTGCCGAAGCAGCCGAAGCAGCCGAAGCAGCCCTCCGACGTTCCCGCGAAGCTGAAAAAGCTCCCGTGGAAGAAGATCGGGATCATCTGCGCCGCCGTGCTGCTCGTCGCCATACTCATCCCGATACTCGTATCGGTGCTCAAGCGCGCGAACCCCGGGATAACGACGGTCAAAAGCACGATATTCGCCAACGATTACAACGGCAGCTCCTACGTTATCAAAAGCGGCGGCAAGCCCGTTGAGATAGAGGGCGCCCGCAGCATCAGAGTCTACCGTGATATGAAGCAGGAGCACGCGCTGCTCAGAACGACCGACGACGTTTCCACGAAGCTCTACTACTTCGACGGCAAGGATATACAGAAGATAGCCGAGGACGATACGTTCGGCACACTTCTTATATCGCAGGACGGATCCGCGGTCCTCTATGAAAAGCTGAACAGCGAGGATCTCACGCGCGATATTTACGTCTGGTCGAAGGGTAAGTCCGAAAAGATCGCTTCCGGCGCCGGCGCCACCGCATTTTCGCCCGACGGCAAAACTGTGGGCTACTGCCGCGAAAACGAAGACGGCGAGAAAACCGGCTTCATCTATGACGGAAAAGAAAGGGAGCTCGGCAAGAACTGCGTGCCCTTCGCCGTATCGAACGGCGCAAAGTACGTATATCTGAAGAGAACCGGCGACAGCGGTACGAACGCGTACGTACAGAAGGGTCTGAAGGACGGCGACCGCATCAAGCTGACCGACGGCGGCAGCGCGAACCGCTTTATATTCAACAAGGATCTTTCTCAGGCCATGTACATTTCCGACAGCGGCAGAACGTATCTCACCGTAAACGGAAAAGATCCCGACAGAGTCTCAACAAAACCGCTTGAGCCGATGATCCACGCTCTCGTTGAAAAATATGAATGCAGTACGAGCGAAGCAAGCTGCTACACACTCGGTATAAAGAATTTCGACGGCAAGTTATACAGGAGCAACGGCTCGAGAGTCGTATATCTGAAAAACAACGAGGTGAACGAGGTCAGATCTGACGACGACAGCTTAGTCTGGATCACCGACGACGGTACGGATTTCATTTGGTACGACCGCTCCGGTATATACAGATCCGACGCGGCGAAGATCAATCCGATCACCGCGTCCATGTACAATCCGGACACCCTGTATAATAATGAAAAAGGTATTTACAGATGCCTCACGATCGACGGCAAAACGTTCTTCGTATGGACGAACAGCAGCGAACTCGTCTGCGTCAAGGGCGGCAAGGAAACAAAGGTCGAAAACACGGATGAGGTTGACTCGTTCGGGATCATCGACGGAAAGCTGCTTTACGTAAAGGACGGCGCGCTGTACACGTCGTCCGGAAAGACCGGCACGAGAGTCAAATCGTTCAAATACGAGGTCTCCTCGATGGATCAGCTGTCCGCGGATATGATACTGATATACACGCGCGAGGGAGCGGTCCTTGTTACGGACGACGCAAAGAACTTTACGGTCCTCTACGCCCCGGAAACCGACGGCGAATAAGCTCTCCCGATAATACGTACCGGGCGATCCGGAAAATATGAAAAAGCACCGGCTGACCCGAAGCCCGACCATCATAAGGATGTTTTTCACCACGTGTCAGCGTGGTGAGTAAGTTCGCCCTGAAAAATCGAGTAGGCGCTAACAAGTAGTACCTCTCACACCACCGTACGTGCCGTTCGGCATACGGCGGTTCAATTCAAGTAATAATCCAAGCAACAAAG
>CACYWW010000041.1 GCA_902778145.1 uncultured Ruminococcus sp.
CTGCGAGCGACTGCGAGCAATTTAGCTGTTTTCAAAATCATTCTTAATATCAAAGCGGTTAGAACAAGCTGAAAGAAAATAACCCACTATGACACTTTCTCTGATTGAAAGATGTCAAAGTGGGTTAGTTTCTTCTTTACGTAGCCTCTCCCTTCCGGGCTTTTTTAAATTTCTATTACCGCCGTGTGCGGACGGTGGTCGGAGACTACGAGCGGAGGTACTTCCGCCGATATGACGCGGACGTCATGTGAGACGAAGATATAATCTATCTTCTCCTTCGGATTGTCCGACGGGAAGCTGAGACCCTTCGATTCCAGCTTTGACGCGGCATCGGTCATATGAAGTCTGATCGGCCACAGTATCTTCGAATGAGGCTTGACGTTCATATCGCCCATAAGCACGCACGGCTTTTCACCGATGTTTTTCAGGACAGTGTCGCGGGCGTTTTTGTGCTCGTCCTTGTTCAGACCGAAATGGACGGACATCACGGTAAGCATCGTTCCGTCGACGTCGACCTTTATTTTTCCGATACAGCGCGTCTCGTAGTAACCGAGATACTTCCGGATCACGGGATCGGGGATATGAACTGTCTCGGCGGATACTATCGGGTATTTCGACAGAAGCGCGTTGCCGTACGGGTCGCGACCGCCGAATCTGATCGCCTCCGCAAAGTAGTGGTATTTGTATCCCGCCCCTTCCGCGAGGATCCTCACCTGATCGTCGTATCCTTCCGTTTCACTTTCGCCGCGGACCTCGTTGAGACCCACTATATCCGCGCCGGATCCGGCGATCGTCCGGGCGAAAAACGGGTAGTCGATCCTGCGGGTCACGTAGTTCATGCAGTGCTGTATATTGAAGGTCATTATCCTGAGCTGTTTCATCAGAAGTGTCTTCCTCCTCCGGAGAACGAATGTCCGCCTCCGCCGGATGAATGATACCCGCTGCTGTGCGACGATCCGCCGCCGCTCCTGCCGCCGCTGCCCGAGCTTGATTCTATGACAGACCTCGTGACGTTCTTATATAAGAACATCTCACGCAGATCCTTCATTCTGAAGCTGTTGTTGACTATGTAGTCGTTTGCGTACGCCGCGTATCTCACGTTGTACATTTTCGCTTTTTCCTTGCCGGATACAACGAGACCGACGATAAGGCCGACGATAGATGAGACGGCGCCCGCGCCGAGATAATCGGACGCGGTCCTTTCCCTGACCGGCGCCTCGAGATGACCGTTCGCGTACAGCTCGTCGATCGAGTCGAGATACAGACGCACCGCTTCCGCGAAGTTTTTTTCTCTCATATACGGCTCGATCCTGTCGTCAAGGTCGTTTACGTTTTCGACCGTATAGTATTTTTCCGCGTCGCCCGTACCGGCTGACCACCAGTAACGGTTGCCGGGCTTGGTGCATATGAAGAAGACGGAGCCGGAAAGATCGTCACCCTTGCCGTAGCCGTTGAAACGGTAAAAATCGACCGGGTACACCTCTTCTTTTATCCCGTAGTTCGTCACATCCGTGAAGATAACGAGATCGTATCCGTATTTGTCTATGATACGCTCTATCCTCGATGAGAATTCTGCCTCCTCCGAAGCGGTGAAGATCCTCGCGTCGTCAACGACGTGAGGAAGATCCGTTCCGTGGAAATCCTCGAATGTATTAACGTCCTCCGGATACCACGCGGGAAGCTCCGACGCCGACGCCGGGTAAACGAGCAGCGTGAGTATCAGGACGGTGAAAATAACAGAAACAACTTTTTTCATTAGCTCACCTCCGTCAAGGCATCAGAAGGAACCTGATTACCAGGAACACGATCGCCGCCGTGATGAGGAACGGCAGCCAGAAGAACAACCGCTTTTTGCCTTTGTCGATCGGCAGCTCGCCTACGAGTTTTCCGGTCTGACCGTTCATGGCGAAGCGGTATATCTTCCCCGCGTATCTGCAGTTGAATATGTAAACGGGCAAAAGGACGTATTTGACGCTCGGGTCGGTCAGCTTCAATCCGTTGTTGCGGAGCGAAAGCGACGACGCCGTGGACTCCGCGCCCGCGGCCTGCGAGAATGCCTTCACGGCGCTGTTCATCATACGCTCGGACGCCGTAGGTATGCTGTCGTCGGGGCCCTTGTCGTATCTGTCGGCAAGGAAGCCGGAAAGATACTGACCGTCAAACGGCACTATTTTTGAATAGTCGTACGGTTCGATGCTGTTCATCAGATCGTCGGGCATCTTTGCCGAACCGTCGACCGGCACGCGGGAGAATTCCATGCCGCCGTCGCATTCGACGAGGTAATGGCTCGTTTCGGTGTATCTGTAGCTGCCGCTCGTGTAGCTTGAGGTGGACGTCCCGTCAAGCGAGACCGTTCCGCTCAGCTTGCCGTTGAACAGCCAGAACGGCACGTAAACGCCCTGCACCTCGTCTATCATCTGATCAGTGAAGAAGTTCTTCGGCAACAGGCGCTTGCCCTCGCAGAATTTCTGTATTTTTTCTTTTATGCCCTTCTTGTCGACGGAGAAGGGGATAACGCCGTTCGGACGGAGTGCGCCGGTCAGTTTTTCGGTGATGACGACCTCGTTGTCACAGTAAGGGCAGTGGGTCGCCGCCGTCGTTCCGTCGGTTATTATCTCCGCGCCGCAAGACTTGCAGATGTACGCGGTCATCTCGGGCAGGGTCCCGGAGAGAGACTGAGAGTACGTGCCCCAGTCGAATTCCGCTTCCGTATTGTTCTCCTGATACTGCTGTATCGTGCCGACCTCGTATTCGTTTTCGCAGCTGCCGCATCTCAGCTTTCCGCTCTCCGACGAGAAGACGAGAGGCGCGCCGCACGCGGGACACTTGTATTCTTCGATCTTTTTGCCGTTTTTCGGCGCCGAAGGATTTACGGGCTGCGGGTCGAGCGCGGATCCGCAGTATTCGCAAAACTTCCTGCCTGCCGCCGTGTCGGCGTTGCAGACCGGACATTTCACTGTATCTGCCATATTGTCCTCCTATAGTTATTCTTATTTTATTTTAACATATATCTTTCGCCGTGTCAATCGGTTTGAATCATTTTCTCTGTTTTTTCTTGAAAGGTACGAAATCGGACTTTCTCTTCAGAATTTAATTTTATTATATAATATTGTAACCTTGCTTTCATAAATCCAATGTAGAATAGAGAATGTGAAAGTGTACTGAACGCACAAATAAAGATCGTGCCGGACATACCGTCCGCACATGGAACGCTTATGGATCTGTTTCTCTCACCTATGGCGGGCGCCGCCGATTCCGCGATGAGACGTCTTTGCGTCGAATACGGCGCGGACGGCGTGACTACGGAGATGGTGTCGGCTGCCGCGGTGTACTATAAAGACAAAAAAACCTTTGCGCTCGCCCGTATCGGTGAAGGCGAGGGGCGGGCTGCCGTGCAGATCTTCGGCCACGACCCGGGGATAATGGCGTACGCGCTTCTGACTCTTTACGAAAAGGCGGAGATCAAGCCGGCGTCGTTCGATATAAACATGGGCTGTCCCGTGAAAAAGGTTGTCAGCTCGGGCGACGGCTCGGCTCTGATGCGCGATATACCTCTCGCCGCCCGGATAATGGAGGCGGCGGTAAAGGTCTCGCCCGTACCGGTCACGGTGAAGATGCGCACCGGCTGGGACCGAGAGCACAAAAACTGCGTCGACCTTGCGCGCGCGGCGGAGGGCTGCGGTATTTCCGCAGTGACGGTCCACGGCAGGACGCGCGAGGATATGTACGCGCAGGGCACGGTCGATCCGGAAAGCATCGCCCGGGTGAAGGCGGCGGTCGGGATCCCCGTTATCGCCAACGGAGACATCGTTGACGCAAAGAGCGCCGGACGGATGCTTGAGATCACACACGCGGACGGCCTCGCGATAGGACGCGCGGCGCTCGGCGACCCTTTCGTGTTCGGACGGATACGCGCCGGACTGTCGGGCGAAGCGTACCGGGAGCCCGACGCGGCGCAGCGTATAGAATGCGCCGTAAGACATTTGCGCATGATCGTGGAGCAGAAAGGCGAACGCGTCGGCGTCTGCGAGGCGAGAAAGCATATGGCGTGGTACACAAAGGGCATGCCCGGCTCCGCGGAGCTGAGACGTAAACTCAACGAGGCTTCGACCGAAGCCGGAATGATCGGGATACTATTACATATTGAAAAGGACTTAATGCTATGACGGCACCGCAGCTCAGCCTTGATAAAAAAGGCGGATCGAAGATCTCACGGGCGATATACAGTCTCGTGAACGGGAGGAGCTTCTATCTTATAGGAGCGTTTTTCCTGCCGCTCTGTATCATGTGGATCATATTCATGATAAAGGGCGTATATCCGATAACGGAAAACTCCGTTCTCGTCCTCGACCTGAACGGTCAGTACGTATATTTCTTTGAGGGTATGCGTGATATATTCCAGGGTCAGGGCAGCCCGTTCTATACGTGGTTCCGGTCGCTCGGCGGAGAGTTTTCCGGAATATACGCGTATTACGTGGCGTCGCCGTTCGCGCTGCTTTCCGTGCTTTTCCCGAAAAACGGCATCACGGAATTCCTGCTCTGGATGACGCTTCTCAAGGTCGGCGCGAGCGGTCTCACGTTTGCGATCTATCTGCACAACAGCCGCCCGTCAAAGCCGCTGAACGTCGTCATCTTCTCAACGTGCTACGCACTGACGAGCTACGCGGTCGTACAGGCGCACAACACAATGTGGATAGACTCGCTCATATATCTGCCGATCATCTGCCTCGGTATCGAAAACATAATCAAACGCGGCCGCGCGCATATGTACTGCATAACGCTCGCGCTCTGCTTTATCTCTAACTTCTATATCGGCTGGATGACGGCGATATTCTCGACGCTGTATTTCTTCTATTACTATCTGAGCAAATACCCGTTCAAGGACTTTGAAAAATTCTTCTTCGCATTTTATAAGTGGCTTATATACTCGATCATCGCCGCTATGATCGCGTCGGTCATAATCCTGCCGACGTACTATTCGCTGCAGTTCGGCAAGAACACGTTCCAGAGCCCTTCGTACAAATTCGAGGCGAGGTTCGATTTCATAAAGCTGTTCACTCAGATGCTGCCGAACTCGTACGATACCGTACGCCCGAACGGACTGCCGTTCATCTACTGCGGTCTGATCTCGCTTACGCTTCTGCCGGTGTATTTCATTTCGAACCGCGTGAAGGGGCGCGAAAAGATAATGAGCGGCATCATCCTCGCGCTCATGGTGCTGTCTTTCTCCGGCTCAACGATAGACCTTTTCTGGCACGGACTGCAGAAGCCGAACTGGCTGAACTACCGTTACAGCTACATGTTCTGCTTCCTTGTGATAGTCTTCGCTTATGAAACGTTCAGATGCCTTGACGGAAAGCTTTACCGCGCCGTGCTCGGCTGCGGCGGCGTGATCGGCGTGCTCATTGTGATAGTGCAGGCTCTGCCCGACGCCGATTTCACGATAAAACGCTCGGGCGACAAGGAGTTCACGTTCATACAGAACTTCTATACGATCTGGTTCTCGATAGCGATGCTCGGCATCCTGCTTGCGGCGCTGTGGGCGGCGGCTCATAAAAAGCGCGGCGCGACCGGGATAGTCCTCGGCGTCGTCTGCTTCGAGCTTATGGTCAACGGCACGTACGACGTGTTCAGGCTCCATGAGGACGTGTATTATTCCACAAGGGAAAGCTACGTCTCGTTCATGGACCGCTGGTCCGGCATAACGAGATCCGTGCAGGAGTCCGACGATACCCTGTACCGCATGGAGAAGATAAAGCACCGCAAGGTCAACGACAATATGACGCTCCGCATACGCGGTATATCGAACTCCACGTCCACGCTCAACGCGTCCGTCATAAGACTGCTGTTCAAAATGGGCTACGCGTCAAAATCCCACTGGTCGAGATACGTGGGCGGAAATGTCGTCAATGACTCTCTGCTCGGCATAAAATACGTGCTGCACGATAAGAAAAACGAGCTGCCTCCGGAGTATGAGGAATACCTCTCCGAGATGGATCCGACAAAGCTCGGCGCGGACGTCTCCGCCGAGGATTACGATCCCGAGAAGAACATGCTCTACGCGTTCAAAAACGATCACGCGCTGCCGGTCATGTTCGGCGTATCGGACGATATACAAAAATATGACATAGAAAGCGATATCTCAGCGCCTGACGTCCTGAATTCCATGATCTCCGCGATGATCGGACACAAGGTAGAGATATACGAGCCGCTCGTCGTGGGTGACGACGGATTCAGATCGGAAGGACTTTCAAAATCCTCCGTCAGCCGCAATCACCGGAAGTGGTCGAACGAAAAATCCGGAACGAACGGCACGCTGACGATCGAATTCACAACGGACAAGTCGGGCTCGCTCTACTTCCATCTGCCGTCCGAATATCCGCGTGATACGCTCTGCCGCGTCAAGGTGACGCACGCAAACGGCGACGTCGTTCCAACGAGGTCGTTCAGCTATCTGACGAACGAGACGCACACCATGTATTATCTCGGTGAATTTGAGGCGGGCGACGACGTCAAGCTCGAGGTCTGCGTCAGGGATTCCGCCGGAAACCTCTACTACTACAAGGACGCGGGCTATGTCTATTACTTCAATGAAGAGACGTTCGAGGAGGCTTATAAGGAGCTTACCGCGAGTCTGCCGGATATAACTTATTTCTCCGATACGAAGATAAAAGCCACCGTCAATATGGCGGAGGGCGATAATATGATGTATACGTCCATCCCGTTCGACAAGGGCTGGACCGTCAAGGTCGACGGAAAGCGCGTCAAGCTCGACGCGACGGTCACCGAGGCGGACGATGAGAAGGAAACGGAATATAAAGCCAACAACAAGGTGTTCGGCGCGCTTCTCGCGTTCGAGGTGCCGGAGGGCGAGCACACGGTGGAGCTGTCGTTCACACCGCAGGGCTTCAGGATCGGCGCCGTGCTGGCGATCGCGGGTCTGACCATCGTCACGGTCGGACTCGTCAAGTCCATTAAACGCGACCGCAGGAGAAGAAAGTCCAAGCTCGCGGCTTACAGAGCCGCGGCGGCGGGCGGCGCGCCGCTGCCGGAAGAGGATGAGCTCATCGCGGCGGAAGCGGAGGAAGAGGACGAACAGTCGCTCGAGGATCTGAAAAAGCTCGACGGCGATGAAACGGAATAAACGGTGAACAACGCGGGGTGCGGACTGTCGTCCGCACCCCGTTTTTCCCGCGCGGCGGTCAAACGGCTTGACAACACAGAGAAAACATGGTACAATACGAACAGTCACGGTAAAGAGGTCACGGTATGGTAAAGAATGTAAAAATAAACGTAGTATCAAAGCAGACGCTCGTTCTCCCGGTGCAGGACGGCGACGGTGAGGAGCTTGCGGAAAAGCTGTCCGGCGAGTCGATGATCACGGAGGTCGAGAGCGAGGGCACGCTTGAATATAAGCACGGCACGTTCACGGTATATTATCCGGAGTCCGAGGTCACGGGGCTGGAGGGCTGCGTGACGTCTCTGTCGTTCACGGACAAGGATCCCGGCAGCGTGTCGCTGTACAGGACGGGCCCCGTCAAAACCGTCCTGATGTTCGCGGAGGGGCGGAGATATATTTCCGTATACGACACCGGCTTCGGCAGCTTCGAGGTCGGGATAGTGACGCTGTCCTGCGACAACTGTATTGACGAGAACGGCGGAGAGCTTTCCGTCGTGTACACGGTGGAGATCAAGGGTTCCGAGGCGGAACGCACGGAACTTAAAATAAATGTGAGGTGCGTATGAAAAATCTGGGGATAAAGATCGATCTTAAGGATGAGGGATATGACGTTTACGCTCCGATGGAGGGGCAGACGTGGGGTTACCGCTACGGCCCGTCGATAATGGTATACGACGACCGCCGCGCCGACGCGTGGTTCGCCTCGCCCGGAGCGCTCGGAGAGGCGGACTGGTTCACGTATCGCCATACGGAGGACGGCGGCAAAACGTGGTCTGACGAGAAGGTCGTCCTCACGCCGACGGCGGATTCGATGGATCTTTTCTCGGTATGCGACCCGGCGGTCATCAGGTTCGGCGGGTATTACTATATCGGCTATACGTCCACCATTTTCGTCGAGGGCGGCGGAGTCTGCAACAACGGCTTCATAGCGCGCGGCAAAAACCCGGACGGCCCGTTCGAAAAATGGACGGGAGACGGCTGGGGAGAGCAGAGGATGACGGAGGACGGAGAGCTCCGCTGGATGGGCAAGCCGGCGCCGGTCATATATTTTGACGGCGACAGAGCCGCCTGGGGCGAAGGTGAATTCTCCTTTGTCGTCTCAAACGGAGTGCTTTATATCTATTACACCAAGACGTCGAAGCGTCAGAACGGCGAAAGATATTCGTATACGATGGTCGCAACAGCCGACGCGTCGGATCCCGACTGGCCCGCGCATATAAGGCAAAGGGGCGTCGCCGCGGTCAGATCCGGCGGCGGCAACGACTCGTTCGACGTCGTTTTCAGTGACGAACTCGGGAAATTCATTGCGATCTCGACAGACAGGAGATTCACGAAGGACAGCGTTTTGGCGATATACGAATCCGATAACGGCCTCAGATTCAGACGCTGCAACGAGCTCAGGGTCAACGTCGGGTGGATGTGCCACAACAGCGGTATCGCGGGAGACGAGCTGCACCACGTGAAAAAAGGCGATCTGAAGCTCCTCGGCTACGCGTACGGCGACAAATGGGGCTTCTGGGGCACTCGCTTCCATGAATACACGCTTTCAAAATACAACGGCTTCTATTCGGAGGCGGACAAGCCGGCGGTCGAACGCGCCGTCGTCCCGAAGCCGAAGAGAGAACCGTTCAGCATAAACCTCATGCCGTCCGTCACGCCTCCGCGCTTTTACCGCATGAGAGAGGGGGAGGAGCTCGATCTTGACTTTATCCGGCTCGACTCCGCGTATTCTCACTATAAAGCCGAAAACGTGACGATCGGAAATTACGACCGCTCCGTGATAGAAGCGGAGGGTACGCACATAAAGGCGAAAAAGGTCGGCTATACGTACGCGGACGCCGACGCGGGCGACGGTATCACCGCCGAGATACTCATTTACGTTTATCCCGCCGGCTTCGATTTTTCGGAGGACGGAAAATATCCCGTGTCGGTCGGAGCCGTGCAGGAGACCTACAGGCTCAATCTTAAGGAAAACGAGCTCAAGCAGATCCGCGTTCTCATACAGTACAGCAACGGAAGCTGGAAGGAGACCGGAGACGCGGCGGACGGCGTCGTATATTTCGGCTATAACGAGGATCTGATCTCCGTCGACCGGAACGGCATGATCCGCACAAAGGGCGCTGTCGGTGAAACGCGCGTCACAGCGTCCGTCGGCTCGTTCGAGGTGACCTATAGGATAAAGATCAATAAACAACTCTGAAAAGCGCCGGAAGACCTAATTTACAAAATGTTTACAAGAATTTCCGTCACTTTTTCGTGAAAAAAACGTCTATATATGTGAATAGCAAGCGCTTTTGATAAAGGAGGTATATTTATGAAAAAAATCAGCAAAGCGACCGCTCTGAAGAAAACCGTATCGCTGCTGCTTTCCTTTGTGATGATCCTCGTTATCATCCCCGTCACCGCGGCGCACGCGGACGGCAGTCCGGGCTCCGCCGACATAGGCACTGATGAGCTTTACTCATTGTTGAATGAAGCGACCGGGATCGCCGGGGCTTTCAACGGTTCAAGCAGGGTTTTCCACGATTATGATGAAAATGATACCCGTACGGTCACGTCAAACGGACGGGAATGTGAATACGCAAGACTTAAAGGCGACGTCGACACGATGCAAAAACTGAAGGAAAAGCTCGCAGTATATTTTTCTCAAAGTATAGCTGACTACTATATGTCAGTGAACGAACGTGTCAGATGCATTGCCGAATTTGACGGAAAGCTGTACTACCTGAAGGGTTATGCCGCTCAGAGGATGAATGATGAACTCGATCAGATAAACAGCATGATCGAGGTAGTCGGGTCCGATGACGGACGTATCAGATTCAGACTAACTGTTTCGGGAGATATGGATGAGGCCAGATCATACGTTTACGAGCTGGAAAGACGCGGGGGTTCGTTCTTTTTCACCGATTATGTACTGCCGTCCGAGATCGGACATAATGAAGTCCCCGGCGCCGGCAACCCTCAAACGTCCGACGCGCCTTTGATCGCGGTGTGCGCTCTGGCGCTTTCGGCGCTTGCGGCGGCGGTAGTTCTTCGGAAAAAGCGATAAAAAAAAGGAAGCCCGATCGGGCTTCCCGGTTTTTTATTGAGGGATATATTCCGAGAACGTCACGTTCAGAGTTATCTCGGAGCTGCCGCGCGATACGACTATGACAGCGGTATCACCGACGGAGCACGCCTGTATCAGCTTCTTCGCCGTGGCGTAGGAGTCTACCTCGGCGCCGTTTATGGAGACAAGCCTGTCGCCTGCCTGCATTCCCGCCTTTTCGGCGTCTGAGCCTTCACCTACCGCGCTGACGTATACGCCGTAATCCTTGACGTTGTATCTGTTCGCAGTGTATCTGTCGAACACCTCGAGCATCGAGATGCCGAGCATGACTCTGCCGCGGACGTAACCGTAGTGGATTATATCCTCGGCGACCTTGACGGCGGTGTTCGCGGGGATCGCGAAGCCTATGCCTTCGATGCCGGAGCCCGACGATTTCGCGTTGACGATGCCGATGCACTCGCCCGACATGTTGAACAGTCCGCCGCCGGAGTTGCCGGGGTTGACCGCCGCCGTCGTCTGAAGCAGCGTCATTTCCTGGTTTTCTATCACAACGCTTCTTGCAAGCGCGGAGATTATGCCGTTCGTCACGGAGCCGCCGAGCTCACCGAGCGGGTTGCCGATAGCTATGACGCTCTGCGCGACAACGAGCTTGTCGGAGTCGCCGAACGTCGCGGGCTGAAGTCCCTTTGCGTCGATCTTGACGACCGCGAGGTCCGCCTGCGCGTCCTTGCCCACGAGCGTCGCGTCGTATTCGTCGCCGTTTCTCAGAATGACGGTGATGAGCGTGGCGCCGTCGATCACGTGGTTGTTCGTCACTATATATCCGTCCTCGGAGACTATGACGCCCGAGCCGGCGCCCTCCTGGATATACTGCTGCATGAACGTTCCGGAGACGGTCTGCTCTGTCCTTATCTCAACGACGGAATTGACCGTCTTTGCCGCGGCCTCCGTCATATCCACGGCGTCAGATCCGTGGCTCACCGCGAACGTTACGTCCGGGTCGGTGGCGGGCGCCGCCTTATCCGTATCGGAGGACTGCGTGGTGTATGGCTCGGTCACAACGGCTTCGGTACCCGTGTCAACGGGCCTTGACGCTCCTCTTACGAGCATACCCGCGACGAACGCCACGAGAGAGAACATTATCACGCATACCGCCGCGACCGCTATGACTACCGCGATCGCGCCGTTTTTTGATTTTTTCTTCGTTTCAGCCGGTTGAGCCTGTGTCTGACCGGTGTATCCGTAACCGTAATTGTTATATCCGCCGTTGTTGTATCCGTTGTAATTGCCGCGGGTCTGGCTGTACGGATTCACTCTCGTCTGTTCGCCCGATCCGTTGTAGCTGTAACGGTAAGACGCGTCATACCGTGCGCTCTGACCGTACGGGTCGTAATACTGACTGCTGCCGGAGCCTCCGGGGACAGACGTGTGCGCCTGTTCCGTGCGCGGCGCCTGCTCCGTCGCCTGTTGGGGCTGCTCGTTGTTCGGCTGCTCGCCGCTTCCGTTCATCCCTTTTTCCGTGTCGTTGTTTTCTATGTCGTCATACATGATGATCAAAGCTCCTTTCTTTCATATCCGCGGCCATTATAACCGCCCAATGTGAAAATCATTTGATGACCGGTTGTCATTATAATGAATTTTTCAAAGCGCCTCGGATGCCCAGATGATCCGTCCGCATTCGTCAGTGTCGTCTGACGTTATATACGCGTGGTATCCGCCTCCGCTGTGATACGCCTCAAACGAAAGCCCGTTGAGCGGCCTCTCCGAAACGACGAACCGGCGGCTGACGGGACGCCCGGCGCATTCTTCGGCGATATGGAAATCGAGCGGCTCCGTCGTGCCGTAAAGCGCCTCCGAGATATCGGAGAGCACGGCAGCCGACGTCGGTATCGATCCGGCGCCGCGTCCGCAGAACAGCAGATCTCCCGACGCCTTGCATTTTACCGTGATGCCGTTGTTCACGCCGTCGATATTGTAAAGCATGTTGTCACGGCTGACGAAGCACGGACGGACACACGCGAAAACGCCCTCCTCCGTTCGCTCCGCCCGCGCGATAAGCTTGATCCTGCCGCAAAGCGCGGCGGCGCCGTCAAGCGCGGCGGCGGGTATGTTCTCGATTCCCTCGGTAGGTATCTTCTCGGGCGGGATAATACCGCCGTCGATGAAAGCGGAAAGCACGGAGATCTTGCGGCAGCTGTCAAGTCCGGTGACGTCAGCCGTCGGATCCGGTTCCGCGTAACCGAGCTCCTTTGCCCGTGAAAGCGCCTCTTCGTATGGAACGCCGCGCTCCATACTCGTGAGTATATAGTTCGTCGTCCCGTTGAGTATGCCGTATATGCTCTCTATCCTGTCCGTCCGCAGATTCATGCGGAGAGGACGGATAAGCGGTATCGCGCCGCCGACCGCCGCCTCGAAAAGATACGAAACGTTGTTTTCGCGCGCGATGCGCAGAAGCTCCGGCCCGTACGCCGACACGACCTCCTTATTTGACGTTACGACGCTCTTTCCGGCCTCAAGAGCCTTTTTCGACAGCTCGAAAGCCGCTCTGCGCGCGCCGGTGAGCTCCGCCACGACGGCGACCTCCGGGTCGGAGAGGACGATGTCGAAATCCTTTATATGCATGTCGCCGTAAGGCCTGTCCGGTATATCCCTGAGATCACAGATGTATTTCAGCTTCCCGCCGAGGCGGCTGCCTTCTTCGGTAAGCAGCCGGCATACGCCTTTGCCGATACAGCCGAAGCCGAGGACCGCGATTTTCTTCATAAATACCTGCCTGTTTCATTTTATCTTTTTCAGTATAGCATATATTTTTTGTTAAATCAAGAGATTTTATGTATATTCTTTGCGGTAAAAGGCGTGAAAACGGAAAAGCGCCCTCGACTTTCGTCAAAGGCGCCGGATGCCGTTTTTATCAGGCAAGAGTGTTGAGTCTCAGCGTGAACTGGCTCTTTTTTCTGCTGGCGGCGTTTTTGCTGATGATACCCTTGGCTGCTGCCTGGTCTATCTTCTTCACCGCTGCCTTGTATTCCGCGCTCGCCGCTTCCTTGTCTCCGGACTGGAGAGCCGCGTCATACTTCTTTATCATCGTCTTGAGGGACGATTTGAACATTTTATTCTGAAGGGTCTTGGTCTCGGTGACCAGAACGCGCTTCTTGGCAGATTTGATATTCGGCACTTTTCATTCCTCCTGTAAGATTTCACGAATATACATTGCCGCTGTCTGAGAGGACACAACGGCTCGATATACTATTTCAAGTAAGTATAATAGCATATTTTCCGAAAAGAATCAAGACTTTTTTCCAAAAAAAATAAAAATTTTTGCTCTTTTTATATAAACACGGCGTTGACAAATATTGATCCGGGTGATATCATATGTTCGAGGTACATGAAAATGAGTTTTAAAACAGGGATCTCGAGCGCCTGCTTCTACCCGCTCGACACGGTAAAGTCGCTTGAGACGTGCGCCGCCGCCGGATTTGACACGGCGGAGATATTCATAAACACGGACAGCGAGATGTCCGGCGGATACTATCGCGATCTTTGCTCCTTCGTCCGCGGCGCTCATATGGACATCGTTTCCGTCCATCCGTTCACGTCGGGCTATGAGAACGTGCTGTTCTTCGCGGGCTACGAACGCAGGATAAGCGACGGTATAGAGTATTATAAAAAGTATTTCGACTTCGCCGCGTCTCTCGGGGCGAGGTTCGTCGTGTTCCACGGCAACAACATGAAAAACGTTTTTTGCGGATTTGAAAAATACGCGGAGATATTCAGACGTATCAACTCTGCGGCGCATGAATTCGGCGTCGAGCTCATACACGAGAACACGACGTGGTGCATCGCGCGTGACGCAGAAGGCATCCGCGGACTGCGCCGGGCGTGCCCCGAGATGAAATTCGTATTTGACGCGAAGCAGGCGTGCCGCGGCGGGTACGACCCGTACGCCGTGCTCGAGGCCATGGGGGAAAGCGCCGTCCACTTCCATTTCAATGACTGGATAAACGGCCGCTGCGCGCCGCCGTTCTCCGGCACGCTCGATATCCCGCGCATCATATCTTCGTTCCGGAAAAACAACTACGAGGGCGCTGCGGTGATCGAGGTCTACCGCGAGAATTTCGGCGACGTCTCCGAGCTCGTCCGCGCAAAGAACATATTCGAGGAGCGCAAAAGCGCCGGAGTTCTTTAACGCGTTGCCTGAAAGCAATATTTTTGCAAGTATTTTAAAATGTACTTGCATTTTTTGCATTTATGTGCTATAATGGAATAAGAGCTCATTCAGGAGGTGAACAATAATGCTTGATATAAGAAAAGAGAGAACGAAAACACCGAAGACAAAGCCGGATTACGATCATCTCGGCTTCGGCAGATATTTCACGGATCATATGTTCCTGATGAACTATGACGAGGGAAAGGGCTGGCACGACGCGAGGATTGTGCCGTACGCGCCGTTCGAGCTCGATCCGTCGTGTATGGTCTTCCACTACGCGCAGGAGATGTTCGAGGGACTCAAGGCGTACATGACTGCTGACGGCAGGGTACAGCTTTTCCGCCCGGACAAGAACATCGAACGTATGCACAATACGAACGAACGTCTCTGCATCCCGCAGATTCCGAACGAGGACGTGCTTCAGGCGATAGAGGAGACGGTTCTTTTCGACCGCGACTGGATACCGACGAAGGTAGGCACCTCGCTTTATATCCGTCCGTTCATCATAGCGACCGATCCGCAGCTCGGCGTGCATCCGTCGCATTCGTATATCTTCTGCATAATCTTATCGCCCGTCGCCGCCTACTACGCGGAGGGCATAAACCCTGTCAAGATATTCATAGAGCATGATTACGTCCGCGCCGTCAAGGGCGGCACGGGATTCGCCAAGGTCGGCGGCAACTACGCGTCGTCGCTGAAGGGTCAGGAAAAGGCGGCGAGACTCGGGTATTCTCAGGTCCTCTGGCTCGACGGTATTTACAGGAAATATATAGACGAGGTCGGCGCGATGAACGTCTTCTTCGTCATAGGCGACGAGGTCGTAACGCCGTCTCTCGCGGACGGCAGCATCCTCCCCGGCGTCACGCGCGCGTCGTGCATAGAGCTTCTGAAGCACAAGGGATACAAGGTATCCGAGCGCAGGATCTCCGTCGACGAGCTGTACGAGGCGTACGATAAAGGCGAGCTGAAGGAAGCGTTCGGCACCGGCACCGCCGCGGTGATTTCACCGATCGGTTCGCTTGACGACGAGCACAAGAAGGCCGTCATAAACGGCGGGAAGATCGGTCCCGTTTCACAGATGCTCTACGATACCCTGACCGGTATACAGTGGGGCAATCTGCCGGATGAATTCGGCTGGACAAGAGTGATAGGCTGATGGAATTCACGATCCCGCCCGGATACGATGGGAAGCTTCTGCGTGATTTTCTGCGCACCGTTCCCGCCGTTTCGGGCGGGATACTTGCCGAATTGAAGCGCACTCCGGACGGCATAACGCTGAACGGCGAACACGTGACGGTCAGGCGCGTGCTCCGCGCGGGCGACGTGCTGAGGCTGACGCTCTCCGAAACGGAAAAAACGGATGTTGAGCCTGTCGATCTTGAGGTCGACGTCATTTACGAGGACGACGATCTGATCGCCGTCAACAAGCCGTCCGGGATGCCGACGCATACGTCGCACAACCATCATTACGACACGCTCGCAAACGCGCTCGCGTACAGATACAGGGACCGGAATTTCGTTTTCCGCGCCGTCAACCGGCTTGACAACCCTACGTCCGGTATCGTCGTCGTCGCGAAAAACAGGACGGCGGCGTATCTGCTCGCGGATCAGTTTTTCCGGTTTCACCCGGAGAAGGTGTATTACGCCGTGTGCCGCGGGATCCCGGAGCCTTCCGAGGGCGTGATCAGAAAAAACATAAGACGGGAGG
This sequence comes from uncultured Ruminococcus sp., assembly GCA_902778145.1. Classification (GTDB taxonomy): domain Bacteria; phylum Bacillota; class Clostridia; order Oscillospirales; family CAG-272; genus UBA1248. The sequence continues at coordinate 16,145 of CACYWW010000041.1, forward strand.
CGGAGAGCGTCATCATCCGCTCCGTCTGTCCCGACGGAGAGGGCAGGGAATGCGTCACGGGATACAAGGTGCTGCGAAGCGGCGCGTATTGCGGGATCCCGATATCGTTTACCGAGCTGCGTCCGCTCACCGGCAGGACGCATCAGCTTCGCGTCCACATGGCTTACGCGGGAACGCCCATTGCGGGAGACGGACTTTACGGAGACGGCTTTGACGCCGGGCTCGGCAGGCTCGCGCTGCACGCGGGCAGGCTCACCCTGAAACGACCGTCGGACGGCTCGGAGCTGACGCTTTCCGCGCCGGTACCGGACGGATTTACGGAACTTTTCAAAAATGAAAGCTAAACTCAAAAAGATAATCTCACCGTTTTTCATAGTCGGAGCCTCGCTTCTTCTGCTCGGGCTCGCCGTGCGGATCATATCCGCGTCGAACACCGCCTTCGCCGACTTCTGGCAGACGAAGGTCGCGTCGGTGCCGCGCGCCGCGCTCGCGTATATAACGAATATTTTTCCGTTTTCACTGGCTGAATCGGTGCTGCTCACCGCGCCGTGCGTCATCGCGGTGCTGATCTGGCGCGCCGTGAAAAAAAGCTCCGATTCGTGGACGGAGACCATCCGTTACACGCTCGATCTGCTCACCGTCGCCGCGGTCGTCTACTCCACGCTCCTGATCAATTTCTCGGCGGGATACAGCACTACCCCGCTCGGCGAAAGGCTCGGACTGGAGCGCCGGGACGTATCGGCCGAGGAGCTTTACGATACGGCTTACGAGCTGATACAGGGCGTGAACGGCGAGATCGGTCAGGTCGGATTCATATACGGGAAAGGCTCCGTGATGCCGTACAGCCTCCGAGACATGAACAAAAAGCTCAACGCGGCGTATAAAAAGGCGTGCGCTAAATACGGTTTTATTTCAAAATTCACCTCGAACCCGAAGCCCGTCGCGCTGTCCGGGCCGTGGACGTATACGCATATATCCGGCGTGTACACGTTCTTCACCGGAGAGGCGAACATAAACGTCAACTTCCCGGATTATACGATCCCGTATACCGCCGCGCACGAAATGGCGCATCAGCGCGGGATCGCCCGGGAGGACGAGGCGAACTTCGTCGCTTTCCTCGTCTGCCTTGAAAGCGACGATCCGTATATCAGATATTCCGGCTATGCTAACGTTTTCGAGTACGTCGCCTCGTCGCTCTACGGCGCGGACAAGGAGCTGTACAGATCGCTGTATCTGTCATACGTCCCGGATAACTACAAGAACGAGATGGTATCGTATAACGAATTCTTTGAAAAATATCGGGAAAACAAGGTCGCAGAGGTCTCGGAAAAGGTAAACAACGGATTTCTTCAGGCGCACGGCCAGCCCGAGGGCACACGCTCCTACGGCCTTGTCGTCGACCTCGCCGTGGCGTACTACAGATCCGTGATAAAGGAAAGTCCCGCATCATAAACTCAAAAGGCGCTCCGGCGCCTTTTTTATACCCTATAAAAGCTGCCGCGGAGCGGCAATTCAGCTGAAAGACAGTCGGGCAAGCTGAATTCGCCTGACGCCGAGCCGAAATATCTTTTTTTTCGGTGACCCGGAGAGGAAAAAAACGTATTTATCATATGAGGGATCTCAGAAAGAGAGGAAAATATGAAAAAGATATCCGTAACCGCAGCAGCAATATGTATTGTTATCGCGGTATTATGTGTTTTAGGCATGGTATCCTGCGGATCAAAGACCGCGGTTGAAAGAAAGGCAAGGGCAGTGCCTTCTCCCTTCTTCCGTGCGTTCAGTACGGCAGCCGGCAGGCTATACGAAACAGACGACGAATACGAATCATTGAAAAAACTGCATGATTGTGAAAACTACGAAAAGAGTGACGTTCCGAACAGAAATGTGACGATGTTTGGTAAAGAATACAATATGATATATGCTTTTACTCAAAAAACATTTGCGCGTGGTTGCGGTATGGACAGATTTAGGGCGAAGGACGGTAATACAACAGTAATTGCATGTTTTAATGAAAAAACAAACAGGATGATCAGATGTGAATATTATCCGGAAAAGGGTGAAACCGATTTCGTTGCTCCGATCAACGAAAATTCTTCCGAAAAGGACTATCTGGATCTCGCAAGATCGATGATACTCGAATACACCGGGGTCGACTGCGGAGAATGGGAATACGACGTCGATACTTATATATACCACACGACTTATAATTACAGCGCGGAAGACTGGAAGTCGGGTTTTATGAACTTTATCAAAGACGACCCGGAATTTGACGCCGAGTATACGTTCAGGTTTTATAAGACCCTGAGCGGTTTGCA
>CACYWW010000042.1 GCA_902778145.1 uncultured Ruminococcus sp.
GAGCTTCACGGGGACAACCTAAGGGACAACCCAATGGCATAACCCTCAAAAACCTTGATAAATAAAGGACTTTGGAGCCTGAAACTTTCAGAAGTACGGTCTCAAAGGCGCCCGTCGCGCTCCCCAGTTCTCCAAGAGATAACATCACGAAAAACAAGCTTCTCCATATTTGCGAAGCTTGTTTTTTTTTAAAAAAAGTCGGTTTTCTTGAAAAAAAACATCAAAATTATGCCAGAAGGTTAACACAAGCGTTTTTTGATGTGATATAATACAAAAAAAGACGTATGTCAAAAAAAGTTATGAAGGTGGCTTAAGATGAATTTCAAAAATGTGATTAAACAAATCGTCGCGGTTACAATTTCTGCAATCACTATAATTCTTTGTGGCTGCGGATCAGCAACAAAAATAGATTATGAAAGTGCGGAGACCTTCGAGGCAGCTCTTAACAACGGTGAAAATCTTGAAGGAAAGACTGTAAGATTTATCGCGCTTGAACTACGCCCTCAATCAGCGTTTGGATACAATATTTTTGCCGGCGAGCACCTGAATTTCGTATCAACAGAAAATCCGGGCGTTGAGGCAGGAGATATCGTTACCGTAAAAGTTACGAAAATCCAAAGTATACTTGGCTCGTGGATAATTAGATACGAAAAAATCAGTTCAAAAAAGAACAAAAGCAACTCGAACTACTCAAACAATCAAAATTCAACCGGCGATAATACGAAAACGGTTGTGGAAAACACCGTAACAATCGTTGATAATACAGTTTCAGCTGCAGATAATAGATTGTCAGCGATTTTGAATATTAAAAATGGAGAATGCGGGCTTACTATTAAAAACGATTCGGATGTCTTTTTGAAGAATAATGATTACTTTGATGTTGTTGAGTCGTGGTATTTAAAAGATAGTTTTACAAAATCGCTTGTAATAAAAGTCCTGGGAAAGAAAAATGCCGTCATAAATTCTTCAGCTATTTTATATGATGGAAGTGATAACGTAATAGACAAAGAATCGGATAAAATAGTGATTGCCGAGGGACGCTATAATTATTTTGAATTTACAAAGTTTGGTAATGATGAAATAGTTAAAGCGGACATATCAGCATCTGTAGAGCCCATTACAGAGAAATATAAGAATGAATTCGATGCTGTAACAATGGAAAAATGCAACGTGTCAGACGGTGAGCTATTCGTAACAATAAAACAAGCAGCGGATAAAATTGATGATTCGGGACGGTTGAAGTTCTTACTTTATAAAAATGGCAATCTTGTTGGTACAGATACAGAATATCTATATTCTACTAATTTAAATGGAAAAGGTTCGAGTGATGTTGTTTCTATTTGGATATACGGCATTGACTGCGATACCGTGGAGTTTATATATCAGATATCCCCATATATTTTTTAAATGAAAACCCAATTAAATGAAAAAGCTGATAGGCTTTCGATTTGCCTAAATGAATACAGAGGGGCTGTAAAAAAAGTCCCATAAAAGAAATCACAGCAAGCTGAGTAGGTTTGCTGTGATTTTTTACATAAAAGTAAACGACTGCCCCTATACAGAGACAGCCGAATGGTGGTATAATGAAATTAGAATGAAACACTACAACACCAAAGAGTACTATACCACAAATCAAATCAGAATACATATTTTTTACCCGTGAAAATATCACTTGTTTCCACAGGTCTTTTAGTGTTTTCTTCTTCACTTCATTTTTTCTTTTTTATACGAAAAACAGAGACTCGGACGCTTTTGTCCTTGTCTCTGTTTTCTATTAGGCTATTTTTTTACAGCCCATTTTTTTGTCCGAAAACCATTGACTAACAGCGGCGTTAATGATATAATTCATTGCAGACTATATAAGTGAGGTATTACTATGAAAAGATTTTTGACCATACTTCTTTTGCTTGCTTTACTGCTTTGCTCCTGTACGTCCGGCGGGGAAGAGCAGACGACGGAAGGCGAGACCACCGCCGCTGCAGCGACCGAGCCGGCGGAAACGGAACCGGAGGAGACCGCGGCAGCCCACGAGGCGAAGAAGGCTGACGGATTCCGCTTCAGCATGACGCCGGCCGAGACTGTTACGGAAGCGTCGGGCGAGGTCGATGTCAGCCTGAGGAACTCAAACAGTTACACCGTCGCGTTTGAAAGCCGTTTTTACGGCCCGCAGAGCATGGTGGACCGGGATTCACATCATATGGGCGACATTTACGTCGCCGCGGTCTACGCCAAAGAATATCCGCAGGATACGGGATATTTTTACGGCGAGTTCACCGGAGACAGGTTCAGCGACTATATGACGTACAACGGCGGCGAGCTCAGGATATACAAGGGCAAAGGCACGTACGCCAGATACAACGATTCAAAACTTCTCTACACCCAGCAGATAGATACGGACGGCGACTTCCGCGGCGCGGGTGATTTCAACGGCGACCGCTTCACGGACCTGCTTTTCGTGACGAATAAAAAGTCTGCTCTCATCGGCTACGGCTCCGAGGACGGCTTTACGTTCGCATCCGCCGGTGTGCTGCCCGACAGCGGCGATTTCAGCAAAGAAGATTTCCACACCGGCGATATGAACGGCGACGGAGTTGACGACATAATAGCGGTAAAGGGCTTTGACACGTCGTCATGGACGGTCAAGGACGGAAAAGCGGCGCTTTACGCGAAAAAGCAGCTCAATATAAAGGATGAATACAACTGCTTCTGTATAGCCGATATCAACACGGACGGCTTCTGCGACCTCATCGTCGCGATCGACGGTCTCGGATTGAGAACGTATTTCGGACGCGTCGACGGTCAGTTCGGCCCTTACGAGAATGAAATAGGCAACGTCAATCTATATCCCACGTGGGAAAGCAATCTGCCGATAAAATATATGACGCGCGGCGACACAAACGAGGACGGCGTCGACGACATCGTCGCAACGATGAAGATCAAAGCGAACAAGGACTTCGGCATATGCTCGCTCACGTATCCGACGGAGGCGCCGGCATACGACTATTCCACGCACATAATCAAAAAGACGGACGGCACGTATATCCTCTATAACGGCGGTCTGTACGTCGATTACAACAAAGATAAGTACAACCCGACGGACGGCGACCACGTTCTCGTCTATACTTCGGACGACGGCAGGCACTGGCACCGGAATCTCGACGCACCGGCATTCTACCTCGGCGGCGAGCTCGGCGTCAGCAACGAATGGTGGAGCGGCAATACGATAGAGCCGGAGGTGTTGTGCGTCGACGGAACTTACTACATGTACTGGCAGTGCGAGAACTATACGCATCTTGAAGACGGAACTCTCATAGGCCATGACAAAATAGGCGTTGCCACGTCGACGGACGGACTCCATTTCGAACGTAAAACGGATAAACCCGTGATCGTCAACGAACCGGAGTATTCTGCGTTCGATCATGAAGAGGTGATCTATTATCCGGACGATCCCGACGGCCGTCCGTACTGGATGTACGTGCGTCACGTCATAAGGAACGTCTCGGTCAGATACTGCCGCATACGTTCCGCCGACCCTTTCGAGTTCGATTATAATAACGCTGAGAGAGTCAACGGCAACGCCGGTCTCGGCAATCAGATCGGCTGGCTCAGGCTCGACGACGGCGAAGTGCTGTTCGTCCGCATCGGCTGCGCATACACGCCCGCCTCGACCCCGGCGCTTCAGTTTTCAAAGGACGGACTTAAATGGCTCAATTTCTCGGTCATTCTCGCCGGCGTCGACAAGACCGACGCGCCGGCGAACACCGGTTCAAACGTGTATTTCGTCGGCTTCTCGACGATAAACGGCACGGGAGAGATAGAAAAGCTTAAGGACGGCCGCTTTAAATTCATCTACGGCGGCTGCACATCCGAGTCGCCGATCGCTCCCGCGATATTCTATTCGAGTGTCGGATGCGGAGAATGTATCTTCAGCATCAAGGAGGCTTCATGATAAAAAGACAGATAGTGAATATCATAAACTTTGTACGCGGGTGCGAGCCGCGGCAGCCCGCCGACCTTCTGACTCCGGTAAAGGAGCAGATAAAGCTGGTAAACAGGTATGATCTTCCATCCACGTTCCTTCTTATGTACGACACGCTCTGCGACGGCGCGTTCATCGACGTGCTGAACGGCAGAAACGAAAAGACGGAGCTCGGCGTCTGGTTCGAGGTCGTGCAGTCGCAATGCGAGGCGGCGGGCGTAAAGTGGCGCGGCAGACCCGGCTTCCCGTGGGACTACCACGCAAACGCCGGCTTCACCGTCGCATACAGACCCGAGGAGCGTGAAAGACTCGCCGACGTGCTTTTTGAAAAATTCAAAGAGGTATACGGGCATTATCCGAAAAGTGTCGGATCCTGGGCGATCGACGCGCACACATATGAATATATATATAATAAGTACGGCGTCGACGCCGCCTGCACCTGCCGCGACCAGTGGGGGACGGACGGCTACACATTCTGGGGCGGATATTACAATCAGGCGTACTATCCGAGCAGGTATAACATGTTCTGCCCGGCACAGACGAAGGACGCGCAGATAAACGTCCCCGTCTTCCGCATGCTCGGCTCCGACCCGATATATCAGTACGACATGGGGCTTGACGTGAACGGTGTCGCCGCGGAGTGGCAGGGCGTCGCCACGCTCGAACCGGTATACTGCGGAGAGGACGGCGGCGGCAATCCCGACTGGGTCGACTGGTATTTCAACGAGAATTTCAGCGGCCGCTGCCTGCGGTTCGGCTATACTCAGGCGGGACAGGAGAATTCCTTCGGCTGGCCCGCGATGCGGGACGGGCTGACGTATCAGATCGAAAAGATCGCGAAATGGCGTGATGAAGGAAAGCTCGAGCCTCTGACGCTCGGAGAGACCGGCGCGTGGTTCAAACAGAATTTCGGACAGACGCCGGCGACTGTCGTCTCCGCGCTCTCCGACCGCCGCGGCAGGGGCAGATCGTCGGTCTGGTACGACTGCAAAAACTACCGTGCGAACGTATATACGGAAAACGGCGCGTTCTGGGTACGCGATATCTTCCTCTTCCGTGAACGGTATGAGGAGAGATATCTCAACTCGGTGAACGATGAGATCTCGATGACGTTTGACAACCTCCCGTTCACCGACGGCAACAGATCATCGGGCTCTGGCGTCCGCGCGGGACTGTACCCGTACCGCGGCGGAAAACGCCTTACGTATACGGATACGGAGTACGCGGAGAACGGTGACGAGGCGAAGATCACGTTCAAAGGCACCGAAGCCGGCGACTTTACGGTGACGATGACCGAAACCGGGCTCGTATTTGAAGCTGAGCACGATTTCTGCCTTGTGAACGAGAGCAGGGAAGACGCTGTCCTGCCGGAAAAAACGGCGTCGGACGGCATGCTCGGGCTGAAATGGCGCGGCTTCGGATACTCCGTGCGCGTATCACGCGGGATTTTGAAGGATGAAAACACTTTTATTTCATCGGACGGGACGGTCGCGCTCGACCTTTCGGTCTGACGGAGGGCGGCTGTTCTGAAAGTCACGCATCCGTGATTTTTCAACTGCATAAATATACCGTGAGGAACGTGCAGGAAAAAACGCCGGGGAATTGCACGCCGTCTTACATTATATATTATATATGTGAAACGACGTAAAATGACGGAATATTTCACGCAAAATGCACAAACGAGATTTTTTTTAACAAAATATGCGAATTAAAACATAAAAAATTAAGAGAAACGTTTACGAAATTTGAGTCAAAAGCACTTTACAAAACGTGTTTCTTATGGTATAATACCTCAAAATCCTACTTCAGCTTACACTCCCGCAAATGAAAGTTTGCGAAAGCCGAAGTTGCATTCCACCAAGATAATCAAATTTCCGGAGGCATGCCGACGCTTGTCTCCCCAAATTTAATTAAATTTAAAAGGAGAAAGCAAACAAATGAAAAACCTTGTTAAACTGCTCAGCATCGTGCTTGCAGCTATCATGGTAATCGGCGTCCTGGCGTCCTGCCAGAAGAAGGACCCCAAGGCTAACGACCCGGACCTTGCTAACGCCAGACCTCTGATCGAGGCTAAGGATAACAGCGCGGCGGCTGACAGCTCCGCTCTTAAACTTACCGTCGATCTGTCCGCTTATGATAAGCTCCAGCATGAAGCTGACGACGAAGACTGGAAAGTCTACAGCGAAGCTCTCGGCGACTACTACAAGTATCTGCTCGCGGCAGACGCCGAAAAAGATGTCTCCGGCAAATACGTCATCCTGGCTATGGCCGAGGCGAAGCTGCTTGAAAGCGGCGTTTTCGTACCGACTTCCACCAACGGCGGCCGTAAGGCAATAAGCAGAGCCGTTCCCCACACCGTTTCCAACGCTCTCTGGGGCAATGACTCCTACAGATACTACAGCATCCTCGTCGCTACCGAGCCGCTCAAGACGGTCGACCGCGATGAACTGAAGAAGATGTTCGTTGAGTATCAGGGCAACGGTACTTACATGATCAAAGCGAAGAAGTACCTCGCCGACAAGGGTTACACCCTTAAAGAAAACTACACCATCGGCTACACCACCGACCCCAAGACCTGGGATATCCTCGGAACCTACAGAGCGGCTGACTCCGAAGCCATCGTCAACACCTTCGACGGACTCTATGAGTACGATAACGAAGGCCGTATGGTCCCGGCGCTCGCTACCTCTTATGAAGTTTCCGCCGACGGCCTGACCTACACCTTCAAGATCCGTGAGGGCGCGAAGTGGTATACGCAGGACGGTGAGGAATATGCAGACGTCACCGCTGAAGACTGGGTGACCGGTATGAAGCACCTGCTCGACAACCAGGGCAACACTGAGTACCTTGTTTACGGTATAATCAAGAACGCTCTCGAGTACAACACGGGCGCGATCACCGACTTCTCTCAGGTCGGCGTAAAGGCTCTTGATGCGCATACTCTTCAGTACACGCTCGAAGAGCCGTGCTCCTACTTCATCACGATGTTCGGTTACAACCCCTTCGCTCCGCTGAACAAGGCTTACTTTGAGTCCCAGGGCGGTGAAGGCACGAAGGAAGAGCCCTCCAAGTACGGCACCGGCCCCGATCACATACTCTACTGCGGCCCGTACCTCGTAACCGAGTTCACCTCGAACAACAAGATCGAGTTCACTCTCAACGAGAACTACTACAACAAAGAATACGTCAACGTCAAGAAGATAACCTGGCTGTACAACGACGGCTCGGATCCCACCAAGGCGTACAGCGATATGAAGCAGGGCACCATTGACGGCGCCGGCCTCAACACCACAACCGAAAAGATGGCGAAGAACGACGGCTTCGAAGCAAATATCTACATTTCTTCCACCGACGCCACCACGTTCGCCGGATTCCTTAACCTCAACCGTAAGAACTACGAGACCATCAACGGTTACGGCATGGCTTCCACCAAGACCGACGCTCAGAAGGCCGACTCCATAGTTGCTCTTCAGAACGTACACTTCCGCAATGCTCTCCTGTTCTCCATAGACAGAGCGCAGTACAACTCCATCATGGTCGGCGATGAAGTCAAACTCAACTCCATCCGTAACACCTATACGCCCGGTACCTTCGTCAAGCTGACGAAAGACGTCACCGTTGATCTCAACGGCAAGTCCACCACGTTCAAGAAGGATACCTACTACGGCGAGATAGTACAGGCAGTCCTTACCTCCGACGGATCGCCCCTTAAGGTATGGGATCCGACGGGCGGCAACGGCGACGGTTCGTCCGACGGCTTTGACGGCTGGTACAACAAGGACGAGGCTGTAAAGGAACTCAACAAGGCGATCGAAGAGCTCGCTGCGAAGGGTCTCAACATCTCGAAGGAAAACCCGATCTACATCGACTATCCGTACTACTCCGCAAACGAAAACTACGCTGCCAGAACCAGAGCTCTGAAGAAGAACATCGAAGAAGTCCTCGGCGGCAAGGTCATAATCAATCCCGTCGCTACCGAGGATCAATACGGCTGGTACTACGCAGGTTACTACTGCGACGCCGGCAGCGAGACCAACTATGATCTCTACGACCTTTCCGGTTGGGGCCCCGACTACGGTGATCCCAGAACCTACCTCAACACCATGAAGCCCGATCACGGCGGCGACATGACTCACGTTCTCGGTCTGTATTGATCTCTGAAACGTAAGTATTGAGCAGATAAATAATAAACGATTGGGGGATGGGGCGATAACCCCGTCCCCCTTTCAAATATGTGTAGGTATTTTAAATGAGCAGATATCTGATAAAAAGGATCCTCCACGGTCTTGTTTCAGTCATAATCGTCGTTATTGCGGTAATGCTTCTCGTCTACAATGCGATCGACCGTGAGAAAATTTTCATGCAGAACCCGCTGATACAGAAGAAATCTTCAAACGAAAAAATAGCGTTTAAGTATCAGACGTGGGAAGACTACGGCTATCTTGAATACGTCCCTTATTCGGACTGGCTCAACGAGCTCGCCGCCAACGGTGAGATCGATGAGTCTACACGCGCCGCCGTCATTTCGTTCGGTGAAACAGCCGCCGACGACAGCGCGCAGACCGCGGAATACGTCCGCAAATTCACAGAATACCATAAATCCAAGGGCTATACCGTCGAGCGGCTGGACGCTGTTTATCAGACGAACAAGCAGATGGCAAAAGGCGGCGCCCAAAGACTTTACGCTTACAAGAAAACTCCGATAATAGTGCGCATGTGGAAGTACTTCACAGGCGTTATAAAAATAGATAATATCCATAAGGCTAATGAGGTAGTGGGGAAGAGAGGCATCTCGTTCACCCTGCATGATCCGGCGTACGGCGGAGAAAAGTTCTCTCCGGCTATCATGGGCAACGGAACAAAGAACAAGTATCTTCTGTACTTTGACAACAAGTTCCCGTTCATCCACCAGAATCTGATATCCGTCAACCTCGGCCTGTCATATTCGATCAACTACAACGTTGACGTCTGGGATACCATGGTACAGCCTCAGGGAAGTATCGTGCAGAAGGATACGTATTATCCGACGGGGTACGTCGCCAAGTCGTCGAACGACCTCCACACGCTGACGTATTCGGAGGGATCTCTGAAACTCGGCGGCGAGTTCATGGCGAGGAAATACGTTGACGACTATACGATGACAACGTCCGAAAAGTCGGGCATGTCCAAAATGGGCTACTCCTTCCTTATCGGTATCATTGCTTCATTCATCGCTTATATGCTCGGCATACCGCTCGGTATCGTGATGTCGAGGAACCAGAACAAGCTGCTCGATAAGATCGGTACGGCTTATATCGTATTCATCATCGCCGTCCCGTCCCTCGCGTACATCTTCATGTTCCGTGCGATAGGTCTTGCGTTCGGGTGGCCGATCACGTTCAACGGCTCACCCACCGCGTATATACTCCCGATCATCTCGCTTGCGCTGCCGTCCATCGGCGGTCTGATGAAGTGGACGAGAAGATATATGATAGACCAGAAGAATTCGGACTACGTCAAATTCGCAAGATCGGGCGGTCTTTCCGAATCCGAGATCTTCCGCGGCCATATACTCAAGAACGCGATGATCTATATCGTACACGGCATCCCCGGTACAATACTCGGAGCGCTCGTCGGTGCGATCATCACCGAGCGTGTCTACACGGTCCCGGGCACCGGCGGAATGCTCATCAACGCCATAACTTATTACGACAATGCGGCAACGGTAGGCGTTGCGATGTTCTACGCCCTGCTCTCCGTCACGTCACTGATACTCGGCGACGTCCTCATGTCGATGGTCGACCCGAGGATCTCGTTCACATCAAAGGGGAGGTAAACAGATATGTCTGATAAAACCGTTGACATACAGGATCTCGGACTGTCCGAGGAAGAGCTGTTCTCCCACTATGACAACAACAAATATGAATCGGAAAAGGTCACCGCGCCCCGTTATTCATACTGGAAATCCGTCTTCCGCGTCTTCTTCAAGCAGAAGATCAATATCGTTGTCCTTATTTTCCTTGCTATCATAATCGTATTCGCGTACATTTACCCCGCTGTCACGGGCTACGCGGCGAAACCCGAGGAAATGTACAACATTAACGCGGCTGACAACAGCACAAAGCACCTGATGCCCGGTGCCGCGATCGGCAAATTCGGATTCAGCCTCAGCTGGATCCTGGGCTCCGGCTCTCAGGGCCAGTCGACGTTCGACGCTTTGTGGTACGGCTCGAGCATCTCGATAACGCTCGCGTTCGTCTGCGCGCTGATCAACCTCGTAATCGGCGTCGTGCTCGGCGCAGTATGGGGCTTCTCGAAAAAGATCGACATCTTCATGACCGAGGTCTACAATATAATCGGCAACATCCCGTATATACTCATCATCTCGGTCTTCGTTCAGATCCTCAGCCCGAACTTCTGGACGCTCGTGTTCGCGCTTACCATCACCGGCTGGCTCGGCATCGCGTACTTCATACGTACGCAGGTCATCGTCATCCGTGACCGCGAATACAACCTCGCGTCGCGCTGCCTCGGCACGCCTATGCTCAGGCTTACGATGAAAAACGTGCTCCCGTTCATGACGTCGGTCATCGTCACCCTCGCGGCGACGGAGATCCCGTCGTACATCTCCTACGAGGTGTTCCTCTCCTACATAGGACTCGGTATTTCGGATATGACGCTCGGTAAGATCATTACCCAGACGCAGTCGTTCCTCGCCGTTCCGCAGTGGGCGTTCGAATACTGGAGCCCGATCATCATGTCGTCCATCATTACGATCATACTTTATCTCGTAGGTCAGAACCTCGGCGACGCTTCCGACCCGAAGACGCATATGTAAGGAAAGAGGTGTGATCATGGCAGAAAACGAAAAGAAAGTACTTCTTTCAATAAAAGACCTCGAGGTCAAGTTCCACGTAAGATCAAGGATCCTGACGGCGATCCGCGGCATCTCTCTCGATATATACGAGAACGAGTCGATCGCCATAGTCGGCGAATCCGGTTCCGGTAAATCCGTTTTCACAAAGACGTTTGCCGGCATGCTCGATTCGAACGGCTTCATCTCAGCCGGCAACATAATATTCAACGACGACGACCTCGCCGACACGAAGGTCACGAAGAGCAGCGGCGTCATCCGTGAGATCGACCGTATCGAAGCGAAGCTCAATGAATATTCAAAGGCCGAAAACGCATCCTCAGTCTATCGGAAGATAGAGGAGCTCAAGGCGGAGAAGAACGCGCTGAGCACCATGTCTCCCGAAATGAAAGAGGAGTACGATAACAAGCTGAACGATCTCGTATACAAACGTACGGACCTGTTCAACCTGAAGCAGACGTTCGATCCGCACAACGAGCACGACAAGATCAAAGCGACAGCCGCGGAGATCTCCGAATACGACAAAAAGATAAAGGGCGTCCGGGAGGAGATCAAACAGATAGAAAAACAGCACAAAGCCGCGGTCGACGCCGACGCCGCGTATATCGCGTCATACAAGCAGAAGATGGCGGAATACGAGGCTGAATACGCGACGATGTCCGCGACCGCGATCTCCGATGAACAGATCGCGAGAAACGAGATCCTCGCGAAAGAGATTTATCTTTCCGTCGGAAGATACAATCCGACAAAGCGTATGTCGCTCGTCTCCAAGCTTCTCAAGGTCTTCAGACAGGCCTTGAAGGGGGGGCAGGATATCAACGACGAGGACGTCCGCAACGAGCTGTTCGACCGCGTGGCGTTCCGCGTAAAATATCTGAGGGAGGATGACACGCATCTTCACGGCTGGGCCGTGCTCAACCTTGCGAAGATCAATTACTCCAAGGACTGGAGCCAGATCCGCGGCGCGAAGATCGCGACGGTCTTCCAGGATCCCATGACGTCACTGAACCCGGTCCTCACGATCGGCAAACAGATCACCTCTATCATCTTGAAGCATCAGAACTGCTCCGAGGCCGAGGCGAGGGAACGCGCGCTCATACTTATGAAGAAGGTCGGTATCCCGAATCCGGAAAAGAGATTCGACGATTATCCGTTCCAGTATTCCGGCGGTATGAGACAGCGTATAGTTATAGCAATTGCGCTTTCCTGCCAGCCGAAGATCCTGATCTGCGACGAGCCGACCACCGCGCTTGACGTTACGATCCAGGCGCAGATCCTGAAGCTCATCAAGGATCTGCAGAAGGAATTCAATTATACGATAGTGTTCATCACGCACGACCTCGGCGTCGTCGCAAACGTCGCCGACAGAGTCGCCGTACTTTACGCGGGCCAGCTCATCGAGCTCGGAAACGTAGACGAGATCTTCTACGATCCGCGCCATCCGTACACGTGGGCGCTGCTTTCGTCGCTGCCCCAGCTCGCGCAGAAGAACACGAAGCTGTATTCGATCACGGGTACGCCTCCGTCTCTGTATAACAAGATCGTGGGCGATCCGTTCGCACCGAGAAACCCGTACTGTCTGAAGATAGATACCATCAAGGAACCGCCGATGTTCCGCGTGACCGATACCCACTATGCCAAAACGTGGCTGCTCGATCCGAGAGCTCCGGCGACCGAGAAGCCCGATATAATCAAGGACACATACGGCAAGCTCGTCAAGGCATTCAACATTCAGGGAGGTTAAGGCTGTGGATACGAAAAACACAACACAGGAAAAGGCCGTTCACGTCGCACATCTGCCGGAACACGGACCTGTAGACGAAACGGGAAGAGAAGTCATCCTGTCCCTCCGCAACGTTGATATAAACTTCGGCAAGGGCGACACGCTCAACAGAGCCGTCAAAAACGCGAGCTTCGATATTTACAGGGGCGAGACGTTCTCACTCGTCGGCGAATCCGGCTCCGGCAAGACCACGATCGGACGCGCCGTCATCAGAGTCAACCCCTGCGCCGCCGGTGAGATACTTTACAAGGGCGTAAAGATATCCGGCAAGATCCCGCATTCGCTCGACCGCGACGTTATCAGGAACATTCAGATGGTGTTCCAGGATCCCGCCGCTTCGCTGAACGAACGCGCCACCGTCGATTACATCATTTCGGAAGGCCTTTATAACTTCCACCTCTTCGAGAACGAAGCGGACAGAGTCGCCAAGGTCGAGAAGATAATAAATGAAGTCGGACTTCTTCCGGAGCATCTGACGCGTTACCCGCATGAGTTTTCCGGAGGTCAGAGACAGAGGATCGGACTTGCGAGAGCGATGGTCATGGAGCCTGAGCTTGTCGTCGCCGATGAACCCATCTCCGCGCTTGACGTCTCGATCAGAGCGCAGGTGCTGAACCTTCTGAAAAAATTCCAGCAGGAACGCGGTGTAACTTACCTGTTCATCGCGCACGACCTGTCGATCGTCAGATTCATATCCGACAGGATAGGCGTCATATACAAGGGCGACATAGTTGAAATAGCGACCGCCGAGGAGCTTTTCGATTATCCGCTCCACCCGTATACGAAATCGCTTATATCCGCGATACCGATACCCGACCCGGTCCTTGAGAAAAACAAGGTGCTGTTCACATATGATCCGTCCGTCCACGACTACAGCGTCGAAAAGCCGCAGATGGTCTGCATCGGACACGATCACTATGTATTCGGCAACTCGGCTGAGATCGAGGAATACAAGCGCATCAGGGAAGCCGGCGTTCCGATCAAATCGATCAAGATAAAGGATCCGAACGAACCCGAGGAGGAGACAAAAGAGGAAGATAACGTGAGCAGCGAGCCGATACTCGACGCTCCGATCCACGATACCGGAAACAAGCTTTACGGCATCGGATCGTTCTTCCTGCCCATCATCGGACTTATAGGCTGGCTGCTTTTCAAGAAGCACAGGTACTATAAGAATTACAGGATGTGCAAAAAGGGCACGCTTGCGGGACTTATCACTCGCGGCGTGATAGTGGGACTGTTCTTACTCGCCCTTCTTATAGCATTGATCTGAAACTGAAAAACGGTAAAGGCACTGCCTGCGGCGAAAGCCCGGCAATGCCTTTATGTCGGTATAAGGTCAGTATCTGAAAAACGAGAGCTTTTCGGACCGCAGGACCTGTGTGATAAAAGAAAGAAACGGTCATTATAATGAAAAGATACGCCCGCGATAACAGCGAACCGATGCTCAAACCCGTCAAGCGGATAGAGCTTTCGGAAAAGAATATCAAATTAAGGCTTATACTGACGATCGTTGCGCTCGTTGTAGCGGTCGCCGCGATCGGCTTCGGCGTGCACTCATGTCTCTCGGCGGATTCCGGCTGGACCACGATAGACGCGACGACAGGCGCGGACAATCTGTCTTATGAATTCAAGCTCGTATACAATCTGGGAACCGGAAAGACAAGCGCAACCGTCGAGCGAAAAGCGGTCGCGGCGGCGTATACGACGGCGGCGGTCGAGGCTTATAAGCTGTTCGATCCGTACGCTCCGGAGGGTTATCTGAAGCAGATAAATGAACACCCGGGTGAGGAGATCGAGGTCCCGCACGAGCTTTATTCCGCGTTTGAAAAGATGCTCCGGCATAACAGAATGCTCTATATGGAGCCGCTCAACGAGATGTATGAGCAGCTGTTCGGGCAGGAGAACGATTCGTACGCCGAGCTTGCAGACCCGGATAAGTCGCCGTACGTGAAACAGATCTACGAAGAGACCGTTGAATTCATTCAGAGCGACGATAATGTGAGGCTTGAGCTGCTCGGCTCCGATAGCGTGAAGCTGACGGTCTCCGACGCCTATAAAGCATTCGCACAGGAGCACGAATCAGAGTGCTATATCGGCTTCGGCTGGCTCAAAAACGCGTTCGCCGCCGATCATATCGCGTCCCGGCTGACGTCGGCAGGGTATATACGCGGTTATCTCACGAGCGTTGACGGCTACTCGGCTTATCTTGACGGCGATGTCAACACGTATGACGTGAACCTTTACAGCACCACCGCTGACGGTATGAGTATCGTCTGCACCGTCGGCGGCGTTCCGGCGATGTTCAGCGCCAATCTGCGCAGATTTCCGATAAGTCATGGATTCGGCGGCTATGTGTATGAGGACGGCACCGTCGTCATGCCGTACGTCGACGCGTCGGGCGCTCATAAAATGTGCGCCGACGTTCTTTACGCGTATTCCGAAAAAAGCTCCTGCGCCGAAACGGCGCTTGCGGCGGCTGACATCTTTCTTTCCGATACGGTGGAAAAAGCCGGGCTTTTATCCGCGGAGTCCGGCGGGATACACATACTTTATATCGGGAACGGCGTGATCGGCTTCACCGACGAATCGGTCTCCGTAACGAACGTCCATCCGGATTTCAAAACGGAGCTTATAAAGTGATATAAAAAACTGCGCCCGGGACGCCTGCTTTATCGCAGGCGCCCCGGGCGCAGTTTTTTTGTTTTTTAAATGTCGGTCTTCACGCCTTCGCCCTTTTCGTCGGATTCGAAGCAGGCTTCGATGAGCCTCAGTACGCGTCTGACGGAGGGGATGGTGACGATCAGCTCTGCCTTGCCGTCGATCGTGTCTATGATGTTCCTATAGTAGCTTGTCCACGACGTCTCGACCTTCGGGAGCGGGAGCTCCTCAAGCGTGTCCGCGGGACGCGGAGCCATCGTACGGGTGGGACCCGCCTTCGTCTGAACGACGACAGGCTCCCAGTTCATGACCGTGTCGCGAGTGTGGATGATCTTGCCGCTGCAGTCCCAGTCGTTTATGACAATCGCGCCGCCGTCGCCGCAGGCGTACCAGCGCGGGAGCTGAACGAGGTTGAACGTTCCGACCTCAACTTGTGCCGTTATACCGTTCTCGTAGCGGAATACGAGCTTGAAGTAGTCGTCGACCTCGGGCGTTCTGACGCTGTGGAGGTTGGCGTAAACGGATACGACTTTTGAGTCGACCATGTCGAGCAGCTGGTCGATCAGATGGACGCCCCAGTCGAAGACCATGCCGCCGCCGGCGACCTTGAATTCGCGCCAGCCGTGGACCATACCGCCCTGACCGTGGACGCGGGACTCTATCGTGAACGGCTTGCCGATCATACCGGTGTCGTACGCTTCCTTCATGATGCGGTAGTCCTGATCCCAGCGCCTGTTCTGATGGACGGAGAAGAGATGTCCCGTGCGCTTCGCTGTCGCATCCATTTTGTCAAGCTCCTCTACGCTCATCGCGACGGGCTTCTCGCAGACTACGTTGTAGCCGGCTTCAAGCGCGCGGCATACGTAATCGCAGTGGAAGTTGTTCGGCGTGGCGACGAGCACTATGTCGAACTCGTGAGATGCGAGAAAATCATCCGCCGTTTCATATGCCTTCAGACCGTTTTTACGCGCAAGCTCGAGCCTTTCGGGGTCGATGTCGTAAGCCGCGACGACTTCAAGGTCCTTGAAGTTGGCTTTGATCGACTGGTGATGCCAGTTCGCCATTCCGCCGTAGCCGATAATACCTAATTTATGCATGTGTGATACCTTTTCCTTTCAGGATCGTCGTGTCAATTATAGTCTTTTTTATCGTAAAAGTCAAGGGAAAAATATGAAATAAATGTGTTTATGCGTACCCGGAACATTTTCACCTGAATTTCGGAAAAAGACTTGACAAAATGGAATATTTGTGATATAATCTCTACCGCAATCGGAAATCTGGGTGTGGCGCAGATGGTAGCGCGCTACCTTGGGGTGGTAGAGGCCGCTGGTTCAAATCCAGTCACTCAGACCAGAAAAAGTCCGACGCGTAAGCGCCGGACTTTTTCAACTAAGTGTTCCGCCCCGGCGGAACGTGAAGTGTCCTCCGGACGTGAAGTGCGCTTCGCGCGTGAAGTGTGCCTTCGGCACGATATGCGGAAAGAAAACGATCATGTCAGAATCAAAACTCCGCGATCAGTCCCTTGAGTTTGCCGTCTCGATCATCAACCTCGTCAAAGGCCTCAAATCCAAACACGAATCCATAATTTCCAACCAGATCGGACGCTCCGGCACGTCCATCGGCGCGAATATCCGTGAAGCGCAGTACGCCCACGGCAAACCGGACTTTATCGCAAAACTGCAGATCGCGCTCAAGGAAGCAAACGAAACCGGTTATTGGCTCGAACTTCTTTATAAAACCGATTATCTCGACGAGCAGACGTATAAATCCCTCGACGCCGCCTGCGCCTCGATCCGCGTGATGCTCATCGCCTCGATCAATACATCGAAAGAGAACAAATGATTTAAATCTCCTATTGAATTGTTATAAATGCATCTAATTTGATCGCCACGCTCAAATACAGCCGGACGGGGCAAAGCTCCGTCCGGCTGTATTTCGATTTGCGGTAAATGTATTTGAACCCCGCTATGATACTGCCCTGTGGTACGGGGTTCCCCTAAACGAGCGAAGCGAGTTTTGAGGGTTCCCGGTTGAGGCCGCTGGTTCAGATCCGGCCACTCCGACCATATCGAGTATCTATAACGGACTTGAGTTATGGATACTCGATTTTCTTTTGCCGGAAAATTTTGTAATGATATTTTCTTTATTATGTATTGACAAATGCTGATAATTGGCGTATAATATGTGTAAAAGGAGGATCATAATATGGCAACGACGAATCTCAATATCCGAATAGATGAAAATTTGAAAAAACAGGCGGAGGTCTTGTTTTCAGATCTCGGCTTGAATATGTCTTCTGCGATCACGGTTTTTTTGAAATCCGCCGTAGACTATAACGGAATACCCTTTGAGATCAAAAAGACCGGGCGAAACGCGGTGGCAAGCGACGCCGAGCTGATCGCCGTTTCAAACGAACTGATCGCCAAAAACAAAGAAGCATATAAGGCGTTGGCAAAATGAAAATACTGACGAAAGATCAGATCATTCTGCTGCACGCACAAGCAACGGATTATTACAGATCATATCTGAAAACGGATTAACTTTAAGTCCGTTATTGATATTCGCACCGGCAAAAACGGCAGGAGCTCAACAAGTTCCCGCCGCTTTTTTTGTGATCTGATATTCCGTGGGATCAAAGCCTCCGATAAATATTGACATATACGAAAAAATGTGATATAATAATCAAAAAGCGGAAAAACATACCGCTTCAGGCTGTCAGGAGGTATGAATAATGGAACTTGTGATCGATAAGGTTTGCAAAAGCTACAAGCAGAACAAAGCGCTGATCGATTTTTCACTCACCATGACGCCGGGGATATACGCGCTTTTAGGTCCGAACGGCAGCGGAAAATCGACGCTTATGAACATCATGACAGACAATCTGAAGAGCGACAGCGGTACGATAACGTATGACGGTAAAGATATAAGAAAAATGGGCAGGGATTATCTCAGCCTGCTCGGATATATGCCGCAGTATCCCGGAATGTATCCGCAGTTCACGGCGGAGGAGTATATGTTCTATATCGCCGCGCTCAAGGGCGTGAAGGATCCGGCGGCGCAGATCGGCGAGATACTCGGAGAGGTAGAGCTGCTCGACGTCAGCAGAAAACGCATATCGTCGTTCTCCGGCGGTATGAAGCAGCGTCTCGCGCTGGCACAGGCTGTCCTCGGCGATCCGAAAATACTGATACTCGACGAGCCGACCGCGGGCCTTGACCCGAAGCAGAGGATATCGATACGCAATTATATCTCAAGGATCGCGTTCGACAAGATCGTGATGATAGCCACACACGTCGTCAGCGATGTCGAATACATAGCTCGGGACGTGGTGATGCTGAAAAAAGGCGTCATCGTCGACAACGCGCCGCCCGCCGAGCTGATCCGGAAGATCGAGGGCACCGTCTGGCGCCTCAATACGACGGAGGATCGTGTGCTCGACTGTCAGAGAAAATTCACGGTTACGAATATACTCAAGGACGACGCGGGCGTTTCCCTCCGCATCCTCTCCGATACAAAGCCGGATGAGGCGGCGTACAGCGTCGCCCCGTCGCTTGAAGACTACTATCTGAGCGTTTTCGGAAACGAAGCGGGACACGCCGAAGCGGGCGAATGAATTCGCCGCACTTGCACAACTGCCGCGGGCATGCTGCCCGCGTTTTTTTTTGCTTTGCGGAAACCCATATCAAATACACGCTTTTTTTGTGATATATTATTGACATATGAGAAATTGTGTTGTAAAATGTATGAAAATGCAAGATTGAGGGAGACATTCCAAATGGCACTCTTTAAATGTAAAATGTGCGGCGGCGAGCTTGAGGTGGAGCAGGGAGCTTCCGTCGGGACATGTAAGTTCTGCGGCTCGAAACAGACTCTGCCGAGGCTTGACGACGAAAGACGCGCGAATATGTATGACCGCGCGAACCATCTGCGCCGCGCCAATGAATTCGACAAGGCGGCGAGAATGTACGAACAGATCCTGAACGAGGATCCCGAGGATTCGGAGGCTTACTGGTCTCTCGTTTTATGTGAATTCGGTATCGAATACGTTGAGGATCCTGAGACTCACAAGCGCGTGCCCACGGTCCACAGGGTGCAGTATGATTCCATACTCACGAACACGAACTACGAGCTCGCGCTCAAATACGCGGACGATCAGCAGAGATCCGTATATGAGGACGAGGCGAAGGCGATAAACGGACTGCAGAAAAACATACTCGCGATCTCGCAGAACGAGGAACCGTTCGACATTTTCATCTGCTATAAAGAGACAGACGAAAACGGCAACAGAACGCATGACAGCGTAGACGCATACGAGATATATCACAGTCTCGTCGACGCCGGATACAAGGTCTTTTTCTCCCGTGTAACGCTTGAGAGCAAGCTCGGCGTAGAATACGAGCCGTACATTTTCGCGGCGCTCAATTCCGCGAAGGTCATGATAGTCATAGGCTCGAAGGTCGAATACTTCAACGCCGTATGGGTAAAGAACGAATGGAGCCGCTTCCTTGCGCTTATAAAGGCCGACCGCGCCAGGACCGGCACGACCCAAAGGGTACTGATCCCGGCTTACCGCGGAATAGATCCGTACGATCTGCCGGAGGAGTTCTCGCATATACAGGCGCTCGATATGTCGAAGATCGGTTTTTTGCAGGATCTGCTTCATTCGATCAACAAGCTGTTTGAGAAGAACGTGCAGAAACCCGTAACAAAAAGTGAAGCGCCGACCGATCCCACACCGCTCCTTAAGCGTACGTATTTGTTCCTTGAGGACGGAAACTGGCGCGAGGCTGAAGTATACAGCGAGAAGGTCCTCGATATCGACCCGGAAAACGCGTACGCCTACGTTGCAAAGCTGCTTGCGAAGCTGAGACTTCCGAAGATAGACGACCTCGCGGAGTGCCCGGAGCCTTTTGACAACGATCCGAATTACGAAAAGGCGATCAGATACGGTGACGAAAAGCTTGTTGACACGCTGCGCAATTTCAACAACGGCATAAGGGAACGCAACGAACAGATCCGTATCAACCGCATCTATTCTTCTGCGTCGCAGATAATGGAATCGGCGACCGGGTCAAAGGATTTTGAAAAAGCATGTTCGATGTTTTCATCTATCCCGGGATATCTTGACTCCGATGAACTCGCGGCAAAATGTAAAGAACAGGCGCAGATCGCCTCAAACGACGAATTATATGCTTACGCCCTGTCCGCCATGGAGGGCGACAGGATAGAGGACTACGAAAACGCCATAAGGTGCCTCAATAACATACCCGGCTGGCGTGACGCGGATGAAAAGCTTCAGTACTGCGAGACGAGGCTCGGCGAGCTTCAGGAGCAGAGAGAAATACAGAGAAGAGACACGGTATATAACGTCGCCCTGTCAAAAATGTCGGCAAATGACAGTACAAAGGTGACCGAGGCGATAAACGAATTCTCCTCGATCCCCGGCTGGCGCGACGCTGACGCTCAGGTGGAGCGCTGCCGCAGCAGGCTTGACAATCTGAGACTCAAAAGCGTGATCGCCGAGCGTACTCAGCGCTGCGACAATATGCTCAAAAACACGAGCAAATCACGCCGCGTGGCGGGACTTGTGCTCAAAATGCTCGGAGGGCTCCTGATAACAGCGCTGCTCGTTTGCGTCATCATATTCGTGTGCCCGAAACTTGCTGAACTTGATTTCGGAAAATTCAACGTTTCATCAGAGTCGTTCGCCGCGTTGCTCATGGCGGGCTGGCCGCTGCCGATACTTATCGCGGTCGTTTCGCTCTTCCCGCTGACGTACAGCATCTGGACGATGACGAGGATCGCGAAATCCGGCAAGGAGATGGGCTTCTCACACAACGTGAACCGGGTCAAAAACGAGCTTCTGCAGATCAGGCAGAGGGTAGACACGGACGATACCGTAAGGCTCTATTCCGCGGATGACATAGAAAATATCGGAAAAACATATACCGCAAAGCTGGACGAGCTTGCGAGAAAGAACGCGAACGGCCCGAAAAATGCGATGTACGGTATTTACAAGGTCGTGTCGGTCATATCTCCGGCTGTGTTCTGCGCATATATCGAAGCCATAATGGCGTTTATATTAAATCACGTGCTGAGCCAAACGTTCACCAACAAGCTGCTCGTACTGATACTTACGATCGTCGCCGCGGTACTTTACGCCGTTGCGATAATCATCCGTTTCCGCATTGCGATAGGAGATTACGCGCGCAGAATAGTCCTGTTCGTGTTCGGTATCGGTACGCCGATATTTGCGACGGGCATAGCCGTGTTGATTATTTCGGTGATCAAGGAGCACAACTTCTGGAACATACTCGGTGCGATCGTGTTATTCGCGATCATGTACGGTATATGGAAATTATATAACTGGCTCATAGATCTCATATCCGGTTGACGTACCGTGATATGCAAAAGGCGGACGCTTGTCCGCCTTTTGTATGTATGACGGGCACGCCGTCAATCTGTGGTGAAAGTCCACGTGGGGCGTAGTTGCCGACGAACCCCAAAGCGACTCCCAAGGTTTGCACCGC
>CACYWW010000043.1 GCA_902778145.1 uncultured Ruminococcus sp.
TCGTGTTCAACCGGTATAATGAAGACGTTCGCTTCGCTCACTAATGAAGACGGGCTATGCCCTAATGAAGACGGCAACTGCGTTGCCTAACGAAGCGAATCCGCCCGCTTTAAGAAAACCGTTGAATTCGAATTTCTTCATTAGCGAAGCGTCTTCATTTCTTCATTAGCCTGCTTGCGGGCGTCTTCATTTTCGGCGCGGCAAAGTTTATACAAAATACTTCATTATCACGCCGCGCCGAATGCGGCGTTTTGAGTTTTTATTTTGCGACGTCCACGTATCTGCTCTCGCGGATAAGGTTGACCTTGATCTGACCCGGATATTCGAGCTCGGACTCTATCTTCTTGACGATGTCACGCGCTACGAGGACCATCTTTTCGTCGTTGATCTCATCCGGTTTGACCATTATGCGGAGCTCTCTGCCCGCCTGGATAGCGTATGATTTTTCCACGCCGGGGAAGCTCTTCGCTATCTCCTCGAGCTTCTGCAGACGCTTGATGTAGTTTTCAAGATCCTCGCGTCTGGCGCCGGGTCTCGCGGCGGAGATCGCGTCTGCCGCCTGGACAATAACGGCTACGAGCGTCTTCGGCTCGACGTCGCCGTGGTGCGCCTCTATCGCGTGGATGACGTCCTTGTTTTCCTTGTACTTCTTGGCTATGTCAACGCCGATCTGTACGTGGCTGCCCTCGACCTCCTGGGTGAGCGCCTTGCCGATATCGTGGAGCAGACCCGCGCGCTTTGCGAGCGCAACGTCGACTCCGAGCTCGGACGCGATTATGCCGGAGATGTACGCGACCTCGACCGAGTGGTTGAGAACGTTCTGACCGTAGCTCGTGCGGTACTTCAGTCTGCCGAGGAGCTTGACCAGCTCTCCGTTCAGACCGTGCACGCCGACCTCGAACGTCGCGCGTTCGCCCGCCGCCTTGATCGCGGCGTCTACCTCACGCCTGCATTTTTCAACGGTCTCCTCTATCCTCGTGGGATGGATGCGTCCGTCGGCTATAAGCTTTTCAAGCGTCTGACGCGCTATTTCGCGGCGTACGGGATCGAAGCTCGATATCGTGATCGCTTCGGGCGTGTCGTCGATTATAAGATCGACGCCGGTCAGCGTTTCGATGGTGCGGATGTTTCTGCCCTCACGGCCGATTATCCTGCCCTTCATCTCGTCGTTCGGAAGGTTTACGACCGATACGGTGGTCTCCGCGACGTGATCGGCGGCGATACGCTGGATCGCAAGCGTTATGATGCTTTTTGCCTTTTCGTCCGCCTCCTCCTTGAACTGGGCCTCAAGCTCGCGGAGCTTGTGGGCCTTCTCTATCCTGACCTCGTCCTCAAGGTCCTTCAGCATTTCTGCCTTTGCCTCCTCGACGGTGAGCCCGGATATGCGTTCAAGCACCTGGAGCTCGCTTTCCCTGATCTTTTCGATCTGTTCGGTAAGCTCGCTGTTTTCTTTGATCTTCTTGTTCAGGACCTCTTCTTTTTTATCGAGGCTCTCGTGCTTTTTTTCAAGAGCTTCCTCTCTCGCTACCGCGCGGGACTCGAGTCTCGAGACCTCCTTGCGGCGCTCCTTCAGCTCTTTTTCGGCTTCATTTCTGTTGCGCAGGATCTCTTCCTTCGCTTCGAGCAGAGCTTCCTTCTTTTTCGTCTCGGCTGTCTTCTCAGCCTCCTCGACGATATCCTTCGCCTTCTGCTCCGCTGATCCGATCGCTTTCTCGGCTACCTTTTTGCGGTAAATGATACCGAACAAAACGCCGAGAGCGATACCGACGACCGCCGCGCCTGCACAGATAAGGATCTGCCAGAGTTCCATAAAGCACCTCCTTTTCCTTTCAAATTGTTAATTATGCAAAACGAACGATGCTGATGCCAGCACGCCGGATTTTAAGCATATAATATATTATATAAAACTCCGTCACGATAGTCAAGTCACAATTTTCTTGATTTTAAGCTGATAATGTTAATTTTTTGAGTTCATCTGTTCAGAAAATCGGATCGGCACGCAAAAAGACGGCGGGTTTTTCTCTTTTTCCCGGAAAAATGTTCGTAAAAAGTATTGAAAAAAGCGGGATCATATGGTAAAATGAAATATCATCAACATGAAAGGACGATAATCATATGATGAACGTCACATCGATAAAAGAAATATTTGAAAAAGCGGAACAGCTGAAGGATAAAGAGGTAGTAACGGGCGGCTGGATCAGGACCGCGCGCAGAAGCAAGAACGTCGGGTTCATCGAGCTTTCCGACGGCACGTGCTTTAACACGCTGCAGATAGTGTACTCGCCGGAGCTTCCCGGGGTCGAGGCGGTCGACGCTCTCAACACCGGCTCCTGCGTGATAGTCACGGGCAAACTCATTCACACGCCGGACGGCAAGCAGGAATACGAGATCCACGCGGACAAGATCGATATAGAGGGCGCGTGCGATCCGTCGTATCCGCTTCAGAAGAAGCGCCACGGCTTTGAATACCTGCGTACGATACCCCATCTCCGTCCGAGAACGAACACGTTTTCGGCGGTGTTCAGAGTCCGCTCCGTCCTCACGTTCGCGATCCACAAATATCTGACGGACCGCGGCTTCGTCAACGTAACGACTCCGTGCATAACCACCTCCGACTGTGAGGGCGCCGGAGAGACGTTCCGCATAACGACGATAGACCCGGCGAACGTTCCGCTTGACGCGGACGGCAATGTCGATTACACGAAGGATTTCTTCGGAAAGAAGACGTATATGACCGTCTCGGGTCAGCTCAACGTAGAGCCGTTCGCGCTCGCGCTCCGCAACGTTTACACGTTCGGCCCGTCGTTCCGCGCGGAGAACTCCAACACGCCGCGCCACGCCGCCGAGTTCTGGCAGGTCGAGCCCGAGATGGCTTTCTGTGATCTTGACGGACTTATAGCGACGATCGAGAATATGTCAAAATACATCATCGGCTACGTGCTCGAGCATTGCCCGGACGAGCTTGCGTTCTTCGACAAATTCGTAGAGCCCGGACTTATAGAGAAGCTGAAAAAGACAGTCTCCTGCGATTTCGCGCGTATAACTCATAAAGAGGCGATAAAGATACTGAAGGCGTCCGGCAAGCAGTTCGAGATACCCGTTACCGACGACTGCGCGATACAGACGGAATATGAAAAGTACCTCGCGGAGGAATATTTCGGACGTCCCGTGTTCGTCACGGATTATCCGAAGGGACACAAGGCGTTTTATATGAAGGTCAACGACGACGGCGAGACCGTCGCGGCGACGGACCTGCTCTTCCCGGGCCTGGGCGAGATCGTCGGCGCCTCCGAGCGTGAGGCGAGATACGACGTCCTGCTTCAGAGGATCAACGAGATGGGTCTCGATCCGGAGGAATACGGCTGGTATCTTGATCTCCGCCGCTACGGCTCGGTCACGCACAGCGGCTTCGGCATGGGCGTCGAGAGGATGATGAGATTCATAACGGGTATAGATAACATAAGAGACGTTATCGCGTATCCGAGAACACCGAAAAATGCGGAATTTTAACGGATTAAGTGCCCGCGGCGCGGCGCTCGTTACGGGCGCTTCCCGCGGGCTCGGTTTTGAGATGGCAAAAAAGCTCTCCGCGCTCGGCTTCGATCTCGTGATCACAGGGCGCGACGGTGAGGCGCTTTCACGCGCGGCGGAGGCGATCGGCGGAAACGTTTCCGCCGTGACGGCTGATCTCAGCGTTCCCGGAGAGGCGGAACGGCTGTACGCCGCGGCGACGTCCGGCGGACGTGAAATATCGGTCCTGATAAACAACGCAGGGCTCGGCGCCTCGGGCGAGGCGTGGACGGTCCCCGCAGCGCGGGACGCGGAGATCATATCCGTCAACGCCGCGTCGGCTCTGATTTTAACAAAGCTGTTTCTGAAGGATGCTGCAAAAAGAGGCTTCGGCGCGCTCTGCAACGTATGCTCAGTCGGCGCGTTCCAGCCGGGGCCGTATACCGCGTCGTACTACGCGTCAAAATCGTTCCTTCACAGCTACACGCTCGCCTGCCGGTATGAGGTGAAAAAGTACGGAGTAACGGTCACGTCGCTGTGCCCCGGTCCGCTTGACACGGACTTCTTCCGGCTTGCCGGAGCCGCGAAGCCGGCGCTTTCAATGAGCGCCGAAAAGGCGGCGGACTACGCGGTGAAGCGGATACTTAAAGGAAGAAAAACGGTCGTGCCGGGCGTCCTCAACAGGCTCGCGAGACTCGTGCCGGCCGGCGTGAAGACAAAAGTCATAGCAAAAATGAAAAGAATTCAGAATTCGGAATGATGAAGTCAGAATGACGGGGGGCGGGACGGCACGGGTCATCCTGAACGCAGTGAAGGATCCGGTCAGAATTCAAACGCGCAGTGATCGGTGATCAACGCGAAACGGGGCGGCAGACGGAAGTCTGTCGCCTCGATTTTTCGTGCTCTGCGGCCTCAACGCCGGGGGAGCCCCACCCCTCAAAACTCCCCCTGTCCCCCTCTTACCCCTCCCTCAGAAGTATCTGAGGGGGCGCGGCCGGAAAGCCGGCCTTACATCCGGTTTGCGGTGCCCAAAAAATCAGCGCCGTACGGAGTCCGGCTTGATTTTTTGACCGCTCTCACGAAACCAAATTTGCTTTATCCGCCCACGGCGGGAACCCCCACCGCTCACAAGTTCGCGGCGGGGAACCCCTTTGGCGGCGCAAATCCCGTTTCCCCCCTCTATCCCCTCCCTCAACTCCGGAGAGAGTTGAGGGGGCTCGGCTGAAAACGCGCGGAGCGCTCATAACTCGCCAAAGGCGATCATAACTCATAACTCATAACTCATAACTGAAAGGCCCGCGGCCTGCAGTTGCACTCGACAGAGGCTGAAGGAGCTCCTTCGCTCTGCTCAGGCTGACAGCGCACTTATCATTCCGCATTCATAATTCATCATTCATAATTTAATGCCCGGCGTGATCTCTTTCGCCGGGCTTTGTTTATTGTGCGTTTATAAGCGCTTTTGCTATCGGATTGTCGGAATCGAGGATTATCGTCTTGCCGCTGCCGTTGAACGTTTTTTTCAGCGTTTCGAGCGCGAGCTGGAATTCGTAGAACGAGCGCTTGTCGTCGGTATTATACGCCTCCGACAGAAGTCTCATATACTCGGCCTCGCCCTCGGCGCGCGTCTTTTCCGCCTGAGCGTTCGCGTCGGAGAGCGAGATGTTGACGGTCTTGTCGACCTCGGCTCTTATGTACGCCGCGTCGCGCTCGCCCTCCGCCGTGTATTTGTCGGCTTCGCGCTTGCGCTCGGAGATCATACGCTCGTATACGGATCTTTCGTTGCTCTGAGGCAGATCGAGTCTCTTCAGCTTTACGTCGACGACTTTTATTCCGTAGACGCCGGTCTTGCTCATGACCTCGTTCTTTATCTCGTCGTATATCGCGTTCCGCTCAGAGCCCGGATTCATATTGATTATGTCGTCCTGCCCGAGGACGCCCATTTTCGTTTTGAAGGCGTTGTACGTGATATCGTACAGACGGTTCTCGGCGGAGCTGATCTGCGTCAGACTCTGAAAGAATTTCAGCGGATCTTCTATCTGCCAGAGGATGTAGCTGTCTACGGTCATACTCTTCTTGTCGACGGTCAGCACCTCGGACGGCGGGATATCGTAGAAAAGCGTGCGCTTCGGGAACGTGCGGATCGTGTCGACGAACGGAGCCTTGACGTAAAGCCCGGGCTTGTCGACTACCCTTATGATCTTGGAAAATCTCGCCGTGCAGGCGTATTCGTCCTCCTTGACCTCATAGAAGCATCCGGGGAGCACTATGAGCAAAAGCAGTACTGCTATCGCCGTAAGCAGGATCGCGGTTATTTTCTTCTTGCTCATTTTTCATCCCCCTCTCCGTAAAAGCTTTCTATCGGCAGCAGCTTTTCCGTCCCGTTGTCCTTTGACGTGTCTATGTAGACTTTTGTACCGGGCAGGAATTCCTGCAGAGCCTCATGATACATGCGCAGACGCGTTGCGTCCGGGTTGAGCTTGTACTGCTCGTACATCGCCTCGAACATGGCTATCTGCATCTTTGCCTCGTTTATCCTCTTTTGCTTATCGTATTCGGCGTTGAGCGTTATGCTCTTGACCTCGGCTTCCATCTCCGGGATCTTCGATTCCCTGTACGCCTGAGCGAGGTTTATCGTCGCCTCTTTGCCCTGAAGGGCGGACAGAACGGCTTTGTAAGCCTCGTTCACCTCGTCCGTTGGCATCTCGGCGTCCTGGATCTTAACGTCGGTCAGCATAAGTCCTATATCGTACGAGTCGAGCTCCGCCGTCGTCAGATCGCGTATCTGCTGCTGTATCTCGACCTTGCCGTCCGTCAGCACGCTGTCGACGCCGCTCGAGCCGACGACGTTCCTGATCTGGCTCTGTACGAGGTTTTTGAGTATCTCCTCGGGCTGTCCCGAGCTGAAGAGATATTTAACGGGATCGGAGACCTTGTATTCGACAAAGAAATCGACGTTCACTATGTTGAGGTCGCCCGTTATCATCTTGCACTCGTTCTCCACCGTGCGGAACACCGCCGCGTCGTTGTCGTCGCTCCTGTATCCGATCTCCAGCTTGCGCATGACGTTCACGTCCACGATGTGCGCCTCCTGTATGAACGGAAGCTTGAAGTGTATCCCGGCGTCCGTGATGTCCGTCACCTTGCCGAACGTCGTTATGACCGCCTGCTGCTTGTCGTCGACCGTGTATACCGCTTTCGATACCAACACGATCAGCGCGATCACGATCAGCGACACTATCACCGCGATCCTGACGGTCTTATTGCTTAAATTGATCTTGTTCATTCGATCAGCTCCTTTCATAAGAGTTATCGATAGTATTATACACTCAAAATAAGACAAAGTCAACGGTTATGAAGAAACCTTAATAAATCTTAATTTTTCTTAATTTTTGCCATGCCGCGCCCTGCGGCATAATCTTCCGGATAACGGCAATAATAATAAAAAAGGACTTTTGACATGGGTATAATAAAGCTGAAGAGCCGCGTCGGGATCAGGTGCGTTTCGTCCGTCTGCGGCAAAAAAGAGCACGACGGACCGCTCGGCGCTCTGTTCACAGAGTTCTGCGAGGACGATACGTTCGGCATGGAAACGTTTGAGCGGGCGGAGGCGGAGATGATGCGCAGATGCTTTGCGCAGGCGCTTGAAAAGGGCAGGCTCGGCGTGTCGGATATAGACGCGGTCTTCGCGGGGGATCTCATGGATCAGTGCACGGCGTCGTCGTACGGGCTTTTGCAGTACGACATACCGTATTTCGGGCTGTTCGGTGCCTGCTCGACCATGGCGGAGGCGCTGACCCTTTCGGCGCTTACGGTCGACGGCGGATATTTCCGCCGCGCGGCGGCGGCATCCTGCTCCCATAACGCGACGGCGGAGAGGCAGTTCCGTTCACCGGTTGAATACGGCGGTCAGCGGACGCCGACGGCGCAGTGGACGGTCACGGGGGCGGGCTGTGCAGTGATAGAGCGGGGAGATCTGCCGGTCTTCATCACGGAGGTGCTGCCGGGCATATCCGTTGACCGCGGCGTCACGGACGCGGCGAATATGGGCGCTGCCATGGCGCCCGCGGCGGCTGACACGCTCGTGCGTTATTTCAGACAGTCGGATACGCCGCCGGACGGATTCGACGTGATACTGACCGGTGATCTCGGAGAGGAGGGACACAGCCTTGCAAGGGAGCTTGCCGCGCTTGAAGGTCTTGAGCTCGGTGAAAACTTTCTTGACTGCGGCATGCTGATCTATTCAAAGGATCAGGACGTGCACAGCGGGGGAAGCGGCTGCGGCTGCTCCGCGCTCGGACTTGCGGCGTATCTTTTTGAAAGGTTTATGAAAAGAGAGATAAAAAGCGCGCTTCTTATAGGCACCGGCGCGCTGATGAGTCCTATGGCGCTCGCTCAGGGGCGGAGCATACCCGGGATCGCGCATCTTCTGAGACTCGACCGTGACCCGCTTGTTTGAAACGGAGGCTTGTTTGAATACTTTTATCCGCTATATCCTTGTTTTTCTTTTCGGCGGCGCGTTATGCTTGCCGGCGCAGATCCTGATCTGCAAAACAAAACTCACCCCGGCGCGCATCCTGACGGGATACGTCGTTTCCGGGGTGATACTCGGCGCTTTGGGCGTATACGGACCGCTTACGGAGCTGTTTCACTCCGGCGCTTCCGTTCCGCTGACGGGCTTCGGCGCGGCGCTTTCTGCGGGCGTGCGCCGGGCGGTCGATGAAAAGGGGCTGATCGGAGCGCTGACCGGAGGCTTTTCCGCGATGTCCGCGGGACTTAGCGCGGCGGTGACGCTCTCCGTCGTCTGTGCGCTGATCTTCAGAAGCAAAAGAAAGAGATGACTCAGGAAAGATCCGGCTCGAACGAAGGCATCAGCTTCAGCTTGAACTGATTGATCCGGTGCAGATAGTCGATGCGGGCTTTTTTCGCCTCGTCCTCTATCACGCCCTCGCGGATATAGCGGTCGAGCTCGGCGTAGGTGAAGCCGAGATTGTCCTCGTCCGTCTTGCCGCACAGACCGTCTATCGGCACCTTGTCGACAAGCACGTCCGGCAGACCTATCAGTCTGCCTATCTGCTTCATCTCCTGCACCGTGATGTGGGAGCAGGGGCTGAAGTCGCCTACGGAATCGCCGTATCTCGTGGAGTAGCCGACCCAGTCCTCGGAGAGGTTGCAGGTGTTTGCGACTCTGCCGTTGTGGCTCTGCGAGACGGCGTAAAGCGTCGCCATCCGGATCCTCGGAGGCAGGTTCGTCGCTGACTGCTCCGAGAGCTCAAACGGGATCGACGCCTTTACGGCGTCTACCGTTTCCTTTATGTTCACCACATAGTGTCTGATACCGAGGTGATTTACAAGCAGATACGCCATGTCAATGTCGTGCTGATAGCCGTTCGGCATAAGTACGCCTATAACGCGGTCGCGTCCGAGCGCCTCGACGCAAAGAGCCGCGACTATGGAGCTGTCCTTGCCGCCGGATATCCCCACAACGGCGTTGCAGCCGCGCCCGTTCTCCTCAAAGAAATCGCGTATCCACTGTACGCAGTCGTTCTTAACTTTCATCGCATCGAAGCTCATATGATGACCTCCCGTGAATTCTTTTCTCGCCGGTATTTTATCACAAAGCCGGGATTTTGTCAATACGGCTCGCGTTTTTGGAGAAAAGTTTTAAAAAAACGAAAAAATGTTCGCCCCGGCTATTTACAAATCAAAAAAAATATGGTATACTGAAGGCGAACAAATATTCGATAAGGAGCACAGTATGCAGAAGCTTACCGATAAAGAAAGGCAGATACTCGATTATATATCCAATACGATAGAAACGGAGGGATATTCGCCGAGCGTGCGCGACATAAGTCAGGCGCTCGGTATCAGGAGCACGTCCACGGTACATCTGTATCTTCACAAGCTCGAGGAAAAGGGTTACATAATAAAGGAGCAGGGCAAGAGCCGCACGATAAGAGTTGAGGAAAAGCCGCGTCAGGGGATACCGATAATAGGCTCGGTAGCGGCGGGCACGCCGATCTTCGCCGAGGAGAATTTTGACGGTTACGTCGATTTCAGGGCGGAGGGATACGACAGATCGAAGCTTTTCGCGCTCCACGTCAAGGGGAAGAGCATGATAGACGCGGGTATCCTGGACGGAGATCTGCTCATAGTCAACGCGACCGATTACGCGGAAAACGGCGATATCGTCGTCGCGCTCGTCGACAACGAGGCGACCGTGAAGGAATTCCACAAAGAAAAAGGCCATTACCGCCTCCAGCCGAAAAACGAGAGCATGGAGCCGATCATCGTCAAAAAGTGTACGATACTCGGCAAAGCCGTGGCAAGCCTGCGGTACTATAAATAAGCGGGGACGGCAAAATAACAAAAAAAGCGGTGAAGACCGCTTCAATCTGTAGACAATCTCAAATCTGATAGGGGGTAATAAAATATGGGACGAGGATATACAATACCTGGTTATTTCGAGAATTGTATTGTCACAGGAGATGAAATTAGAAAAAATACACTGTTTGGAAATGCGCTATTCAAATACTCTAGACATGAGTTGAAAGAAGCGAAAGTATTCGGGTCAACAGTCTTGGTCTTTAAGAATAGTGGTATATATGAACCTGGCTTATTCGGAAAGCGCCTTTTTAAAGTCACTCCAAATGGTGAGGTTAGAGAAGATAAACTTTTTGGTAGGGTTGTAGGTGCAATTCCTCCAGAATGGGTAGATGGATTAAAAGCAGAGGTTCCGACACAGTCTAATGATCTACAAAGACACGATCATATCAATACGGATGTAAAAGAAGAAGAGACCCTAGAAGAATTAAAAGAAAGACTTGATATAGAAACCGGCTGGGTTGCTGATTATACGAATG
Source organism: uncultured Ruminococcus sp. (assembly GCA_902778145.1). Lineage (GTDB taxonomy): Bacteria > Bacillota > Clostridia > Oscillospirales > CAG-272 > UBA1248. The sequence continues at coordinate 10,371 of CACYWW010000043.1, forward strand.
TAAAAGTTGGCGCTGAAACAATAACATGCCCCAGAAAATATAGTACTGTGACAGCAATAGCACCCGCGTTAGCTAAAGATGGCCTAAAGAAAGTAAAGATTCACGCTGGCGTCACGTCAATAAATACCAGTACTGTCCATGGTTATTTCTTTATTGTTGATGCAGATAACCCGAACTACTCTTCGGAAAACGGTGTTTTATATAATTATGATAAAACCATTCTTTATTCTGTTCCAACCAATACGGACTTAGGCTATTTTATTATTCCTAAAAGCGTTAAGGTTATTGGGGCTCACGCATTTTCATTTTCTCTTGCCGAAAGTATTAACATTCCGGAGGGTGTAGAAGAAATTGAAGACTTTGCTTTTGAGTATAACAAAAAACTCAAACAGGTATATATTCCAAAATCCGTGAAAAAATTACCTGCAAAAGCTTTTATTGAAAGTAAGAAAGTGGTTTTACATACGCCTTACAGCGAAAAACCGTCTTTTTGGGAAATTGATTTGGCAGCTTTTAAAGCCGTTAATTGGAACGAATAAAAAAAGGAATGAAGCTATATGGAGTTTTCAAAAGAAACATTAAGCCAACTTGGTTATTATGTTTATAGATTAATTGATCCAAGAAATGGACAGACATTTTATATTGGAAAAGGAAAAGACAATAGGGTATTTCAACATGTATTAGGGGCTATTGATTACTATGATGGCGTGGATGTAAGCACTCATAATTTCGAAAACGATCCTAACAAATTGAGGATAATTCACGAAATCAGAGAGGCTGGGCTTGAAGTAGTTCATTTGATTCAAAGATGGCATATGACGGAAGATCAAGCTTTTGAAGTTGAAGCCGCTTTAATTGACTGCTTTCCAGGTTTATCTAACATTCAAAGCGGACATGGTTTCGAATATGGAGTTAGTAACACTTGTGAGTTGGAAGCAAGGCTCTCTGCGGTAACATATGAAGAACCTGATTTTGGTTATATCATTATTAAAGTTCAAAACTGGTGTTTAGAAGAAATGGTTACAAAGTATGGACCAGAAAAGGCAAGATACGAGGCAACTAGAGGGAATTGGCGCAATCAAAAGCCAAGCATTAACAAATACCCCTACATATTTTCTGTAACTGGAGGAATTGTAAAAGCAGTTTACGAAGTAATAGAATGGCACAATGTTGGTGAACGCATTCAATGTACAGCAAAGAACGCTTCTAAAAAAATATGGGATTCTTTTGTGAATAAAAAGATTCCTAATTACTATTGCAAAAAGGGAATGGCCTCTCCATTTTTAAAATCAAAGAATATATAAACGACTGATCGAAAATCTAGTTGTCAATTTGTAATTTCACTTTTTAAAAACAGATTGAAGTTTTTTATTCATTTCGCCAGTGTATTCTCTGCGCTTTTTTACCTTGGTTGCGGTACATTTATATGCTTTTAGCAAACATAGAAACTATTCATGTCGAATATAAGCTGATTTGGTGATTGACACACAGATTACCGTTATATGGTGTATTTTTTTGGTATTTTTAGCTCGGTTTTGAACCTTTTGGTAGTTCGTATACAGAAAAAAAGCATGCGAAAGCGTGCTCAGAGTGAAGACAAAGCCCCTTTCGAGACTTTGTCTTCATTCTGAAGCGGTGAAGACCGCTTTTTTGTTTTTATCGTGTCAGCTTTTCTTTTTCTTTATGACGCCTGCTGTTATTGCCGCGACGACCGTGACCGCCGCCGCGGAGATGACTATGATCGCCCACACGGGGAACCCGGAGCCGGATCCTCCCGAGGTCTTGCCGGGGGTCGTGACGGTCGGCGTTGACGGGGCTTTCGTTGTCGTTCCGGCTGTGTCGGATACGGGCGCTGAGGTAGATTCGGGCGCTGAGGAGTCCGGTGCCGTCGTGTCGGGCTTCGTTACAGGCGCCGCGGTCGTAACAGTGGTCGCGGGCGCGCTGTCGTCTATGACCTCCACCATACCGATCGATTTGTTTCCGGTGAACCACTCAAGATCGTCGGGCAGGATCATACAGTACGGAGTATCCTGCGTTCCGTCGTACGCTTTCGCGTCCTCCTCGTTGTCGAAGAAGGCGATGAAAGCGATGTCTATGCAGTCACCGTCCTGAACTCTCGCCTCGTCTGTCGCGCTTGACTGCGCTTCGGCGTCGCGGTTCGATTCGAGGGGGTCGAACCTGATGCTGTCGGTGTTCGTGTATTTCGTCGAGTTCCACACAGATGAAAGCGACGTTTTCTCGCTGACCGAGGTCAGGTCCACAACAGTGATCTCCCACTGCTGCGTGTGTTCATACCTGATCGGCACGAAGGGCTCCATCGCCGGAACGATGTAAAACTGCCCGATAAGCTGTACGCCGGTGCTGTCCGTCTCGGTTATCGTGCGGTACTTGATCGACGCCCATTTGACCGTGTCCGGGTCTATCGAGTCGTTCTTGCCGTCGGGACTGAAATTGAACGTACCGTGCGGATCGTTGCCGGACGCCGTTATCCGCGCGTACGGGAAATCGTCCGCTGCGCTTACGGGAGTCAGGAATAATGCCGACATGATGATGAGCGCGGCGAGCAACACTGCTGACGTTTTTCTCATTTTGATACCTCCTTCTGATCAATTGCTGATGGTTTAACCTGTACAGTATATATATTAACATATAATCGCGCTCTTGTCAATACTATAATATTAAATATATTAAAAACAATGCTGAAGATCGTAAAATAGCCGCGCCGAAACAAAAAAACACCCGCCGGCCGGGCGGATGCTCTTGGTGATCTTATGTATTATTTCTTCTTTTTCTTGCCGAGAACGCTTGCGAGAATCGCGGCTATGAGTACGACCACGGCTACAGCTATGATTATGATAGCCCAGACCGGGAATTTTCCGCTTTCCGTTTTCTCAACGGAGGATTCGCCCGTCGTTACGTCAGCCGTTCCGGGCGCGTCGGTCGCGGGAGCGCTGCTGTCCGCGGGATCGGAATCGGTCGCGGGAGCGGCGGATGTGTCGGGCTCGGTCGTGTCGGCTTCGGTCGTGACGGGGTCGGTCGCGGGGGCGGGCGTCGTTTCGGGACGCGGCTTCTTGCCTTCGACTATCTCGACGGAGCCGATCGCGTTATCGCCGGTGAACCACTCCATATCCTCGGGGAGGATGATGCAGTACGGCGTATCCTGCGATCCGTCGTAAGCCTTTGCGTCTTCTTCATTGTCGAAGAACGCTATGAAGGCGATGTCGATGCTGTCGCCGTCCTGAACTCTCGCCTCGTCGTTTTCGCCGTCCTGAGCCTCGGCGTCACGGTTGGATTCGAGCGGGTCGAATCTGATGCTGTCGACCGCCGTGTACTTCGTTGAATTCCAGGCGGATTCGAGAGACGTTTTCTGACTTACGGAAGTGAGATCGACAACGAGGGTCTCCCACTGCTTCGTGTGGTTGTACTTGATCGGCACGAACGGCTCGACGGCGGGGCTGATATAGAACTGACCGATCAGCTGAACTCCGGTGTTGTCGGTCTCGGTGATCGTGCGGTATTTTATGGACGCCCATTTGACCGTATCGGGGTCGATCGTCGTGTGATTGCCGTCCGGGCTGAAGTTGAACGACGCGTAAGGGTCGTTTCCGGACGCGACTATGTGCGCGTAGGTGAATTCCTCTGCGGCGCTTACCGGTATCACGCATATCACGGACATGATGAGAAGCGCGGCAAGAAACAATGCTGACAGTTTTTTCATGGTTTTACCTCCGGTAAATTTGTATGTGTTGACGTAACCTGTGTACGTTAACCGTATTTTAACACAGATTTTTGTTCGTGTCAATACAATTGCACAAAATATCATAAAAAATCTCGGTTATAATTTGTGAGGAATATATAGTCGGAGGTGCAGTCATGTTTGACGCAGCGATCGTATCATCACTTGAAAAATGCTTTATTGAAGATCTGCCCGGAAAAAAGCCCCGGCTCGAAGAGCTGACGGCTTACAGAAACGAGAGATTTTCGTTCCAGCTCGTGTACCGCATGAGCGGCGTCCCTTCTCAGTTCCGCGGATTTGCCGGGATATCGGTTGACTCGGACATAGAGTTCACCGTGCGTACGGTCGAACAGGTGCCTGTGCTCATGCCGGTATTCCCGTCGGCGTGCGACGACGATTACATAAAAAAGACGCCGGGACTGTATCCCGACCCGCTCATCCCGCTCCTGCACAAAGGCACCGCCGTACCCGTGTGCGAGGAGGAGACACGCGCTCTGTGGATCGAGGCGGCGCCCGGAGAGGGCATGAAGCCGGGTGCGCATAAGGTGACCGTAACGCTCACGCTCGGCGAAGAGCGGCTGTTTGAGGGATCGCTCAACGTCACTGTCATCGACGCGGATCTGCCGTCGCAGGAGCTGCTTTACACGGAGTGGTTCCACTGCGACTGCCTCGCAAGCTACTACAACGTACCCGTGTTTTCGGAAAAGCACTGGAAGATCATAGAGGATTACGCAAGAGTCGCCGCGGAAAACGGCATGAACATGATTCTCACGCCGGTATTCACGCCTCCGCTCGACACGCATGTCGGCGGCGAGAGGCTGACGGTCCAGCTCGTCGACGTCAAGGTGACGGAGAACGGATACGAATTCGGCTTCAGGAGGCTGAAACGCTTCATACGCGTATGCCGCCGCGCCGGCATCACACATTTCGAGATAAGCCACCTGTTCACGCAGTGGGGCGCCGCTCACGCGCCGAAGATAATCGCCCGGGTCAACGGGGAGGAGAAGCGCATTTTCGGATGGGAAACGGATTCGACCGGGCCGGAGTACAGGGCTTTCCTGTCGGCGTTCATCCCGGAGCTGCTCGCGGTGCTGAAGTCGGAGGGCGTCGACAAAAACTGCCGCTTCCACGTCTCGGACGAACCGTCCGCCGCTCAGCTTCCGGTCTATAAGGAGGCGAAGAAGGGCGTCGCATCACTGCTCGAAGGATATCCGATAATGGACGCGCTCTCAAGCGTCGAATTCTACCGCGAAGGTATCATCGAGCACCCGATCCCGTCGTGCGATCATATCGAGGCGTTTTACGAGGCGGGAGTTCCGGAGCTGTGGACGTACTACTGCTGCGGTCAGCATACTGACGTGCCGAACAGATTCATCGCGATGCCGTCCTGCAGGAACCGCATCATAGGCTTCCTGTTCTATAAATACGACGTCAAGGGCTTTTTGCAGTGGGGCTATAATTTCTACAACGACCAGGGAAGCTATGACGCGATAAACCCGTATCTTTCCGCCGCGTGCGGTTACTTTACCCAGGCGGGCGACGGGTTTTCCGTATGGCCGGCGCAGGACGGCACTGCGTATGAGTCGATAAGGATAAGGGTATTTGCCGAGGCGCTTGACGATCTCCGCGCACTGCGTCTGTGCGAGAGCATTTACGGCCGTGAATATACGCTCTCCCTCATTGAAGAAGGGCTTGAAAGACCGCTGAAATTCGCCGATTATCCGAAGGATCCCGGCTATATCCTTGAAACGAGGAAAAGGATAGACCGCGCGGTGGCGGAGGGGCTGAAAAATGGAAAATAAGAGACTTACCCCGCAGTCGAAATGCGAGGACTGCGAATTCTATGATTACGACGAGCAGTACGACGAGTATTACTGCAAACAGGATCTCGACGAGGACGAGGCGGAGCGCTTCTCCCGCGGACAGACCGGAGTCTGCCCGTACTACAAGCCGTACGACGAGTATATGTCGGTAAGAAAACAGAACTGAAAAAAGGACCGTCCTATGCGGGGTACTCTTAAGGACAGTTAATGAAAACCGGCTGAAGTAAGGAACAAAATCCTTATTTCAGCCGGTATTTTGTCGCATATCTCTGCAAGCAGGATGTCTGTGCGCCAAACGTCAAAGAAACAGTTTACAGTTATGATTGCACGCGATGCGTGCAAGTTATGAGTTGAGGCTTTGCCTCAACGTTATGATATGAGTTCCGCAAGCAATCATAACGCGCGTCAGCGCTCATAACGTTTCGCGTAAGCGGAACTCATAACTGCCGACTGTCCTTCAGAACAGTCGGCATAAGACGGTCTTTTTTGTATGTCAGTCGACCCTGACCTTGCCCCAGAAGAACAGCGAGACGGTGCCGGGACCGGTATGCGAACCTATCGTCGCGCCGATCGGGAAGATCTCGGGTTTGCCCTTCATCTTCGGGAATTTTTCCTTTACGAGCTCGGCTACGCGCCGTGCATCCTCGATACATTCGGAATGACAGATAAAGACTTTGCCGACGTAGTCAAGACCGTTGACGGCGTTTTCGACCATTTTCTCGACCGTGCGCTTGATAACGCGCTTTTTGCCGAGCACCTTTTCACGCGGGATGAGCCTGCCGAGGTTGTCCATGTTGAGCAGCGGGCAGATGCCGAGCATGTTGCCGAGAAAGCCGGAGGTCTTCGAGACTCTGCCGCCTCTGATGTAGAACGTGAGGTCGGTGGAGAAGAACCAGTGGTTCATGCTGAGACGGTGCTTCATGATCCAGTCGTGGAGCTCGTCAATATTCATGCCCTTGTCTCTCAGATCCGCGAGAGTTTCCATAATAAGGCCGTATCCGCTCGAGGCTGCGAGCGAATCGACGAGGTAGAATTTCCTCTCCGGGTATTTCTCACGGAGCTGTTCCGCGGCGACCTTCGCGGAGTTGTACGCGCCGGAGATGCCGGTGGAAAGCGTGAGGTGAAGTATGTCCTTGCCGTCGGCGAGGAACGGTTCGAAAAACTCTATATATTCGCCTGCCGACGGCTGCGAGGTCTTTGAAACCTCGCCGGCGAGCATTCTGGAATACAGCTCGGCGGGCGGCATGGTCACACCGAGATCGTCGGGATATTCAACGCCGTTGAGCGAATAGTGGAAACAAAGATATTTGATATCGCGCGCATCAAAACGTTCTTTCGTCAGATCCGCGGATGAGCAGCAGGAAAGTATAAAATCCGCCATATTTACCCCCAAATATATCATTCGGCGATATTATAACATAAAAATATGGAAAAATAAGCCACCTTTTCGGGAAATAATTAAAAAACTTCTATGAAATAGAAGTGAGAGACCGGAATTCAGAATTCGGAATGATGAATTCAGAATGAGGGGAGCGGGACAGCACGGGTCATTCTGAGCGGATCGAAGGATCTGTTCTGAATTCAAACGCGCGGTGATCAACGGGTCAGGCTGATGAAGTTTGTACCTCGACCGTTCGTGTCCTGCGGCCTCAACGCCGGGGGAGTCCCACCCCTCAACTTCCGGCTTGCGGTGCCCAAAAAATCTGCACCGAGCGGAGCCCGGCTTGATTTTTTGACCGCTGCACGAAACGGAATTTGCTTTATCCGCCCACGGCGGGAACCCCCACCGCTCACAAGTTCGCGGCGGGGAACCCCTTTGGCGGCGCAAATCCCGTTTCCCCCAAACCCCCTTACTCCGGAAAGAGTTGAGGGGGCGCGGCGGAAAATCCAGAATTCTTGATTCACTCCATGTTTTTTCTCAATTTGTCTATCGCTCCGTGCTCGAGGCGGCAGATCTGGGCTTGCGAGATGCCGAGCTCGGCGGCGGCTTCCGTTTGAGTCCTTCCGAGATAGTATCTGATCGAGATCAGTTTTTTCTCCCTTGGAGTGCATTTTTTCAGCGCTTCCTTCAATGCTATCCGGTCTATCCAGTCCTCGCCGCAGCAGTCGGCGATCCTGTCCGACAGGCTGATGTCGTCGCCGCCGTCGTTGACGTTCACCGGCTCGTACAGTGACAGAGGATCGGCGATCGCGTCGAGAGCGCGGCGAACGTCCGCCTCATCCCGCCCGAGTGCTTCCGCTATCGCCGACGTGTCCGGCTCCGCGCCGTTTTTCTTGCTGAGCTGCTCCTTTACCGACAGCGCACGGAACGCGAGATCCTTTGTGCTCCTTCCGACCTTGAGCACGCAGCTCTGACGCAAATACCTCCTGATCTCACCGTCTATCATCGGCACGGCGTACGTTGAAAACCTCACGTTCTGGCCGGGATCAAAATTATCAGCCGCCTTTATAAGCCCGACACATCCCGCCTGGAACAGATCGTCGGCGCAGTCCGATCTCAGCCTCAGCTTTCCTATCTCCGCGAGCACGAGCCTCAGATTCCCGGTGATGAACTCGTCTCGCGCCGCCCTGTCACCGTTTTTCATTTTCATCATGAGCTCCGCCGCACGGCTGTCGGACAGAGTCTTCAGCGACGAGGTGTTTATCCCCGCCACCTCCACTTTATTGTTCATATTTAAATTCCTTTGATACTTGATTCAAGCGGCGTTGCCGCATCCTGATTATTGACAGCGTATCAAACGGAATTTTTATCTTTTACACTGTATTTTTTGCCATTTTACACAAAACCGTTTGACAAACGTGATCATATGTGGTAAAATGGTAAAAAACAAAGCTCAATGAAAGGAAACCGTCATGAGAAAAATCACATACGAAACACTTCTTGACAAGATCCGCGGCTGCTTTGCCGGGAAAGCCGCGATCGGCACGATGGGCGCGCCGTACGAAGGCGTGAAAATGAAGATGTCGCTCACGTACCGCAAGGAGATGACGGACGCGATGCTCCCGAACGACGATCTCGATCTCCAGGTGATCTGGCTTGACGTCGTGCAGAAATACGGCGCCGCGTTCACGTCGGCGCAGCTTCTTGACAGATTCTGCGATTACTGCGATTATTCCCCCGGCGAGTACGCCGTGATGCGAAAAAACCGCGGCTGCGGTATATATCCCCCGTACTCCGGAGAATACAGGAACGATTTTTACAGGGAAGGCATGGGCTGTCCGATAAGATCTGAGATCTGGGCTTGCCTTGCGCCGGGAGAACCCGCGCTTGCCGCGGAATACGCGTCGCGCGACGGCGTGCTCGATCACAGCGGTGAATCCGTTATCGCGGAGAGGTTCTTTGCCGCCGTCGAATCCGAGGCGTTTTTCGAGGATGATATAAATAAACTGATCGAGGCGGGGCTCCGTGTCATACCGGAGGACTGCAAATTCCGCCGCCTTGTGAACGACACTGCAGCGTGGTGCGAAAAATACGGCGATATCGATACGGTACGCGCCTTTATCCTCGACGGCTACGGCCATCCCGACTGCACGAATATGTTCCAGAACATGGGCATAACGCTGGCGTGCCTGCTTCTTTGCGGAAAGGATCCGATAAAAACGGGACTTGAAGCGCTGAACTGCGGCTTCGATACAGACTGCACCTGCGCGTCAGCCGGCGCGCTGCTCGGGATAATACTCGGCGGAAAGAGGTTCTGCGAGCTCACCGGGATGTCGGAGCTTCGTTACGTCCTCTCCGTCAGAGCGGAGCCGAGAAGCGACCGCACCGACGATCTTGCGGAGGAGATCGCGCGGCTCTGCGTCGCCCTGCCTCACGGCGGGACGCATATTGAAAACGCGCCCGAAATCAGCCGGGTCTTCGAGCCTCTGCCGGAATACACGGTATCGTGCGGATACGAGGGCAAGCCGTGCGTCAGCCCCGGAAAGCCCTGCTCCGCCTTCATCGATATATGTCACGACGGTCCGGTCTGCGGGACGCTTTTCCTCGAATACCCCGACCCGCTCGAGGGGCCGTCCGAAATCGCCGTCGGCGGCCGCGGAAAAGTACGCATACCGGTGACCGTGAGGATAAAGGAAGGCGCGGCCGTTTTCGGCATGAAAAACATAATAAAAGTCCACTTTGAAACGGACGGCGGGTCGTACAGCGCCTCTTTCGGCGTATGCTGCGCCGACGTCTGGCGCGTCGACGGCCCGTTCTGGCGCACCGATCCGGTCATCACACCGAAACAGCTCGCGGACGGAAAAAGCTACTGGCATTACATGAAGCCGGGTAAAAACGAAGGTGAATCGACTGACAACGTCCGCGATTTCCATCTCGATTTCGCACGCGATACGACGACCGCGTACGTCGATCCCGACTCGCTTTTCGAACCGTTCCGACCGGGATATTCCGACGGCAGGATAAAGAGATATTTCTTCCGCGAGGAGGACAGCTTCCGGCTGTCAGACATATCGTCGTTTTACGGGCCATGCGTGTTCTATCTGTCGCAGCTCGTCGTGAGCGACGACGACAGGGACGTGTATATCCAGCTCGGCAGGAGCGCTCCTTTCGAGCTGTATCTTAACGGCGAGCTGCTCAGCCGGCGCGACGACTGCGACACGTTCACGTCGGAGAACGTGCATATTTCCGGAGTACACCTGAAAAAAGGCGAAAACCGCCTTGTACTGAGACTTACACAGATAAACGCCGACAGCAAATGGAGTCTTATTTTCTCCAAGGGCGCGACGTGCGCCGAGCATATAACGGATCTGAGATTCAGAATGATATGAGGAAGATCATGAAAAAAGCGATAGTTCTTTTACTGTGCGCCGTAATGGCGCTGTCATGCTTTGCCGCATGCGCCAAGCCCGACGAAACGCAGCAGACCGACGATGAAACGACAGCCGCGGAGACCGGGGTCGTTGAGACGAAAGACCCGAATTACGAGGCGGATCTCCCCGAGGAGAAGTTTCCCGGTGATTTCAATATACTCTGCGAGGGTTCCTTCTGGGCGACGGACGCCGTTCTTTATCAGAAAGAGGGCTCCGACGCCGACAACGTGCTTGACGCCGTCTGGAGACGCTGTTCGGTGATGAAAGACGTTTTCGGCGTCGACATAACCGTCACGCCGTCTGCCGATACGACCTCCGCGCTGAAAAACAGCGTCAAATCGGGAGACAAGTCGTACGACGCGATCTGCGCGAGGATGCCGCTCATTGCCTCCTCCGCGGCGAACGGTGACCTGATGGATCTTTACGACGCCGACGGGCTCGATCTCTCGAAGTACTACTGGGATCAGAGCGCGAACGAGCAGCTGTCCATCGGCCACAAGCTTTTCTACACCGTCGGTGATATAATCGTCACCGACGACCAGTGTACGTGGACGATGATGTTCAACAAGAAGATCGCGGAAGCGCTCGATCTTGAGGATCTGTACACCGTCGTCAAGGAAAACAGATGGACGTTCGATTATTTTTATTCGCTCATTAAAGATACCGGTTTCCCGAAACCGAACGATCAGGGCGAATGGGATTACATGGCATCGTACGCGTTCTCCACGCACAGGGATATGGCGTACGGATTCTTCTATGCCGCCGGTATGTCTTTCATAACGAAGGACAGCGAGGACATACCGTTCATAGACCCGTCCAATAACGAAAAGATACAGAACATACTTACGTATTCTCTCAAAATAATGCGCGACACGCAGCTGACGATCGACGCTCACAAGTGGGTCCACGTCGATCCCTGGGCAACGAGGCTGACGGAAGCCGCGTTCAGGGAGGACAGAGCCCTGTTCTACGCGGAGGTGCTCAACACGGTCACCTCGCTGCGTACGATGGATACCGACTTCGGACTTTTGCCCGTGCCGAAATATGACGCGGCGCAGAAGGAGTACATTACGTTCGTCAATCCCGCCGCGTCGCTTATCGGCATACCGATATATCACAAGAACGACAACAACGCGAGGAGGAGCGGCGTCATACTTGAGGCGCTCGCTTACTACGGACACGAGATCATAACTCCGGAATTCTACGAGAAGGCGATAAGGGGCAAATCGACGCGCGATATCGAATCGCTCGATATGCTCGATATCATACTCAGGAACAGGACGTACGACCTCGGGCTCATAAACGACTGGGGCGCCATGTCGTCCGCGTACAGCGATCTTGTTTTCAATAACAAGAACGACTACGCGAGCTCTTTCAAAAGAACGAGCAAATCCGCCGAAAAATCGCTTAACAAATTCCTGCAAAAGATCGGTGTCAACAGATAAAGAAAAGACACCGCTTCAAATAAAAAACGGAAAGGAAAACAGATGAAAAGACTAACAGTATTATTGCTTGCGGTGCTGATGCTTGCGTCGTGCTTCGCCGGCTGTGCGACGAAAACGCCCGACACCACAACGGCGGAAACGACCGCCGCCGTGACCGAAGGCGAGGAGACGAAGGATCCGAACTATGAGGCGGATCTTCCCGCGGAGAAGTTCCCGGGCGACTTCAATATACTTTGCGAAGGCACGTTCTGGGCAACGGGAGATACGATCTATAAAGAAGAAGCGAGCGAAGACGCCGTTGACAACGCCGTTTTCCTCCGCTGCAACAAGATCAAGGACGAATTCGGCGCGGAGATCATGATCACCCCGTCCGGCGATACGACGTCCGCTCTCAAAAACAGCGTCAAATCGGGCGACAAGGCTTATGACGCCGTAATCGCGAGAATGCCGCTCATCGCGTCGTCCGCGGCGAACGGCGACCTCATGGATCTCAAGGAGGTCGACGGGATAAACCTGTCCAAGCACTACTGGGATCAGAGCGCGAACGAAAAGCTGTCCGTGGGCGGCAAGCTCTATTACACGATAGGCGACATAATCACGACGGAGGACTCCGCTACGTGGACGATGATGTTCAACAAGAAGATGGCGGAAGCGCACGACATCGAAGACCTCTATAAGGTGGTAAAGGAAGGCAGATGGACGTTCGACTATTTTTACAGTCTGCTGAAGGACTCGGGCGTGGCTCAGCCGAATGACAAGGGTGAATGGGACCATCTCGCAACATACGCCTTCGCGACTCATATGGATATGGGTTACGGCTTCTTCTACGCCGCCGGCCTTTCGTTCATAAAAAAAGACGCTGATGATATCCCGTACATAGACAGCTCCAACAGCGAGAAGATACAGAACGTACTCAATTACTCGCTTAAGGTCATGCGCGACACCTCGCTCACGATGGACGCCCATAAATGGGTACACGTAAGAGCCGCCGCGCACGAGCTCATAGCCGAGGCGTTCATGGAAGACAGAGCGCTGTTCTTCTGCGAGGTCCTTGCGACGATAATCGGCTTCCGCTCGATGGATACCGACTTCGGTATCCTCCCGCTCCCGAAATACAACGCCGATCAGAAGGATTACGTAACGTTCGTCAACCCCGCGGCGTCGCTTGTCGGCGTGCCGATATATCAGAAATCTCAGTCCAACGGCAGAAGGAGCGGCGTCATCCTTGAAGCGATGGCGTACTACGGACATGAGATGATCATGCCGGAGTTCTACGAGAAAGCGATCAAGGGAAAAGCGACCCGTGATACCGACTCGATCGAGATGCTCGATATCATCTTCACGAACAGAATGTACGACCTCGGACTCATCAACGACTGGGGCGGTCTTGCGTCAGGATATAATAACCTCGTTTTCAACAACAAGAACGACTACGCGAAACAGTTCAAAACCGCGTCCAAAGCCGCTGACAAAAAGCTGAAACAGTTCCTCAGCAAGATCGGAGTAGGGTGAATTCAGAATGAGGAATGATGAATTCAGAATGAGAGGACGATAAAGCGCGGGTCATCAAGGATCTTATCTGAATTCAAACGCGCGGTGATCGGTGATCAACGCGAAACGAAGAGGCAGGGTCAAATCCCTGCCTCGATTTTTTGTGCTCTGCGGCTTCATCGCCGGGGGAGCCCCACCCCTCAAAACTCCCCCTTGCCCCCTCTTACCCCTCCCTCAACTCCGGAGAGAGTTGAGGGGGCGCGGCTGAAAACGCGCGAAGCGCTCATAACTCGCCGAAGGCGATCATAACTCATAACTCATAACTGAAAAGCCCATGGCCTGCAACTGCACTCGACGGCGGTCGAAGGAGATCCTCCGCCGCGCTCAGAATGACAGGGAGAGGGAGGCTCGCTTGAAACAACGCGCGGTGATCGGTGATCAACGCGAAACGGGACGGCGTATTTCATTTGTAAATTTTCTGTTTATCGCCGGTCTTCGTATTGACTCGGTCATCATATCTGATATAATGATCCTGAGAGAAGAAAATGTGTCGGGAGGAGTGCTATGCAGTACAGGACAGACAGGGCGGGGAACCGCCTTTCCGTGCTCGGATTCGGATGTATGCGATTTCCGAAAAAAGGCGGGACGACGGACCTTGCCGAGACGGAAGCGGAGATCATGCAGGCGTACGAGGCCGGTGTGAACTACTTCGATACCGCGTATATATACGGCGGAAGCGAAGCGGCGCTCGGTGAGATCCTGGAACGCAACGGCATACGTGACAACGCGAATATCGCCACGAAGCTTCCGCAGTATCTTGTCGGGAGCAGAGCCGCCCTTGACCGCTATTTCAAAGAGCAGCTGTCGAGGCTCAGAACAGATCACGTCGACTATTATCTCATGCATCATCTGACCGACATAGCCATGTGGGAAAAGCTGAAGGCGGTCGGCGTGCTCGAATGGCTGGACGGGAAGAAGAAAAGCGGAGCGATCAGATACACGGGCTTTTCATACCACGGTAATTCCGACGGATTTCTGAAGATCCTCGATGATTACGACTGGGATATCTGTCAGATACAGTACAACTATTTCGATGAATACTCACAGGCGGGAGTCACAGGGCTCAGAGCCGCGGCGGCGAGAGGGATCCCCGTTGTCATAATGGAACCTCTGAGGGGCGGAAAGCTCGTCAATATGCTTCCGCAGAGCGCGAAGGAGATAATGGCTCGGAGCGGAAGAGGGTGGACAGCCGCAGAATGGAGCTTCCGCTGGCTATACGCGCAGCCGGAGGTGACGGTTGTCCTTTCCGGGATGAATTCACGGGACATGGTACGGGAAAACTGTCGCGTCGCGTCGGATGCGGAGATCGGCGGACTTACGGCGGATGACAACGATGTGCTTCGCCGCGTCACGGAGGAAATACGCAAAAGCGACCGCGTCGGATGTACCGGCTGCAGATACTGCATGCCGTGCCCGAAGGGCGTCGACATACCCAGCACGTTCCGCTGCTATAACACGATGTTTATCGAATCGCCCCGGCAGGGACGGTTCGAGTACGCACAGACCGTCGGACTTACGAAGGAGCCGGCGTTCGCTTCTCAGTGCGTCGGGTGCGGAAAATGTGAGAAGCACTGCCCGCAAAACCTGCCGATACGCGAAAAGCTGAAGGAGGCGGACAAGGCGCTGCGCCCGCTGCCGTACAGGATCGGCATCAGCGTCGCCCGCAAATTCATGCTCCGCGGAGCGGGACGCCGTAAGGATAAAACGAAAGATACGAAAAAATGAAAGGAAGAGGAAAAAATGGAAAACGTTGAAAGAGTATGCAGATTTCTTGACGAAGCCGGAGTCTATTATCTCGCCACAGTCGAGGGCGATCAGCCGAGGGTGAGACCGTTCGGCACCGCGCTCGTGTATAACGGCAGGCTCTATATACAGACCGGGAAGATCAAGCCCGTGTCAAAGCAGCTCGCCGCCGATCCGAAGGCGGAGATCTGCGCGTTCAAGGACGGCAGATGGCTGCGCGTCACGGGCGAGCTTTGCAGCGACGACGACCGCGCCGTAAAGGTCGCGATGCTTGAGAAAATGCCGTCGCTGTCCGCCATGTACGATCCGGACGACGGAAATATGCAGATGCTTTATTTCAAAAACGCTACGGCGGTCTTCAGCTCGTTCACCGAGGCGCCGGAAACGCTCGTATTCTGAGCCCGGCAAAGCAAAGCGGCCGGCGGAAATGCCCGACCGTGATAATGCGGTAATTCGGAAAAGGTCAGAAACAACTGAATCAGCGCGGTTAAGGCAAAAGAAACACCGGGATTACAACAACGTAATTTCGGCGTTTCTTATTTTGCTGTTTCCGACTGTTGATGATTGGAATATACCGCTGTATCATAGGAGGGTTCTTTTTTCAATGTCCGTTTTTTAACGGATCTGTTCATAACCTCAGCCGGATTTCTTTATACAGGCTTCAATACATTCTGACGAGCGGCGTACCGAGCTTCACGGTTTCGTCCGTGACGTGGCGGAAGAGCAGGGAAACGTCCTTGTTGTTCATCTTGCCGTCCGCGTTCACGTCGGCTGTGCCGGGCTTGAGCGGCGTCGATTCCGTGACCGCCCTGAACAGAGCCGTGACGTCCTTGTTGTTTATCTTCCCGTCGCCGTTCACGTCGCCGGTGAGGTACATGTCCGTGTCCGGCAGCGATACCTGCCCGGGCGCGAGCCTGTAGACCAGGGAGACGTGGCCCGGCGCGGAGAGCGTCACGTAAACGACGGAGTCCGCGGGGATCTCAAAGCTGTACCGACCGTCGACCGTGGCAGCGGTGACGCTGACCGTCTCGCCGTCGGACACTGTGATCTCTGCGTCGGCGCCGCCGACTGTGGTAAGCCTGCCGCTGACGGTGCGCAGCTCAAGCCAGATGGCGTAATAGCGCGCGAGGGCGGGCGGATCGGAGATCTCGCATTCGATCTCGCCGAAATCCGCGGCGGGATCGGTCGACCAGCCCATGAATCTCGCGCCTTCTTTTTCCGGTATCGGAAGATCGAAGACGTATTCGTGTACCATGAGTATATCGTCACATTCGGCGGCGCCGCCGTTGAGCTCGAGCACCGTGCGGCAGAACGTGACGGAGACGGTGTCGGAGACCGAGCCGTCGGCCGAAACTGCCGTGAAACGGTACGTTCCCGCCTCGCTGACCGTCAGCTCGACGGAGGAAGCGGACGAGGCTGTGAAGGCGTTGTTCTGATGATCGGGATCCGTGCCCCAGTAATAACCCGCGATAACGCCCTCGGTCGTGATATCGGCGAATACCGTCTGAGACGGCGCGAGATCGACGGTCGAGGTAAGCTCCGCGCTGATCGCGACAGCCGGAGGAAGAGGTATTTCTATCTGATACAGCGCCGACACGTCCTGCGACGGGCAATTGTTCACGTCTATCACAAGATGATCTCCGCGTACCTCTATGCCGTAGATCGCCATCGGACTCTCGAGCTCGGGCGTGTAGTACACCCGTGATGCGCCGCTTGCGGGATCGTATGCGTACACGGCGTCGGGCAGCGTGTAATAGAGCGCCCCGCGCGCCTCGCATATGCGGCTGTAGTTGCCGGGCCAGTAGTAGCCCTGCTCCTTTGCGTACCAGGTGCCCTCGAGCGTGACGACCTCGTCGCCCGAATACGTTCTGATCGCCTTGCTTTCTTTATCTATCCAGTAGATCTCACCGTCGAGCAGACAGAACGCCGCCTCGGATCCCTGCCAGAAATAAGAGTCGTATTTCGTGTTGTTTTCGGGCTCCGTGAAGTCGCTTGCCGTGTGACCGGTCTCCTTGATGCCCGTATTTGATCTTAAGAAGTTCGTGTGATACATACCGCCCGCCTTGCCGCGCTCGAACGTCCACCACGCCTGATCGTCCCACGTGACGTCCGTGTGATAGTACACGCCGTCGATACAGACGAGGTTCCAGGCGTGATTGAGCGTTTCCGATACGCAGGAATAACTTTTCACGCCGGCGAGGCGGAGAAGGTATGAGTACGCCTTCGTGTAGCCGTCGCAGACGGCGCTGCCGTTCACGATGGCGCCGTACATCGTATAGCTTTCGGGGCAGTCTTGTCCGTACGTGTAGTCGTATTCGCAGACGAAGCAAAGCCTGTCGTGGATCAGAAGCGCCTTCTGCACGTCGTCAAGCTCGTCGTTCCCGGCGATCCCGGAGACGAGGAACCCCGCCGCCCGGCCGCATTCGTCAAGCATTACGGCGTAAGTCTCCGCGTCGTAGTTATAAGAGACGTATACGCTTGTGAGTACGGAACCGTTGTCCGCCGTTCCGAGACCGTAGACCTGGAACGATTCCGGAATGTCGCGCCAGATGAACGCCTTGACCCGATCCGCCATCGACGCGGGGATCCCGAAGGATGATATGTCGACAGATGTTTTGAATTCCGCGAATTCAGGCACAAGAGCGGCGCGGAACGACGCGGTGTCAACGTATTGCTCGAGTTCCGCCGACATCCCGGCGGACAGATACCTGCGGGGGTACTCGAGTGACGGGCCCGTGTCCGCCGCCGTGATCGTGTAAGGAAGCGCGATCGCCGCGATCAGTATGATGCAGCACAGTCTGAGTATTGTGTTTTTCATCCTTTTGTTTCCTTTTTGTTTACTGATATCATATTACAACAAATATAACGCGTTATCAAGAGGTATGCCGAAAAAAATAAAATATTTACATTCGTCCGTCCCCGGTCCGATTTCGCGGGCGGAAAAAAGCGCGCGGACGCACGTCCACGCGTTTGCTTGTATGACGGGCACGCCGTCAATCTGTGGTGAAAGTCCACGTGGGGCGTAGTTGCCGACGAACCCCAAAGCGACTCCCAAGGTTTGCACCGCGA
>CACYWW010000044.1 GCA_902778145.1 uncultured Ruminococcus sp.
GAAGCGTCTTCATTTCTTCATTAGCCCGCTTGCGGGCGTCTTCATTTTCGGCGCGGCAAAGTTTATACATAATACTTCCTTATCACGCCGCGCCGAACGCGATCACGCTGTTTTCTTTTGCCGATGTTTACACGACAGGCTCGTAGTGTATGACGCTTACGGATCTGCGTTCCCTGAGCGATACGTCAAGCCCTTTTTCAGCCATATACGCTCCCGTCGCCGTGAACGATCTGTCCCCGAACAGGTCTTCAAACAGGTATTCCGTCTCGGGGTCAAGCTCCGTGAGCTGATAATTCGCCGAATTCACGGGACAGCTCCCGCGGCGGAACGATATGACGGCGCCCTCTCCGGTTTCCCTCATATGCAGGCGGTACGCGAACCAGTCGCGGTCGTCAAGCGTTACAGGCGTCAGCTGATAATAATCACCTTTGAAAAGCTTCCGTACCCTCATCATCACCGAAAACATCTTCCGCAGCTCGTCCCCGGTCGCCTCGTCTTCAAGCGCGGCGTCTATCTGCGCCATACGCAGACCGACTCCGGCGGACAGAAAGCTCATGAACGTATATCTGTCTATATTGCCGCGGAATATCGTGCCGTTGAGCGGAACGTACGGAGCAAGGCCCGCCGTCTGCACCTGCATACCCTCCGGTGAGACGTCCGCGTAGCACAGATAATCCGAACGGAACAGCGGGATCGCGCGTGTATTCGCCTCAAAATCAAGGCGTCTGCCTCCCGACGCGCAGTTGTCGATGATAAGCTCCGGAAAGCGCTCGTGCAGCGTATCCCAGAGGCGGTAGAAGTTTTCGACGCAGCGGATCTCCGTCATTCCGCGGCGATCCGGCCCGTCTTTTTCGCGCCACGAATCAAGAGGTCCGGTATTGTAGTCGATACGCAGAATATCGATACCATAATCCCTTATCCGCTCCGATATCATTTCAAGCGCCCATTCATACGCGCCGGGGTCGCCTATGTTCAGCATTTTTGAATTCGCGTCCACCGCAACGTTCATATAATATTCCGGATGAGCGTTGTACGCAGGCGAGCCGACCACGGCGCGGTCCGGCTCGAGCCAAAGCACGAAGCGCATCCCGTTTTTCCGCGAATAGTCGGATACCTCGCGCATCCCGTTCGGATAGCGCGAAGCGTCCGGATCATACCAGCCGACGTAATACGCCCAGTCGACCGTACGTTTATCGGCGCAGCGCGTACCGGCGGGGCCGTACCAGCCCGCGTCGACCCAGTACGTGTCGAGCGGCAGTCCCGTCGCTTTTATTTTATCTATCTCCTCCATGTTGCGCGCCGCGTAATGCCCCCATGAACAGACCGGCAGCGGCGGATCGACGATCTCGCCGTTGACGCGCGGCGTATGATATTTCAGCATGAACCTGCGGATCATACGCTCGGACGTATCGACCTTACCGTCCCAGAAGATCATGAGTATACGCGCTGTGCGGATCTTCTCGCCCGGGTGAAGCACCGTGCCGAGCTCCGCCATGCCGCCCGACAGTCTGAAGCAGTCCGGGCCCGCCGGAGTCTCCTTCTGACGCACAGTGACGGAAAAGCGCCACTGTCCCGACCATCCTATCGCGGTGAAAACGCCGCGGTCAAGCGTCTGCAGATTGAAATACGGGAAGGCGCCTGACGATCCGGAGGTCGGTCTTCCTCCGACGCACTTGAAATCGAGCCGCTCCGTTATCGAAATGTGGTGCAGTATCTCTTTATGCGGCATGAAATCGTCAGCCTTGCAGTCCGAGCCGTTGCTGTAATAAAGTATGTTGTCAAGTCCGCCGTACTGCTCCGTCCCCGCCGTTCTGAACGGCGCGGCTTCAACGAACGCGTCGACCGCATATACGTCCTCTATCAGTCCGCTGTCTTCATTCGACGTGTTTTCGAACGTCAGAAGCCATTCCACGGCAGGGAAATCCTCAAATCCGCGGATCTGCACCTCCGCACGGAGCCCGTCGGGCGACGTATAGCAGACGCCGCCGTCCGTTTTTTCGTATTTCCAGTCCTTAAGCGTTTCACGCGAATCCTTCTTTCGGTACGTGAATGAAAAAGGTACGGTCCCGGCGCTGACGAACGCGTTTTTTATAAACTCTTCCGCACGTTTTTTCGCAGTTTTTTCTGCTTCAAATCCTATCATATGATTATCCACCGTTCTTTAATGCCTGTTGTATTCTGAACCGAAGCCGGAGAGACCGGGCTTTATGGCCGCTCTGTCGGATATTGCTTTTTCTTCGGCTTTCTCCGTTATCTTTTCCTGGCCTGACGGGTATTTGTCACAGCTTCATCAGCCTGCTTTTCAACAGCGGGATAGCTTTCTCCGTCCAGAACCGGTTATCAACTCCGCCGGAGCTCATCCCGCCGTGTTTGAACTGATCTATCACGGCAAAATCCATATATTCGTCGGTCAGAGGCTTGCCGGAAAGGAAAAGGTATTCTTTCTTTATCCACGTTTCGAGCTCATCCGCAGACACGATCTCCATATCCTCGGCAAGGTCTTTTAAGTAGTCCCAGAAATAGGGATCGCCCCTGAATCCCCAACGTCTCGGCTTTTCTTCGAATATTTCAGACAGCTTCATATTTTCCGCTCCTTTACGGGTCCCTGTCGGTCGGGATCACTGTTAATTCAGACAAAACGGGATAGCCTGCTTTCCGCCCGCGGTCATCCTTTTTTGCAATACCATAATATCACATCTGAAAACGCAAGTCAACAGAACACAATAAAAAATCGCGTCCCGCGGAAAAAAAGCGTGTTTCGTCCTCGCAGCGTCTTCACGGTATAAATAACCCGGCAGCGCGGCTTTTAAGCTCTGTTTTTTTCTTTTTCGATGCAGGAGCTGAATGAACAAAACCCCGCCCGGATATATCATCGGGCGGGGGCATGTTTATTCAGAAAGGCGGAGTCAGGAGACGAGCGATATGGAACGTATATCCATGCTGTCCCCTTCAAGGGCTGACTTGAAGAAGTCGAAGCGTATGACGTTCAGCTGTCCTTTCCAGAAGCTCAGCTGAGACACGGGGATGCGGAGCGTGTGGTATTCGCCGTCACAAATGAGATTTGCGGACGTGGAATAACCGCCCTGCGCGTCCATTACAGAACCGGCGCCGATGAAGATCTCCAGATCCTTTGCGTTCGGAGTATTGTCGACGGGGACGCGGTAGACTATCTCCACCGCATTGTATTTTTCTGTCATAACGGGCTCAAGCGCACCCTGATAGACTATTTTGAAGCTGGGGTCGGTGAGTGCCGGGTTTGTGTTTTTGGAATTTACCGTGACACGGATTCCGTCCTCGACGGCGGTCATCTCACAGCTGTTGAAGTGAGACAGCACGGAGCGGTCGATATCTCTTGAAAGATCCAGGGATACGTACGTCAAATCCTCCACGTCTCCGAGCTTGAAGAAGGCGTCGTCGGGGTTGTCCGACACCTTTACCGCCACTTTTACGGTATCGGAACCGTACTTCACCGTGACCGTAGTGCTTCCCGCGGCGCGAGCCGTTATCACACCCTTTTCGCTGACGGAAATAACTTTTTCGTCGTAACCCGTGTACGTGATCTTGCTGTCTGTGTCGTTTACGTAAAGCTCGCTGACGGAACCGTCGCCCCGGGCTATGCGCACGCGGATCTGAGGACGGTAAATACCCCGCTCACCCAGATAGATCGTAAAGGCGTCGACCGCGGCGGTCACGGTCGTTTTCTTCAGGATCGCGTTTTTCTCGTCCTTTGTTTCCGTGACGGTAACGTGGAAAACGTGCTTCAGTTCCCCGTAGCATACCGTAACGTCGGTCTTGCCCGCTCCCTTTGCGATCATGCGTCCGTTTTCAAAGCTCACGACGCTGTCGTCGTAATCCGCGACCGTGACGCCGCTCGTGCGCAGGGAAATATCCTTGCCGTTGACGTACCTGTCGCGGAGGAACAACTCTACGTTCACCTTTTCTCCCGCAGCCATGATGAAGAGATCCTTTTTGGTCCGCACCATGGTCCATTCTTCCCAGCCGAAGCGCTCAGCCTCACGGGTGATGCCTATGCCGGAGCCGGACTTGGCAAGCTCCGCTTCGATATCGTTTTTATCGGAATGCGTAAGGGTTATCTCATGTATGCGGGTGTTCCACGCCGCCCAGCCCGAATCACCGTAGGCGTACAGCAGACGCAGATGGTCTGTATCCTCAGTCACTCTGATATGACCGTTCGGACGGGAGGATAATCCGAGCCCGAAGGGAGATATGCAGACGTGCTCACGTACTGCGTCCGCCAGTTTGAAGCTCTTGCCGTCCGGGGATTCATAGACGGAAATCCAACCGCCGTCGGCTTTGGCTACGCCGATGAACTTTCCCCATTCCTCAACGTACTTTACATCCATCGAATCCGTGGGGCGTTCCATAAGCGCGCCGTGATACTGAAGCGCCGCGGGCCAGTTTTCGTTTCTCGCGTCGGCGGTCGCAAGCATAAGAAAGACCTTCATGGGCGTCGAGTAGGTGTAGTAGATATATAAAGTTCCGTTCAGCTCCACAAAGGAGGGTTCGCCGATGCCCCAGTAGCCGTACGACTGATCGAAGTAGATCAAAGGCGCGGGCGCGCCGCCCCAGCCCGATCCGTTCCATTTTTCAAAGGGACCGTCGGGGTCTTCGGAGCGTGCGACGAAAATATTATTGCAGTAACCGCCGTCGTTCAGGGTCGAGGTGTATCCGATATAATAATATCCGTTGAAATAAACGGCGCCGGGGTCGCAGCAGGAATGGTCGTCCATGCTGTCCGGAGTCGGATAGACAACTATCTTTTCGGCGGACCACGTTTTGCCGTCGTCCGACGAGCTTCTGTGGGTGATGCGGTCCCATTCGCCGCTGTCGCCGCCCGATGCAAAGTAGGCGTCGACACGGCCGTCGCCGTAGTAGATGTAAGAAGGGCCGTACCGCCAGCCGCCGTTGCCGCTGCCGGGAAGCTGATAGACGTCGTAACCGTCGTCGAGCAGGGTCAGATCCGCGACCTTGGAGGTATCGGCGGGTACAACGTCGATCCGGGTGTTGTCAAAGTAATCGTCGGACGTTATCTCATCCGTTTGAGTATCCGTGGTTTCATTCTCGCGTGTTTCCGTGATCTCACCGGTCATGGTACCGGCCGCGTCGCTTACGGTATCCTTTGACGGATCGGTTGCGCCGCTGCAGGCGGTAAGCAAAAAGACCGAGATACAGACGAGAAGAAAAGCGGTCAGTCGTTTCATAAATAAGTCCTTTCTGTATCGGATAATATTATAGTTATTATAGCATATATAATATTGATTTGTCAAGTCCTGCAAAGAAATGCCGTAAAAGCAAAACGTCCCCTATCCGGATACCTTATCGGACAGGGGGTGTTCTTGAACAAAAAAAGCGGGACTTCCGGGCGTATTATCGCCTGTGAAGCTGTCAAATCGGCCGGGACGGGAGCCGAAACGTACCTGAAACGTGTTTTTGAAGGGATCGTAAGATATCGACGATCGTGAGCTTATGCTGCCATATTCTCACATTTTCCAAAACTCGATGTCATTATATACGAAATCTGTTTTTCTGTCCTCCGGAAACGTCTCGATGGGGTACCCTTTTGGGATCAATTCAATATATCTCGAATTTTTTCTTTTGCCGTCAACACCGTCCTCATTTATTGTACAACGGGCAAAACGAAATGTATTCTTAATCATATAATCCCTGTTATAGTCTTTTGCAAACCCGTTGCCGTTATAGCTTGCGGTCGGGTTTTCATATATCGGCTCGTCTGCAATCAGCAGTTCTCTTAAACGAGCTAAGGATACATATTTACCGTACCGATCCTTATAAAAGAGTCTGGAAGTCGGATCTAACATGATCCTCTCTCCCGAAGGCAGCAGGCAATCCACCACAACGTGGCAATCCTGAAAGGGTTCCTCGTATGGCATACACGTTATGTGTTGTGCTTTGATGCCGTTCAAGCGAAGAAGAGAAGCAAGCATAATCGCAAGACCGCGGCAATTGGTTTTCATTTCATTTGATTCACAAAATGAAATTATATCTGTAATTGACCTGCCGTCGCTTAAACCTTTTGTTCCGTCGTGCCCGAAATGATCGCACACAAAATCAAGAAGTCTGAAGGCAATTTCGTCACCGGAAGCGTCAAGCCCGTTTATATATCCCGAGTAGTTATACTTTTCAAGAACAGCTGGAGCTTCACCGCCTAAAACGAAAGTGTTGTCACATCCGTAATCGCGGGTTCTGTCATATTCCGCATATTGCTTCAACACGTCAATTCTCGTTTTATTCGTATTCGGTATGAAGATTTCCGACGGATTGCATTCAAACGGTTTATCGTCAGGTATATCACTTACTTTTTTATATTTTACGGGAGTCTCTTTCCCGTGCTGCGTATAAAAACCGATGATCTCTCCGTCCCTGAATTGCAGATGATATACCATGCGAAAATATTCATCATTGATCTCAAAACAGTAACAGCCGTCCTTCTCATAAACACAGTTCGGTTCAAAATTATAGTATCCGCTGGACGAAAACGACATCTTCATACGCAAAGGTTCCTCATCAAAAATGTTGATGGTCTCACCCAATTCTTCTTTATACCATTTTCCGGCTAAACGCTTATCCATAGTTCATTTCCTCCGCGTATATCACGATCTATCGATATGATTCTATCGCACCGAGCAAAGCTTTTCTTCTGAAAACGGAGATATGTATTCTGTTAATCCCTGATTTTATGATACCATATAATTGTGACTAAATCAAGAGTACGGAAAAAAATGAAGAAGGACTTACGTCCTTATGAAGCCGTTCGCTTCGCTCGTTAATGAAGCGAAGTCAAACTTCAAATCAGCGGATATTATCGGCGCGGCTCTCTCATCGTAAAACGCGTAACATGACAAAAATCCCTGTCCGGAACGTTTCCGGGCAGGGAATGTTTTTCGGACGAAAAAGCCGGGGTTTTAGCGCGCAGAATCGCCTGTGTGCGCTTCAAATCGACCGGGAGGAATGTTTGCCACGCCGAACCGAAAAAGCCCGTAAAACGCGTTTTTGAATGAATCAAAAGACCTCGTCAATCATTATTTATTCTCCTTTTGCGGTTTCTGATCCATCCTTGCAAGCGCCTTGTCGAGAAGGCGTTTCAGCTCCGACAGTTCTTCTTCCGGCAGGTCGATACAGCCTTGCATTTCGGCGGGGACGCTGATCGCCCGATCCTTCAGCGCCTCGCCTTCATCCGTCAGCGAGAGATAAAGCTTGCGCTCGTTGCCGTCAGGCCGCGTGCGGGTGAGATACCCTTGCTTTTCGAGGCGTTTGAGAAGCGGCGCGAGAGTGCCGGAATCGAGATGCACGATCCCGCCGAGCTCTCCTTCCGTCATGCCGCCGTGCTCCCAGAGCGCCATCATCACGATGTACTGTGTGTAAGTCAGATTCAGCTCCTCAAGCGGCTTTCTGTACCGGCGAACGATCTCCTTCGAGCATGCGTAAAGCGGAAAGCAGATCTGGTTACCGAGCATCAGAGAGTCGTAACATCTTTTGTTTTCGTTATTCATCCCGTTTACCTGACGACGATATCTGCCGGCACGTTCATTATCTTCGCGACTTTCAGTATCACGTCGATATGGTCGCCTATCGCAGCCGCGAAATGATGCGTCGGGCCGCATTCGCTCCATCTGTTTACGAACTCCCGCGCACCGCAGGCGAAACGGGTGCGCATATTCGTATCGCCGTTTGACAGTATCTTGCCCTTCTCATTATCACCGGCGGCAACTACGAACTTGAAGTTGCCGTTCATGTCCTGTGTGATCGCAAGATACGTTATACGACCGACCGGCGGATAGAACTGCGTCAGATAGCCGCCGCCGGTCTTTCCGTGAAACACGTCGACTATCTTCATCGTCGGTTTTCTTTCGGTCGAGATATCGTAGTCGCCGGACCCGCTGTGACCGATTATACATATATCATCGTTGAAGTCGATCGTATACATTTCAGACAACTGACCGGAGCCGGCAATGGTTTTGAGTATGCTCATTGCCATTGCGACCTTTATATCACCCTCGACTGCACACGCCGTACCCTGTTTTATAAGCATTGAAAACGCAGGTATGAGCAGACTGTCGACAACGCCCGCCTGACCCTTTGCGTATCCGTCATAATGTGACGCAACGAGTCCGATCTGTTCATCCTTTACCCATTGTTCAAAAGCGACGACGTATTTTGCCATCTCCCATATCTTTTCGACAGTTCCGCCGCCCTCGATGTCGAACGTGTTGAGGATATCTTCGGCTTTTTCACGGATCTTCACCTCATCCGTGATGTCATCGGCGATCGCCCAGATCTTTTCCCAGTCGAACTGCTTGGTATAAAGCTGCATTCTGTGATAAAGATTCGACTCGTCGATATACAGATCCATCATGCCGGGGTAAGGTCTGCCGATCTGTGCAAGATTCGTATCGCGGAAACGGCGGCGCACCTGTGCGGCTCTGCACCATTCGTCTATCTGTTTTTCAACGCCGGGATCACCGCCTTCGACAACGCCCGTTATGACCGCGTGACGCTTGCCGAACCTTTCAAGATCGGCGACCATCTCGCCGACCGCACCGCAGGCGTAAGCCTCGCCGAGCCATTCCGCCGTACCGGCGTTATCATAATCGAGCGCTTTGATCTTCTGCACGTTCACAAGTACCACCGGAACGTCAAGGTCCTTGACTGCGGGAAGCATGTTGTACGACGTTGCATACGTCAGAAGCTGCATGAATACAAGGTCAACGTCCGCGCAGCGAAATTTTCTGCCCGCCTCGACAGACTGTTCCTTTGTCGTTACCATGCCGCCGTCAACTATGTCGACGGTATCGGGTATCGAAGCCTTGAAATTCTCATACTGACTTTCAAATTCAGCCCTCAGAGAAGGGAATTGCGGAAGATAAGCGCCGAGCGCTATTGAAAAAACTCCGACTCTGGCTTTTGTATTGACTAACATATCATTTTCTCCTTTTTTGAAATCGGGAATTACTGTATTTATATATTTGCCGTCATGCTTCGCGTGGTCCGTATCACATACGAACCTTTATCCCATGATAAACATGCCGCCTCAGTATATGAGACGGCACGGTCGGTCGATCACTTTTCGGCGGGCTCCCATTTGCACTTTACCGGCGATACGATGGACCCTTCCTTTTTCATCTCGGCAAAAGCTTTGTCGACGGCCTTACGGTCAAGTCCGGTCAGCTCCGCGACCTTGCCGGCGTTCAGCGGTTCGCCCGCTTTTTTCATCGCTTCAAGGATGATTTGCTTTTCGTTCATTGTTAAATCTCCTTACAGCGTTTTTGCGAAGGCTTTGATCTCAGCAAGCTTCGCTTCGGATTTGTTTTCGTCGCCCGTCGCGGTGCAGACGCCCATATCCTGAATACCTACGTAACCGGTAAACGCTTTGTACTGAGCGATCGCGGCGTCGTATGAGCCGGAGCCGGAGCTCAGAAGCAGAGCGGCTTTCGTCGCCTTGGCGGGTTTTCCGATACAGTAGACTCTCTGCCACGCGGCCTCAAGCTGAGCGGTCGGAGCAAAGTAGTAGATGGGAGATGCAAATACCACCATATCGCTTTCAAGATAAGCGGGCATGATCTTTTCGAGATCGTCCTTCTGGATGCACTTGCCCTCGCCCTTCGTATGACAGTATTCACAGGCGAGACAGCCGTTGATTTTCATTTTGCCGACGTGGAGCACTTCCACCTCGTGTCCCGCCTCCTCGGCGCCTTCACGGAACGCCTCGATCATCGCAGCGGTGTTTTCCTTGCGGGGGCTTCCGTTGAGAATTGCGATCTTCATATGTTGTTCCTCCGATAATTACTCGCCGATCATTTCGATCATGTAGTTCTCGATGCCGATCTGCTCTATCAGGCAGAGATGACCTTTTACCCAATTGAAGTGCTTCTGCTCGTCGATGATGAATTTCTCGATCATACTCTTCGTGACGTAGTCGTCGTCAAACATCGCAAGAGATTTGCTCATCATGGGAAGCGCTTCGGCGCTGTCCTTGCAGTCGTATTCGAGCATTTCCTTGATATCGGTGATAACGGGATATTCCTGGATCGCCACGACGGGAGTCTCACCCAGCTCGATCAGACGGGCGTTGACCTTCTTCGCCTCTTCCCATTCCTCGTCCGATTCCGCCATGATCTTGTCGGCAAGCTTGCCGAGGCCTCTCGCCTTGAGAAGCTGAGCGTGGATGGAGTGCTGCTGGGAGTTGCCGAACCAGCCCTTTGCAAATTCCTTCAACAGTTCGATTTTAGTCATTGTATTGTCCTCCGTAAACTTTATTATTGTGCGCTGTATTATTGCGCGCAACCTTTGATTGTATTATAGCAACGGCGAAACACATTTTCAATTACTAAAACAGCCGAAGTCTCTCAAAATGAGAGACTTCGGCTGTATTCTGTCATTTTTTTTAAATCAAATACTGTTTTAACGGCTCCGGCAGAGCGCTTTCATACAGCTCCGCGATTTCCTCCGGCGTCGCGGCGTGCTTTCCGAGGATCCATTCGCAGGTCAAGCTGACCGTACCCAGGCAGTAAGTTCGGACGTATAATTCCTCCTGCCGGGTCAGCTTTTCTTGACCGCCCGACGCCAGGATATATTTTTTCACTGCATCGCAGCTGATCTCCGTCATGTACCGTATAAAAGAATCGTGTCCGGATGTGTGCTGAAACAGATTCGCAAGATATTCCTTTTCTTTGTGATACCATTCTGCGGCGTCAATCATTGCCTGTTTCCAGGTATGGGAAGGATTGATCCTACCCATAATCTCCGCAACGCCTCGCGTGTGATCCCACGCGATCAGATCGTATTTGTCCTTGAAATTGCGGTAGAATGTCGCAGGAGAATACCCGCAGTTGTCCACGATATCCTGTATCGTGATCTTATCTATGTTTTTGCCCTCCGCCACCTCGCGAAAAGCCTCGGCAAGTATCTCTTTTGCTGTTTTGCGTTTCACTCCGATTACCTCACAACTCCCGATTTTTCGGGATCATTTCTTTTTCTTGCCGTCCTTGTTTTGCTTCGCCTCTGCCGCTTTCATCGCTTCGTTCGCTTCCTCGTCCCAGACGGTCCGCTCGGGACCGAGCGTGCCGTACATCGTATTCTCAAACGAATACGTCATTTCCCCGGTTTTTATAAGTCTCTCGTTTTCAATGTCATCCGCAAAGGTGCCGAGCCGGCTGTAAATATCGGCCGTTATCTCGTAATCGTACTGTTCGCGCCCCTCGCGGCTGGTGTACATTATCTCGGCAAAATACCTGCCGTTGTCCTCGTCGTAATACGCGGTCCAGTTGCTGCCATTCTTTTTCGTTTTCATTACCTTATCGACCTCCGCTCTCCGTTCCTTCGTCATACGTTTTCTTGTCATCTTGATCCTGTGTCTTTCGTTTGAAATCTCAAGAAACCGCTTCAGAGTTTCATTTGACAGTATCTGCCCGCGAACTCTCTCGTTCAGTTTGTTTGCGAAATCCTCTACGGTGCATCCGACGTAAAAGTCCCGCGGCAGAGGGTTGGCGTATTCGCCTCCGCCGTAGCTGCCCGCCGAGCTTCCAGGGGTGAAACAGTTGTAATGGATATCGCTTGAGCCGTTTTCATGAAAGCGCAGAGTTATAATATCATGTTCGTGAGCGATTTCTATGTCATCGTCGGCCAGATGAATATCGCTGTGAAGAAATCTGAGACCGTTCTCATCTGCGAACCTTTCAGCAAAAGTTTCGTATTCGCCGCAGATCAGGACCTTTCTTTTACGCCAGCTTTTAAGAAGTTCAGGTGAGGCGGCAACGGTTTCTACCGTACGGCTGAGGATAAGGCAGTCTATATGCGAGAAGAATTCGATATAACCGTCGCCAAGTCCGGTTATTCCCTCAGTCACGCTGAGTGTGTCATATTCTTTCGCCCAGCTTTTGTCTGATTCATGCCTTAACCCGGTATCCTCCCGGCAGAGAAGGCCTTCGCCTTCCACCTCGAGCAGCCCGCTGTAATGGTTTATGTACGTGATTTTTTCGTTGTGTTTTGAAAAGTACATAAGAGTTCCTTTTTTTCAGTTATTACGGCTGTTTCATTCTTCTTCCGTTTCCGATATCTTTTCCCCGCGCAAAGACTCAAACCTTTTGCGCAGTTCTTTCAGTATATCGCAGTCGCGGCCGGAGTATCTCCTGTATTCTTCGATGCTGCAGTATTCGCGCTTTGTCTTTCCAAACGATGTTGTCTCGTAGTCTATGCTCCAGCTCCACGGGCTGTAGTCGGTCGCAAACATATCGCTTTTCGGTCGGTTCTCCAGTGACATAACTTTGTTGCTTTTTATAAACTCTTCAAACTTCGCGACATCCTCGGCGCTGACCGCGTAGGTCGTTGTTACCGTCGGTTCGTTATAAACATTGCGGTCGGAGCAGACGAACGTCCAGTTTCCGTCTTTATCCTGTCTGAGCGTACTCCCGTGATATCCTCCAAGCATATCACCGTAACCCGGGCTGTAGCTTATTCTGCGTATTTTTATCTCTTTCATATTTACCTCCCTTTGGTCGAACACCGTCACACTGAACCAAGCCTTCGTTTTATACCTGACATGATCCGGTCTCACAGGCCGAGCTTTTCTCTGATTTCGGCAGCGCGCAGCAGGGCAAGCTCCTCATATTTTCCGTAGATATCGCGTATGTACCGGACCGTGTCGCAAAACTCGCCGAGCCTGTCCGGGGAAAGCCGCTTGCCGTGTTCGTGCCCGGAGTCGACCTTGTTCACCCAAATCTCCATGATCTTGAGCGGTGCCGCTCTGACAAGGATCAGACTGATATCTTCGGTCACGTCGACGGTGACGTTTTCCGAATAGTAAGAATCATGATTCCTTACGACGTTTATCTCCGGAGACAGACGTGCGCGGATCTCTTCGTAAGCTTTGTCGAGATCGACCTCGTATCCGTCGTCCTCCCAAAGCCCGCTTTCGTGGTAAAGTCCGTCCGTCGAGTATATCAGATCCTTGATGAAGGACGTCATGCAGTTTTTCACGAAGCCGCCGTTCAGGGCGAGATAATCCCGATTGTCTTCCGCTCCGAATCTCACGGCTGATCCGCCGACGGCCTTTTCATACCGGTCAAGATTTTCATAAAATGATCTCTCCTCAGGACTGAGATCTTTGTATTTACCGTCTTTTTTTATTTTGCTTTCCCGGCGAAGCGCGTCGACAGCTTCTTTCAGGACAGGACTTACCGGGATATCGTGTTCTTCGTACAGCGCTTCAACGCTGCGGAGGAATCCGTCGTGAACGTCTTCATACGGATAATTGCCCTCTTTGTAATATGCGCCGTTCATCTCGACTGCAAGCCGGCTGACTCTGTCGTTCAGCTCCGGATCATCCTCCAGTTCCTCGGGCGGTATCGACTCGAAAATGTCGAGAAAATCCTCCTCCGCCTGAGCGAAATCGGAATAGTATTCGCTTGTCGAATCTTCGAAAAAAGTGTAGTTTTCAGGATCGGGAAGGTGTTTTACAACGCTTTCAAGGCCGAAAAGAATATGATCAAGATCCTCCTGCACGTCCTCCGGCAGGTTTTCAAACTGACCGGGGTAAGCGCCAAGGACAGCGCGGATAACGTCGCTGTCGTGTCTTAACCGCTCCGATGCGAAGCCGATAGAATCTCCGCATCTCTTTACCGCGGCAAGGACCGTCTCCTTGTCGTCCTTCAGACGTTCCGACGCGTATTCGAGCACGTCGCCTTCGTAGGTTTCAATAGCCGTCAGGACGATTTCTTTGTCGTCCTTCAATTCGTCGGACGCGAACTGAAGCGCGTACCCGTCGTGACTTACGGCGGCAAGGACCACGTCGCGGTCATCGCGAAGAGCTTCGGCGGCGTATCCTAGCGCATCCCATGCCGAGCCGACCGCCGCCGTCACGACGTCCTTGTCGGCGCGCAGGCGTTCGCTCACGTATTTGAGCATGCTGCCGTACACTGAGAGTAATTTGATCGCAAAATCCTTGTTGTCGCGTACAATTTCCGGCGCGTTTTTCAGCTCGATCGGTTTCCCGCCGAGATATGCTTCCGCTACATCGGCGTCGCGCTGCATCTCCTCCGTGAGAGAGGAGAATATTTCCCGGTCATTTCTGACGGCGAGAAGGGTGATCCCTTTGTCGTTTCTGAACCTTTCGCTTACGTATTTTATTACTTCGGCGTTCAGATTCACCGCCTGCTTCACAAATTTACGGTCGTTCTGAAGCTCCTCCGACGCATAAACGATGGCGGAGGGGCAGTTCTTTACGATCTTCAAGACCGTGCTTTGATCGGATCGCAGCGTATCGGGCGCGAACCGCAGACATTCCCCGCGGCGCAGGACAAGTTTTTTCATGAAGGCCTCATCCGCTCTGTCCTCATCGGGCGCCTGCGCGAGCCAGTCACACCAGAGGTCCTTAGGAACTTTGCGGATCACGTCCTCTTTTTTGCAGTCTTTATACTTTTCTATCGTTTCCATAAATACACCGGTTTCCGTATGATCTACAGGTCATACTTTTTTCTTTCTTCCCGCGCCTTTTCCTCAGCCATCTGCACAAAGCGGTCTATGTTGTCGTAAACGTATTCCGCGACGCGGCAGAACTCCGGTGTCTGATCGGGGAAGAAGTACGCGGAGCATCGCTCGCAGTCGCCGTTTGCCTGACACTCAAGCAGCTCGTCGTCCGTTTTTTCTGCGACGTATCCCATCCAGTCGCTGTCGTCGTCGTCCCAAAAGCCGTTGACGCGTATTCCCACGGTAGAGAATGCGTGGTGTCCCCTTAAAAGATCGAGGGACAGGATATCGTTTATCTTCACGTGGACGTATTCGGAAAAAATATATTCCTCGAGCCCGTGACTGACCTCAAAATGCTCCGCAAGCTCATGCTTTACCGTCTCGTAGATCGGGACCATATCTATATAATAAGGATCCTTCGTCCACTCTCCCACGGGCTTTATAAGCTCAAACAAAAGCTCTTTCATGAACTCCTTCAAGGCGAATCTCACGTAAGGTCCGCCCGGCTGAAGGAATGCTGCCGCGTCGTCGGCGCAATTGTCCTCCAGACACAGCGGAACGTATAGATCGAGCTTCTCCGTCGCTCTGTCAAATATTGCTTTTTCTTCAGTCTTTTCCATTGCTTTTTACTCCGTAAACAGGAATTTGTTAATCCGTCGCCGATGCCGTGATAACGACGAACCGTTCGAGCGTTTTATCATAAACCGTAAGACACAGCGCGCCCCACCATTCGTGGCCCTCGTCGAAATAGTCTGACCAGTCGGTCGTCCATCTGTAAACCTCCAGACATTCCGTTCCGCCGGGAAACAAAACGGCGTTGACCCTATCGAAATCCCTGTCGGTATAGGAAGTCCCGTGCGGAGGACAAAGAAACGCCTTGCGATAATTGAGCCAGTTATCCGAACCCGTCGGCGCAAAAAGCGCTTTGCTGCCCAGTTTTTTGCACCTGGCGTTTTTCGTATCGTAAGACCATTTGCCGCCGTCTTCGGAGAGTTCGCGGAAGGCGCATTCCAAAGCAATACGGTGCGAATCGACCCCGCGATAAGGAAATACGCCTAACGAGTCCGCGTTCCGATCATCGGAATCGACAAGTCGGTATTCGCAAACGATATCGGGGTATTCTGCGATAAGTCGGTAAAAACCATCGTCGGAACGTGCGGTTCCCTTATTCCGGTAATACTCAAGCGTTTGACGTACAATGGCTTCCGTCAGTTCTTTTTTGCCTCCTGTCCCGGGCGGCGTTCCCACCACCGTGTACCATTGCCCGGGATAATCCCAGACCTCCTGAAAATATGCGTCCGCCGGATACTCGTCAACCACATGATCGGCGTCAGGGTAAACCGCTTTGACCCTCGCCAGAGCGTTTTTGTGGATCTCCTCGCGCAATTCCGTCGCATATTTCAGATCCTGTTCACTGTATTCCGGCATAATGTTGTTCCTCCGCAAATTCCGATTTATCGATGTCCCGACAAATGCGAATTTGTTGATATCAAAGCGTCAGTATTTCACTCACGATTTCACAAACGTTCTTATTGACTGTATCTACTTTTATGGTGTCAAGTATTTGATACATGTTGATTCTTGCAACACTTCTGTCGATTACATCGTTACTGCGGATCCCCCTGGCGATGTCAGCAGAGAGT
>CACYWW010000045.1 GCA_902778145.1 uncultured Ruminococcus sp.
GAATTCGATTTTCTTCATTAGCGAAGCGTCTTCATTTCTTCATTAGCCCGCTTGCGGGCGTCTTCATTTTCGGCGCGGCAAAGTTTATACAAAATACTTTCTTATCACGCCGCGCCGGATAAGCCGGGCCATTTGTTGTTCCTGGAATCATCGTATAAAACGTTGTGTCTATCCCTCGACGTTTATCGCCGGGGTCGAGGTTATGATGCGGTAAAGCGCGTCGGAGTCTACTGTCGCGCCGTGGACGCCCCTTTCCTGAACGGAATAATACATTATTACGTCTCCGAGATCCACAAGGCAGTTGGTGGCTTTGGATAAGTCATTATACTTTGCTTCAATGCCTCTTGCGGAAAGCGTATCCGTCACATCCCATCTTTCGGTATAGCCTTCAAGGAACCGCGCGTTCGCGTCGTTCTTTATATAGAGTTCGACGTACATACTGTCATGTGTGCTCGCGAGGGAAAACACCTCAGCCTCGCTCATGCCGTCCCTGTAAGAGCCGTCCGTGTCGTCGAGGAGCTTCAAAGTTACCCGGGAGATCTCACCGTTCTCCGTTGTTGTCGTAACGCCGAATACCAGGTAGCTTTCGGGCAGAAGTGACGGGAAATATCTCCGCAGCTTATCCGAGCCGTATATCGTCGACATATCGAGCCCACTGGAGACGGAAGCGCCGTTATTATCCGTTGTATCCTCTCCTTTTGATCCGGTGATGAAGGACGCCTGCCGCACCTCGCCGACGCCGTGAAGACTTATCGGCGTGTACGGGTTTTCCTTCGTTGTGTCGGTGATCTCGTCATAGGTCTTGCCAACGGCGAATTCGCCGGTCTTTATATTCGCCGTGATGAGTTTTCCGAGTATCCCCCTGCCGGGAACGTAATGCTCGGCGAGGATCCCTATGATATCGCCGCTGACGTATACCCTGTCGTTCAGATTGTCGCCCATTTCCATGATGCGTTCGTCTGTGTGGAAGAGGAGATGATCGTTTCCGCCGTCCGGATCCATTATATATACGTCGCCGCCGTACGGATCGGTCTCCTTCCTGCCGGACTCCTCGACGTACGCGACCCTGCGTTCCTCTTTCGGAACGATCTTCGTGTAAACTATCTTGTCCTCGGCGAAAAGCGGGAGTCCGAGGTCTGCGATAAGCAGCTTTTCCTCCGTTTCACCGGCGAGCGTTACGTACAGATTGCAATGCTCGACGCCGTCCTCGCCGACTTCAAGCGCTTCCCTGTACACGTTGCCGTAGTAATGACCGAATTCGTGTTTCTTCACGTCCTTGCCGTCAAGATCCGTGTCATAATACGGGTGACCTTCCTCAAGTGCGTTCACCCATATGATACGTCCGTTCATGATCTTTTTGATCAGGAATCCGTTCGATATATTCCTGCCGTCAAGCTGCTCCAAGATATTCGCGTTCACGATATACCGGTAATAATATCTTTCCGTAGTCCCGCGGGTGATCAGCTCGACGCTGCGCAGAAGAAGCGTGTTCTCGTATGAGTAAATGATACTCATATCGCCGTCGAACGTATACAGCAGCCTTGGCGCCGCCCGGTCTTCGTATAACGCCCACAGATCGCTTCCGCCGTTTTCATTCGGGTTGATATAATAAAGCGTGTTGCCGATGAACGCGAACGACTCGGCGCCGGGGCATCCCCGTCCGTTTTTATCACAGAGGGGATCCGTGCAGACGAAGGTCGTCTCGCCGGTATGGACGTTGTATCTTATAATTTTTCCATTCTCATCGCGGCGGAAAATGTAATCTTTGATTACGGTCATGTAATCGCATCTCTGATCGTACGGCTGCTCTTCCGTATATGACGTTTCCGACGACACGGGAGCCAGCGTGCGTTTCGCCATTATCGGGAACAGGATCGCGAAAGCCGCGAAAGCCGCGACCGCGGCGACCGCCGTTATCTTTCCGATGAGCTGTGAAAGGCTCTTTTTTTCAGCCTGTCTTTCGTACGCCGCGGCGATCATTTTATCGTCGATCTTGCCTAAAGCTTCGTTCAGTATCTCATTGTTTTTCATATTTTGTAACCGTTCCTTTCAAGGACCGACGCGAGCTTGTCGCGCGTCCTTTTGAGCATCATCTTGACACGGCTTTGGGTGAAGCCGTATTTGTCCGCTATATCTTTGACCTGCATATAGCCGTAGTAGCGGAGTATGAACACGTCGCGCTCGTCCGCGTCCTGCTGTCTCAGAAAACCGTTGATGATCCGGGACAGCTCCTCAGCCTCGACGTGCGCGGAGACGTCGTCGTCAGACGACAGCACCTCGGATAACTCGTCAAGGCAGACCGTCACGTTTTTTCCGCGCTTCGCCGCAGAATCGTCGCGCAGACGCACAAGCGCCGTGTTGCGCACTATCTTCGATATGTATGCGAAAAGCGAATCCGGGCGCTCCGGCGGTATGCTGTTCCATGCGGCGAGATACGCGTCGTTCATGACCTCCTCGGCGTCGCGCCGGTCTTTCAGTATCCCCGAGGCGATACGTGAAAGAGCGCTCCCGTACGTCAGGGACGTCTGCTTTATCGCGGTCTCATCGCGTGAAAAGTACAGCTCTATCAATTCATTGTCCTGCATGTTGTTCTCCTGTCTGAAAGGTACCTTCACCCATATAGTAACGGTTTGAGATGCCGCGGTCACAAAAAATATGAAAAAACTCCCGAGGAGGGAGAGGTTACGTAAGGAAGAAACAAACCCACTCTGACATCTTTTGATTATTGAAAGTGTCATAGTGGGTTATTCTCTTTCAGCCCGTCTTAACTTCTCCGACGCAGGAATGATGTATAAATCAGCTGAATTGCCGCTTTGCGGCAGCTAAATTATACGCCTGTCGGCGTATAGCTAAATTGAAGCCCACGGCTTCAGCTAAATTAAATTCGCCTGCAAGCTCGGCGAAGCCGAATTCAGCTTGCGAAGCAAATTTAGCTGCGGTGTACTTCTTTACGAAGTACACCGCTACGGGAGTTTTTTGCGTTATTCAAGCGTTTTTAAATAATCGAAGCAGATCTTTGCCTCGTCCGCGCCCGTCGGATCACAGGTCTCGCTTTCCACTACCATCGGGATTTCGAGCTCAACAGCCTTCGCGTATACCGCCGCGACGGGAGCTTCGCCTTTGCCGAGAGGCATTCCGCGTCCGCCCCTGAAGCCGTCCTTGATGTGGATCGAAAGCAGCCTGTCCCTGTACTGCTCCATCAGAGCGACGGGATCGCGCCCGGCGTTGAACGCCCAGAACGTGTCTATCTCAAAGCCGATGTTCGTTCTTTCAAGCAGCTCCGGATGCGAGATTGTGCCGTCCTCGTTCGGCAGCCATTCCATGCTGTGGTTGTGGTAACCGAGCTTTATGCCCTCCGCCTCGAGCATGGGCTGATACTTGTTCACGAGCCCGACGAATTCGTCGATCTCCGCACGGTTTCTCAGATTGTGATGCGGGATGATGTAGTTTTTGTTGCCGATCGCCTTATGGAATGCGACGGTGCCTTCGAAATCGTTTATAAGATCGTAGATCCCGGTGTGCGTGCCGAATATCTCAATGTTGTTCTTTTTGAGCAGACCGACGACCTGCTCCGCGCTCCTGCCGAAGAATCCGGCGAACTCTATCATGGAGTAGCCGATCTTTGCCGCCTCGGTGACCGCGGCGTCAAAATCACGCTCGGCAAGGTCTCTCATACTGTAAAGCTGAATTCCGTATTTCATTTTTTACTCCTTGATATAAACTCTTTTCATTACCTGCGGATATCTCGGCGCGTCGCGGAAGCCGGTGCGCGTCGTCGCTATCTCGTCAAGCACGTCGTAACCGGAGACGAGCTTGCCGAACGCCGCGTATTGCCCGTCAAGATGCGGGGCGTCGGCGTGCATGATGAAGAACTGCGAGCCGGCGGAATCCGGATCCATCGAGCGCGCCATGGAGATGACGCCGCGGGTGTGTTTGAGGTCGTTTTTTACGCCGTTCGCCGCGAATTCACCCTTTATCTCCCAGCCGGGACCGCCGGTGCCGTTGCCCTTCGGGTCGCCGCCCTGGATCATAAAGCCTTCGATGATGCGGTGAAAGCCGAGTCCGTCGTAAAATCCGCTTTTTACGAGCTTTTCAAAGTTTGCGACGGTTATCGGAGCCTTTTCGGGGTAAAGCTCAAGCTCCATCACGCCGCCGTTTTCCATTTCGATAACTACCATTTTCGTTTTTCCTTTCAGTCAAGCACTTTTATCGTTTTTATCGTGATGTCGGTCAGAGGCTTGTCGTAAGCGTCCGTCGGGACGGATTCAAGCGCCTCGAGCACGTCATATCCGTCGGTCAGCTTGCCGAAGGCGGCATACTGTCCGTCGAGATGAGCCACGTTCTGATCGGGGCCGGACACGATGAAGAACTGAGACGTCGCCGAATCATAGTTCATGTTGCCCGACGCGTCTTTTCCGCGCCTTGCCATCGAGAGCACGCCCTTCGTGTGGTGGAGGTCGTTCTTCACGCCGTTCGCCGCGAATTCGCCTTTGATCGTCTTGCCGGAGCCGCCGGTGCCGTTGCCCTTCGGGTCGCCGCCCTGGATCATGAAGCCCTTTATTACGCGGTGGAATATGAGCCCGTCATAGAACCCGGATCTCGCGAGATCGACGAAATTCTGTACCGTGATCGGCGCGATCTTCGGATAAAGCTCCGCGTTCATGACTCTGCCGTCCGTCAGCTCTATGCTGATCTTTACGACTTCCTTTGAAACGACGGAGCCGGGAGCCTCCGTTTCATTCCCGTCCTTTTTGCCGCAGGCGGCAAGGGAGATGAGCATCACGGCGCATAAAATCACCGTAAGTATTCTTTTCATTGTCTTACTCCTTATATAAATAGTTAAATCTGCCGAGAGGAGCGGCGCAGCCGTTCTCATAGAAATCCATGACGTCGGGCGTCTGCATGTTGTCGGAGATCTTGAATTCAAAATTGAGCGCGCCGTCTGAAATGAGCTTTCTCGGCACGCGGATCATAAGGCGTTTGCCGTCCACGGTGATCGTGCCCTCGCCGATCTTTTCCCATGTGAAGGAGCCGGGCTCCGCCGTCGGCAGATAACGCTCCACCGTGACCTTTCCGTCTGTCGGCGCGGTGCGGTTAATCGCTATGTCGTAGCCCTCCCAGCCGGTGGACTTGCTTCTGTCCGCGTCGATGAAGAACGTCATCCAGCCCTCGGGCGAGGGAGCCGTTATATCTTCGGCGCATTCCGCGTAGAACCAGACGTTTTCCTTGTCGCGTGCCACCTTCGCGCCGATTATGTCGTTTCTGCCGCTGTCGTTTTTATAGTGACAGCCGGCGAAGCCCGGCCAGTCGCGGTGGATAGTCAGACCCTTGTCCGCGCGGTAGTAGGGCGTAACGTCGCCGAAGCAGTTGAAGCAGCCTATCGTCTTTTCGGGAGAGGTCTTCTGTCTCTGCTTCGCACCCTTGAAGCGTCGGACGTTCGAGGCGAGCTGCAGATAATATGTGTCGAGATATCCGTCCTTGTCCGGCTCTATGTCGCGGCTGTGCTCGCGGTCGTACTGGTCGACCATGGCGAGCTGCGGAGAATCGGGATCCTTTATCCACGGCTCGTGGAAAAGACCCATCATCCATTCGTTCCAGCCGGTGACGAATACGTTGTCAGGCCCGATGTCGAGCGCGCGCTCCCACTGCTCCTGAACGTTGTAGCCGTATTTATAGGATTCGCTGTCAAGCAGAGCGTGACCGTATTCCTTCGTGTACGATCTGCCGTAGGTGTTTCTGTTGTTGAAGCAGGTGCAGATCAGCTCGTCATTCGCGTTCTGACCGACGCCTACCGTCATCATCTCGCAGGAGCCGTCCTCGCGCACTCCGTACTTGTTCTGCGGGAATATCTCTAGCCAGCCCCAGTGATCGGGACGGTGAGGACCGCCTTTTGCGGTGCCGTAAAGCGGCTGACCGGCGCGGAACGAGAAGAAATCCCTGATCTCGTCAAGCTGTTTCGTCTCAAAATCGGACTTTCCGACGGAGGGCAGCGATTCCTTGTAAGCCATTATCATCGGCTTGCCGTCGAGCATGAACCAGAGGTCGCGGTATCTGCCCGGCTTGTAAAGATCCTGATATATCGCGCGGATCATGAACTCGCTCGTCTCGCACGGGCAGAAGTTGAGCATGAACGCGATTTTCGGAACGTTAATCCCGTCCTCCCTCGCCTCGCGCAGACCCTTGAGAAGAGGCTCGTATGCGTCGCGCCAGAGAAGCGCGCCGTTCGTGCAGTCGAACAGAAGGAAGTCGACTCCGGCGTCGGCGAGAAGCGCCGCGTGATGGCGGATGACGTACGGGTCGGAATTGCGGTAGAAGCCGTATCTCGGCTCGCCCCAGTGAGGCTGTATCGCGGCGCCGCCCCAGCCGGGGTGATCGCGATTGTATTCGGCGCCCGGGAATTTTTCAAGCAGCTTCGACACGTTTACGGGTTTGAGACCGACCGCGTGCTCGCGCCACGTCCAGTAGAAGATACCGACGCGCCTCTCCGGCTTGAAGGCGCCGACGTCCTCGACCGACGCGACCTTCCTGCCGAGCATGTCCGTAGCCTCCCAGCTGTCGTGACCGTTGTTGATTATCTTTTCCTCGGGGACGGGCTCGTATTTTATATCGTCATACGGGCTGTGATCGATGAACTCAAGGTCCGATACGTTCACGGAGCCGGTGATCCTGATATAAACGTCGTGAACGCCGCCGCACGGATCGATATCGCAGCCGGAGGTATTCTCGCCCGCACCGTTCGAGAACAGCAGCGAGCCGATGTATCCGCCTCCCGGCGAATCGAGGAAGATATCGCCCTTTGACGTATTGAGCGATCCCGTGAACGTCGCGCGGAGCCCGCGCATGCCGTCGAGCCTGACCGATTTAAGGACGTACGTTTTTTCATCCTTGATATATTCGGGTCTTGCCATGATAAACTCCTTTGCTTTATATTGAGTTTTTCTTTATTTTAGCAGATAAGCCGCCGCTTGTCAATGATATTGGCGCAAAAATAAGCGTCGTTTTGACTATTGCACGGCGTACAGGGCTATAATCTGAAAAACGAAAGGAGTAAAAACATGGGTATCAGGAACAGACTGACATTCTTCATCTTCGCCGTGACGCTTTTTTTAACGTCTGCCGCAGGTACGGCAAGCGCGGGGGACGGCGCGGAAAAGGGAACGTCGCCGAATGACGGATCGATCAGGGTCGTTTTGCCGGACAAAAGCGCGGAAAGCCCGGCGATTAAACACACGTCCTCGCTCTCATACGGCATGGACGTGCTTAAAAGAGCGAGAAAGCTGAAAAAAACGTCGACGGCGGGCAATATACGGTTTTCGGCCGACGACTTCGAACCGTTCGCCGGAGGGCGGACGGTAAACACCGTCACGCTTCTTACGCTGCCGGACCCGTCCGAAGGAACTCTGAAGCTCGGCGCGCTCGATGCCTTCCCGGGACAGACGCTCACGCCGTCGCTCATCGGACGCGTTGAGTTCGTGCCGGCGTACAAAGGCGCCTCGGCTGAATTCTCGTTTTCGGTGAACGGCGACGACGCCGTGACGTGTCTCCTTTACAGCAGGAAATATGAAAACGCGCCGCCGGAGGCTGACTCCGTGCGCGTTTACACGAAATGCGGCGTGACCGCCTTTTCATCGCTTGACGTCAACGATCCCGACGGGGACGCGACGGAGATCTCCGTCGTATCGCAGCCGCGCCGCGGCGTCGTGAAAATGATGCCGGACGGCAGCTTCACGTATACGCCGAAAAGCGGTTTCATCGGCCGCGACAGTTTCGTTTGCCGTGTGTCCGATGAATACGGCGCCGAAAGCGATCCTGTTACGGTCAGCGTCAGAGTCGAGCGCAGCGCGGCGGACGTCAGGTATACGGACGTCGCGGGGACGCCCGCGGAATACCCCGCGTATCTTCTCGCCGAGAGAGGGATACTCGTCGGGGAGAAGGTGGGCGACACGTGCAGCTTCCGCCCGGATATGACCGTGAGCCGCGCCGACTTCATCGTGATGGCAATGAAGGCGGCGGGATATTCGCCGAACGTATACGCCGGAAAAACGGAAAACGAGCTTCTTACCCGGACACAGCGCGGATATATCGTCACCGCGATGTCCGCCGGTATCCTTGACGTAGCGGAGGCGGACAACGGCGTGATCACCGTGCGAGAGGCCGCCGCGATAACTGAAAGGCTCGGAGGAAAGAACGCCTGTCATGACGGCGCGGACGTTCCGCTAACACGCGCGGACGCCGCCGTGATGTTAGCGTCGATCGTCGACGCTCTCAGATGACGGCTGTCTTTTGCTCTCGTATTTTCTGCGCGTCGCCTCGCCGCCCCGCAGATGACGCTCCTCCTTGTTTTTCCGGAGCACCGCGGAAACCTCGCGGTACAGCGCGGGCATCCTGTATCTGAGCTTGTCTGTCACGTCCTTGTGGACCGTGGATTTCGAGATCCCGAAAACCGCCGCCGTCTCCCTGACGGTGGCGTTGTGCTCGGTCATGTACTGACCGAGCCTGACACATCTGTCCGTGTATAAGTCTGTCAAAAAGATCACCTCCGCATATCTGCTCAATGCAGACTATGCGGAGGCTGTCCGTTATATTACGCTTCAGAGCTTTTTTTCGGGCGCCCTGACGAGAAGGGAAAAGCAGAGCATCACGGAAAGGAAAAGTCCCGCGGCGCAGAGCGGTATTATAAGCACGTACCCCGGTAAAAGTGCCATTATCTGAGAGAGAGAACCGGGCAGACCGTCAGTCGCGAGCTGCGTCAGCGTCACGGACGCGAAATTCGAGAGCGCGTCGAAGACGGCGTGAACGCACGCGGTGAACATGCATACACGGAAAACGGGATACGATGACGAAAACGCGGATGAAACGGCGCTCCTGACGTCGGACGGATTTGCGGAGCTGTCCGGCAGAGTAAACCGGAGCGCGCCGGAGCGCACCTTCGCGGCGAAACGGCACCCGATGACGAGAAGGACGACGTCCTTAACGATATCAAGAGTCATCATCATGAAATATCCGAGGCCCATCGCGGCTATATCCGTCGCCCCGCTGCTTATCACGCTGTGCTCGTAGCAGAAAACGAGTGAGCCGAACTGCCCGACCATATAACGCAGAAAAGCGCCGGCGATCAAAAGGACCGTCGGTGTTTTGAAATCCTTATAGCCGTAACGGAGCACGCCCGCGGCGACCGCGCCGTACGACGCGAAAACAGAGGCGTATCTGACGGCTACCATTATGTACCTGAGAATGATGTTGAGCGCGGTGAGCGCGGCGTCGCCATCCGTGTATTCTATCACGGTGTAGAGCACGCCGTCGTTCAGAAGCGGGATCACCACGGCGGTGAAGAGTACCCACAGCGATATCCTTTTGCGCAGCGCCTCTTCCTTCGCCTCCGCTTCCTTGCTTTTCAGGGTGAAGTGTTCTTTCAGTTTCATATCACCGGATCAAAACAGACAAACGCACGCCTTGACGTGCGGTGCCGTTATGCTTTTTTTGAGGATCAGATATCCAGCGTGTTGAGCAGGTCGCGCAGCCTCTTCAGCTCGTCGGCGGAAAGGGTTATGCCCTTGCCCATTTTTTCGTGAGAATCATCCCAGGAGCGGATGTCGTATTTCGGATCGTTATTGTTCCAGCTCACGAGATTGAGCTCTTTTGCCCAGCCGCCCTTTTCATCGGATATGCAGCCGAGACTTTTCTTTATTTCAAATCTGAGTTCTGCCATGTCAGCCTCCAAACC
This sequence comes from uncultured Ruminococcus sp., assembly GCA_902778145.1. Lineage (GTDB taxonomy): Bacteria > Bacillota > Clostridia > Oscillospirales > CAG-272 > UBA1248. The sequence continues at coordinate 9,725 of CACYWW010000045.1, forward strand.
GTTTTTTTATATTATATCATATAATGACTGCCATATGTGAATACACGGTAAATTTTTAAAAAATATATATTTTTATTTATTACGCGCTTCGCGCCGCTTTATGAGCTCGAACAGCACGGACGCCGTCTCCTCTTTCCCGAGAAGTGAGGAATTGACGCAGATATCGTAGTTGTTGATGTCTCCCCATTCCTGATTGGTGTAGAAGTTGTAGTAGTTCGCGCGTTTTTTGTCCGTCTTGATGATGCGTGATTCCGCCGCGGCGGCGCTCAGTCCTTCTTTTGCCATGATGCGCTCTATCCTGTCCTTAAGCGGAGCGCGTATGAACACCTTCAGACAGCGCGGCTCGTCCTTCAGGATGTAGTCGGCGCACCTGCCGACGATCACGCACGCGCCGTTCTGCTTTACGATATCCTGTATCAGATTCGTCTGAAGGATATACAGCTTGTCGTTCAGCGGCAGATCCGATACTGACGTGAAGTGGCTTGAAAACGTGTACGCTCCGGTAGAAAGCGCGTAGAGAAGACTGTTCGTGGCAGTCTCGTCGATGTGTGAATAAACGTCGCGTGAGACGCCGCTCCGCTCGGCGGCAAGCGCGATGAGCTCACGGTCGTAAAACTTCACGCCCATCATCTCCGAAAGAAGCTCGCCGATCTCGCGTCCTCCGCTGCCGTACTGACGTCCGATCGCAACAACGGTGTCAAATCCCATACTCATCCGCCTTTCCGCGGCGCAGACCGCCGCTTTTTTTGTATTTTAACACATTCGGACCGCTTTGTCAATGATTTGACAACGGAAAATCGCTGTATGATGCGTTTTTTATTTAAGGAAATGAAAAAAATACTTGACATTTCATCACGGCTCTGTTATAATTAAGGCAGATTTTCATAGGAGGTAGAATTATGAAAAACATCATAAAGCTGCTCGCTGTCATGATAGCCGCCGTTATGACGCTGTCTCTGTTTGCCGCCTGCTCAAAGAGTCCTGCGGATTCCACGACCGGCGCTGCAACGACTGCCGAGCCTGCAAAGACCACGGATACCGATAAGGCCACCGAGCCGGACACCACGGATGAACCCGCCACCGAGCCGGACAACACCACCGAGCCCGAGGAGACGACCGCGGCTCCGGAAGTCAAGCTTTACGACGTATACAGATGGGACTTCAACGACGCCAATGACCTCGGCTGGGTCTCGTCCAATATGACGGACGTATCCGCCATGGAAGACGGCACGATGAAGCTGACCGTAAAAGGCGGTGACCCGAATATCACCACCAAGAGACTCGCCGCCACGATCGACTGCGACAATGTCGAATACATCACCATCAGAATAAAGAACATGACGGATTCCTATTCCGCGCAGCTCTTCATCAACACCACCGACAGCCCCGGCCCGTCCGAGTCGTACTCCTATAAATTCGAATGGGAGTTCGCCGATGAGGACGCCGAATGGGAAGAGCTTGAGATAGACACGCTCGACATCAACGGCTGGACCGGTACGCTCAAATCCCTCCGTCTCGACTATACCGACGGCAGCGAGGGTGAAGCCTACATCGATTACATAGCTCTGCAGACGACCGACGAAAGCAAGACCGGCGTTGTGACCGAAGAGCTCGTCGACCCGCGCGCGGGCAAAGAGCTGCTCTATAAGTGGGATATGACCACGCTCACCGCCGAGGATCTTTATCTCTCGTCTCAGGACAAGGATGAGGACACCGAGGCTGAAGAGGGTGAAGACGAAGAGAAAGAGGATCCCCGTTGGAGATTCTCCGGCGGCGTTGAGGATGCTTATGTCGAAAACGGACATTTCGTCATCAAGATCGGCGCTATCGACCCCTTCTTCGTAACTCCCAAGCTCACCACTCCGTTCGACTGCAGTGCAGTTTCCGCGATAGTCATCAAAGCCTGCAACAAGACCGATATGAGCCTCGGACAGTTCTTCTTCACCTGCGAAGGCACAGAGGACTTCTCCGAAGCCGGTTCCGCCCGCTTCAGCTTTGAAAAACAGGGCGTCGACAATGAGGAATGGGAAGAGATCGTCATCAACCCGAAGGATTCCGCACTCTGGGAAGGCCAGCTCGAATACATAAGGATCGACCCGTCTGAGGCTCACGAGGGCTTCACGCTGATCGACTCCATCGAGCTCTGGGGCTCCGCGGAATAATCAGTACCCGTATAAAAGTTATGAGTTCCGCTTACGCGAAACGTTATGAGCGCTGACGCGCGTTATGATTGCTCCGCAAGTTATGAGTGCCTGCAGCACGTTTGCGGAACTCATATCATAACGTTGAGGCAAAGCCTCAATTCATAACTTGCACGCATCGCGTGCAATCATAACTGTAAACTGTTTCTTTGACGTTTGGCACACAAACGTCCTGCTTGCAGAGGTATGCGGCAAAAAACCGGCTGGAATAAGGATCAATTATCCTTACCTCAGTCGGTTTTTATTTACTGTCCTTCAGAGCACCTTGCATTTGTCCTTCCTTTTTTTATTCACGGCGATTTTACAGATAAAGATTGACACGACCGGGTTTCCGTTGTAAAATAGTGAAAAAAACAAGGATAAAGATAAAACGATATGCCTATCAAAATACCGGACGGACTGCCGGCGGCGGATATTCTCCGCCGTGAGAATATATTCGTCATGCAGGAGCTGCGCGCGCTCCATCAGGACATAAGGCCGCTGCGGATCGCCGTGCTGAACCTGATGCCCACGAAGATAGCGACCGAGACTCAGCTTGTGAGACTGCTCTCAAACTCGTCACTGCAGATAGATCTGACGCTTCTTCGTGTGGAGAACCACATAAGCAAGAACACGTCCGAGGAGCATATGGAGGCGTTCTATCAGGATTTCTCCGAGGTTAAGGACCGCAAGTTCGACGGACTCATCATAACCGGCGCTCCCGTTGAAAATCTCGATTTTGACGAGGTCGATTACTGGGACGAGCTGTGCGGCATTTTCGCGTGGGCGAAGAAAAACGTCTTCTCGACTATATTCATATGTTGGGCGGCGCAGGCGGCGCTGTATTACTACTACGGCGTGAACAAGCACAAAATGGATAAGAAAATGTTCGGCGTGTTCGAGCACAGGGTGCTTTTGCCCGCTCACCCGATTGTCCGCGGCTTTGACGAGACGTTTTATGCGCCTCATTCACGCCATACCGAGGTGTATGAGGACGAGGTGTCGGCGGCGTTCGGTCTGAGGATCGTCGCAAGCTCCGACAAGGCCGGCGTGTATCTTATCTCCGACGACGTGAACCGCAGGTTCTTCATCACCGGTCACTGCGAATACGACTATGACACGCTCGCGCTCGAATACTTCAGGGATCTGGAAAAGGGACTGCCGATAGACGTACCGTATAACTACTTCCCCGGAGACGATCCGAAAAAGCGCCCGAAAAACATATGGCGCGGCCACGCCCATCTGCTGTTTTCGAACTGGCTCAACTACTTCGTATATCAGTCGACGCCGTACGACCTGAACGATCTGAAGGATGAATAAAACCGAAAAAGTATTGACAAAGTTATATTCATATTGTATAATTTAAAAAAACGCAAGAGGTGTGAATATGGATAACGGATTCAATCCCGTACAGGAAAAGAAGGAAAACGTACTGCTCGGTATACTCGGCGCGTTCCTTTTCTCGCTAGCCGGCGCGGTCGTGTGGGTCGTGCTCGATCTAATCGGCTTCATCGCGGCGATCTCCGGACTCGTCGGAGTCTTCTGCGCGATACACGGCTACCGCATATTCGCGGGCAAGCTCAGTAAGAAAGGCATAATAATCGCCATAATCATAGCGTTCATAGTCCTTGCCGCCGCGTGGTACGGCTGTGTAGTCAGGTTCGTTATGAATGCTTATGGATTCCCGTTTTCGGAAGCTTTCAAGCATTCGTTTGAAGTTCTTAAAGAGACAGGCGCTCTTGGCGCTTGGATTTGGCAGCTGGTCCTCGGTCTCGGCTTCGCCATCCTCGGCAGCTTCGGCACCATCAGGATGGCTTTCATGAACGTCAACGCCGAAAAGAACGCCCGGCAGCAGATGGCGGATCCCGCGATCGCCGCGAAGTTCGGCGTGCCGGAGGAGAAGATCCCGGATATATATTCCGAGGGCAGCTCGGAGCAGACGCCTCAGCAGGCGCCCGATAAAGACGAGGACGTCCGCACTCCCGGAGACGAGACGAAGTATTGACCGGCTGACGGCGTGCTGAAATGACTTTTGTGAGGGGACGGGTCGTATGAAAACGGCGCGTCCCTCTTTTTTGACCGGTGAATGGGGCTTATTTTTGCCGTTATTCCGTTTCAAAACAGCCGAAAATCGAAGAAAATCAAAGAAAATCGAAGAAAACACCCCGATAAATCGAAAAAAATCTCAAAAAGGTATTGACAAAACCGGACCGTTGTGCTATACTTGCCACTGTTCGATCAGAATGATTTAAATTTACGGAGGAAACATTAATGTCCACTTACATGGCAAAGAAAGAAAATGTTGACCGCAAATGGTATGTTATAGATGCAGCAGGCGTTCCGCTCGGAAAAACGGCGGTAAAGGCGGCGAACATACTCCGCGGCAAACACAGACCTGAATTCACGCCTCACGTAGACTGCGGCGATTTCGTAATAATCATCAACGCTTCCAAAGCGGTCCTCACCGGAAAGAAGCTTGAGCAGAAGTATTACTATCATCACAGCGGATACATCGGCGGACTCAAGGCCGTACAGTATAAGAAGATCATGGCGGAAAGACCCGAATTCGCAGTCGTCAAGGCTGTAAAGGGTATGCTCCCCCACAACTCCATCGGTGACAAGGCTATCACCAGACTCAAGGTCTACGCTGGCGAGCAGCACAAACAGCAGGCTCAGAAGCCCGAGACCCTGGCAGACTGAGACAGGAGGTAATCGTAAATGTATAACGAAGCTCAGCCCTACTTCTACGGCACCGGCAGAAGAAAGAAATCCATCGCCCGCGTACGCCTCGTACCCGGTACCGGAGCCATCACGATAAACAAGAGAGACATAGACGATTATTTCGGTCTTGAAACTCTCAAGCTCATCGTCAACCAGCCGTTCGGCGTTACCGAAACGACCGGCAAGTTCGATATAATCTGCACCGTCAAAGGCGGCGGCATCTCCGGTCAGGCAGGCGCCATCCGTCACGGCGTCGCAAGAGCGCTTCTCAAAGCCGATCCCGAATACCGCACCTCTCTCAAGAAAGCGGGTCTGCTCACTCGTGACCCGAGAATGAAGGAGAGAAAGAAGTACGGTCTCAAGGCAGCCCGTCGCGCACCTCAGTTCAGCAAGCGCTGATCGAGACTTCAAAATGCCCAAAAACCCCGGAACCATGCGGTTTTCCGGGGTTTTTCTTTTTGTCCT
>CACYWW010000046.1 GCA_902778145.1 uncultured Ruminococcus sp.
AACGCAGTTGCCGTCTTCATCAGGGCATAGCCCGTCTTCATTAGTGAGCGAAGCGAACGTCTTCATTATACCGGTTGAACACGAAAAAGCAGACTGATTATGTTCTCAGTCTGCTTTTGTTAAGTGCGCACTTACTCACCACTCGAACGTGAGGTGAAAAAACTTCCTTATGACGGTCGGGTTTAAACGAGACAGTTCTTTTGTTTGTCTTTTACTTTTTCTTTTTTATCAGCAAGAAGGCAGAGACGCCGATCACGGCGACCGCCGCGACTATTATCGCGATCACGGCGCCCTTCGGCATACCCTTTGTTTCTGTTTTTGCCGTTTCCTCCGTAGCTGCGGGCTCCGTCGTCACCACGGCGCTCTGATCCGTACTCCCGGCCCCGGTGTCCGCGTCCGTTTCCGTCTCCGCATCCGTTGCGGGCTCCGTATCCGTTGCTGTCGCTTCTTCTTCCGATTCGTAGTAGAATAAAAGCTCTTCGCTTCCGCCGCCTGTGCCGACCACGGTCTCACTGCCGTCCTCGTCAACCATTACGAGCTTTATGCGATGATCGCCGGCGGGCAGCTCGTTTATCGGGAAGTTGACGCTGAAGCGGAACGCGTACTGACCGGCAAGGTTGATGACCGCGACGTCGCCCGGGTCGTTCTCGTCAAGTCTTATGAGCTTTACGTATTTGTCGTTGAACTGCGTCTCGCCGTCATCGATCCTGTAGCCGAGCTTTACGGTCTTCACGGTGGAGCCTGCCCAGCCCGTCGCCTCTACCTTTGTCTCGTCGCTGTTGTCAAAATCCACCATGTGCTTCGTGCTTGCGCCCTTGCCGTCGGCGGTCTGTTCGCCCGGAGCGGCTTTTTTGAACGTGAATTCCGACTTTTCCCTGAAAGCCTCGGCGATACCGCCGTCCTTGAATTCAAGGCAGGTCAGAACGGAATGCTCGCCTGTCTCAAGCCCCGTTATGTCAATGACTATCTGTATCCTGTAGGCTCTGAGAATGTCCCAGCTCACGCCGCCGCTCATGCCGCCTTTCTTTACCGCCTCCTCGAGCGCGAGATCGCGGTACGCGTCGCTTTCGCCCGGTTTTGTGCTATCGGTGTCGCGGGTGTCGTTTTCGATACCCGTAACGACTGCTTTGTATGACGATATGTCTCCGTTATCGAGTATATAGCCGACCGAGGTGATCTCCGCGTCAGTGACTATCCAGCCGCAAACGCTCCACGTCTGACCTCCCTTGTCTATGCCGCCCTGCTTGTCGAACAGGTGGTTTGCGACGGACGCCGAAAACGCGGACGACGCAAGGGCCGCCGCCATTACGATAACCGTGAGAAGTGCAATGGTTTTTTTCATTTTGTCCTCCTTATTCATGTCCTTTCGGGACATCGATGCCGAATCGATTATATCATGTATTTTTCATATTGTCAAGAGCCTTGCACAATTCTGCGCTTTTTCGGCGCACCCGCGGATAAAACTCATATCGAAGAAACTCCTTTTTGGATCTGAAACATTTTTTGCAAACCGTCATACCGCTTTGGCGTGACCGGCACGACGGAATTTTCTTTTTTGAAACCGTTTAAATTGCCGCGTACCTGTTGAATTTTTCCGTATTTTGTGGTATAATCTGAAAATCAGTTTCGGAAAAGAGGCTTAACATGAGTAAAAAACAGCAGAAAGCCCCGGTGGAGCGGATAGAGACCGCGCCGGACAAGGGGCTGACACAGGCTCAGGTCGACGAGCGCGTAAGAGCCGGTCACGTCAACGTATCCGTCGACCCGAACGAAAAGAGTATACCGAAGATAATCGCGGGGAACCTTTTCACGTTTTTCAACACCGTGCTTTTCGTTATTGCCGCGGTGTTCATCTTTTTCATCATCTATTTCAAGGCGGCGGGCAGACCGGAGATCGCCGACACGTATTTCGGCTTTTCAAAATTCGTGTTTCTGATCCCGGCGATCATGAACGTCGGCATGGGCTCTTTTCAGGAGATACAGAGCCTCAGGGTCATAAAGAACCTCCGCATAGTCACCAATACTAAGAGCCGCGTCATCCGCGACGGAAAGACGGTCGTGACGGAAGCCGAGGGCATCGTTCCGGACGACGTCGTCGCGCTGTCGGCAGGTGATCAGGCGACCGCCGACCTTCTCGTGCTTGACGGCGAGGTCGACGTTGATGAATCGATGCTTACGGGAGAATCCGACCACGTAAAGAAAAGACCGGGCGACAGGATCCTGTCGGGCTCCGCGATAATCGTCGGCGAGGCGCGCTGCCGCGCGACGGAGATCGGAGACGACACGTACGCCGCGGGGCTTACGAAAAAGGTCAAAAGCGCGGGCAGTCACAAGTCCGAGCTTATGACGTCCATAATGAAGATAATCAAGTTCATAACCGTCGCCATCGGCGTCGTTCTTGTGGCGGTGACAGTAACGCTTTGTCTGAAGATAGCCGACCACGGCTCTGACGCCTCCGTATGGGGCACGGAATTATCCCTTTCGGATCCGCTCGCGTGGGCGCTGATCATCCTTACCGGCGGTTCGTTCGGCATCGGCATGATCCCGTCCGGGCTCGTGCTCACGACCTCCGTCGCTCTGATGGTATCCATCGCGCAGCTGACGAAAAAGCAGACGCTCGTCCAGGAGCTTTATTCGCTTGAAAATCTCTCCCGAGTCGACGTGATCTGCCTTGACAAGACCGGGACCCTGACGGACGGCAACATGAACGTCGCGGACGTGAAGGCCTTCATCCCGCCGGACGAGGTCGAGCGCCACGCCCGTGCGATCGTCGCGGCGGCGGGCGAACGCAACGCCACGATGGAAGCGATATATCAGCGCTTCGGGATGGATGAAAGCGTCGAATACAGCGAAAAGATCCCGTTTTCCAGCGCGACGAAATGCTCTGGGCTCGTTTATAAGGACGGCAGGAAGGTGCTCGTGGGCGCGCCGGAGTATCTGCTTCCGTCCGGCGACGAACGGCTTTCGTTCTCCGCGGAATGCGCAAAGCAGGGCAAACGCGTCATAGCGATGACGGTCGACGGCGAGCTCGCCGCGTTCATAGTAATCGAGGATCATATAAGAGAAACAGCGCCGGACACCCTCCGTTTCTTCCGTGAAAACGGCGTCACCGTGAAGGTCATATCCGGCGACAACCCGCTTACCGTAAGCAGGATCGCGGAAAACTGCGGGATAGAGAACGCGGACAAATACATTTCGCTCGCGGGCGTTCCGCTTGAAAGGATACCGGAGATAGCGGAGGAATATACCGTTTTCGCAAGAGTTTCCCCCGAACAGAAGGAAGCCCTCGTCGACGCTCTTCAGAAGAAGGGCCATAAGGTGGCGATGACGGGCGACGGCGTCAACGATATCCTCGCGCTGCGCAAGTCGGACTCGTCGATAACGTTCGCCAAAGCCACGGAAGCGGCGAAATCGTGCTCCGACGTGATACTTCTCGACAACGATTTTTCACATCTCAAGGAGGTCGTCGGAGAAGGGCGCAGGGTCATAGGAAACATACAGAAAACATCCGTACTCTACCTGATGAAGAATTTCTGCGTGTTTTTGTTCGCGTTCGCGCTGATACCGTTCGCTAAGGGTCAGATGTGGTTCTCGGTCGAAAACACGTACATGCTCGAGGCGGCGATAATCGGTACCGGCGGCTTCCTGCTCTCGCTTGAGCCGAGGCGCACGCCGGTCAAGGGATCGTTTCTTAAAAACATAATATCGCAGTCGATCGCCGCCGGCGTCCTCGGCGCGATAGCGATTCTTTTGCCGATACTGCTCAACGTCATACCGCAGGCCATAGGCGCTGCGCCGTTCGTCGCCGACGTCAACGTCCGCCCGATGATGACGGTACTGCTGACGATAGCCGGGTTCGTTGTCGTGTTCTCAATGTGCATACCGTTCAACAGATACAGGACGCTGACGCTCATCGCGCTCACGTTCGTGGCGTCCTTCCTCGGCGTGATGCTGCCTGCGGCGTTCATAGGCGGAATGACGATGGGAGAGGGCATGCTCGCGTTCGACCGCGCGGCGGGACAGACGATATTCGATTCACAGCTTGTGCGCGAGATGTTCCGTCCGTGGAATTCGGAGGTCATACGCGGGCTTGTGACTGATCAGCATAATTTCGTCGTACTGAGACTGTTTCTGTACGTGGCGATACCGGTATTCATACTCGTTCACTTCGCCGTTGAAAACTACGCAAGAAAAGAGTATAAGGACGTGAAGCTGAACAGAGCGTTCCGCATAGGCAGAAGGCTTATGCTTTCGTCCGGCTTCGTGCTCATCCTCCGCGCACTGCTCGGCGGCATCGAGCTTTTCACCTCGACGGGTTACATGGTAGACGTCAGCCGTGAGCTTGTCCCGGTCTCGTTCGCCGTGAATCTCGTATACGTCATCCTTCATCTGATCATAGGATATATCGGCTACAAAACGTGGAAGGATCCGACGAAGAAAATGCTGAAGATCGGCTTCGCCTCCGGCATAACGCTCCTTGTGATAACGGTCGCCGGCATGATAATGTCCGGCGGTATCATACGGACGGGGAACGCGCTTCCTGTGATAGACAGCGTCGTCGTCCTTGCGGTGACCGCCGCGTATATCACAGGCTCGTTCATCGTGCGTGCGAACTACGATCTCGGACTTCTGAAGCCGAGAGACAAATAAAACAAAAAAAGAAGTGCTCCGCCCGGGCGGAGCTCTTTTTCGTGTTTACGGACAGTCGTCGGACAAAAAAGCTTTCTTTTATCTGATTCTCCGTAAAACATATCCGTGCTCTTCAGGCGCGCGCGACGCCGGATGAACGGGCCGCGGACGCGACGGCGGAGGCTACGGCGGGGCCGACGCGCTGATCGAACGCGCGGGGCAGGATATACTCAGCCGAAAGCTCGGCGTCCGATACGAGTCCGGAAAGCGCCTCGGCGGCGGCGAGCTTCATCTCCTCGTTTATCTCCCTTGCGCGGACGTCGAGCGCGCCGCGGAAGATGCCGGGGAAGGCGAGGACGTTGTTTATCTGATTCGGATAATCGCTCCTGCCGGTCCCGACGACGGCAGCCCCCGCTTTTTTCGCAAGCTCCGGCATTATCTCGGGCACGGGATTCGCCATCGGGAATATGACGGCTCCGTCCGCCATCGTCTTTACCATCTGCTCGGATACGACGTTTCCGGCGGAGACGCCGATAAAGAGATCGGCTCCCTTCATGACGTCGGACAGAGTACCCTTGACGTGCGCCATGTTCGTCACCTTCGCCATTTCCGCCTGCGCCGGGTTGAGCCAGCCGAGCCCTTCGCATATGACGCCGTTTCTGTCGCACATCGTGAGGTCGGAAAGCCCGCGTGAGAGCAGGAGCTTCGCTATCGCTATACCGGCGGAGCCGGCGCCGTTGATCACGGCTTTTATTTTTCCTATGTCCTTGCCGACTAAACGCAGCGCGTTGAGCGTCGCCGCGAGGACGACGACGGCGGTGCCGTGCTGGTCGTCGTGGAATACCGGGATGTCGCAGCGTTCCTTCAGCTTGCGTTCGATCTCGAAGCAGCGCGGAGCGGCGATGTCCTCGAGGTTTATCCCGCCGAAGCTGCCGGAGAGCAGAGCGACGGTGTTGACTATCTCGTCCACGTCCTTGCTTTTTACGCAGAGCGGTACGGCGTCGACGCCGCCGAAAGCCTTGAAAAGCACGCATTTTCCCTCCATGACGGGCATCCCGGCCTCCGGCCCTATATCTCCGAGCCCGAGTACGGCCGTCCCGTCCGTCACGACGGCGACGAGATTGCCGCGGCCGGTCAGCGCGTACGATTTTTCGGGATCCTTCTGTATCTCAAGACACGCCTGCGCCACCCCGGGCGTATACGCGAGCGAAAGATCGGTGCTGTTTTCTATTTTCATTTTCGGAACGGTCTCGAGCTTGCCCTTCCATTCGTAGTGTTTTTTCAGCGATTCTTCAGCGTAATTCATGTTTTTTCCCTTTCAGATCATACCATTTTTTCGGGCTTTACCGCCTGATCGAACTGCTCTGCCGTGAGATATCCGAGCCTAAGCGTCTCTTCCCTCAGCGTCGTGCCGTTTTTATGAGCCGCCTTTGCGATCTCGGCGGCTTTGTCGTACCCTATGATCGGCGAAAGCGCCGTCACGGACATCAGAGTCTTGTCAAGGTTTTCCGCCATTTTGTCCCTGTCCGCGGTGATGCCGGAGAGGCAGCGGTCCGTAAATGATACGACCGCGTCGGACAGGAGCCTCACGGACTGCAGATAGTTGTAGGCGATCACCGGCATATATACGTTGAGCTGGAAATTCCCCTGCGAGGCGGCGACGCCGACGGTCACGTCGTTTCCCATGACCTGCGCCGCGACCATCGTCAGCGCCTCGCACTGCGTGGGGTTGACCTTGCCGGGCATGATCGACGAACCGGGTTCGTTTTCGGGGATCCGGATCTCGCCGAGACCGCAGCGCGGGCCGGAGGCGAGCCAACGGACGTCGTTTGCGATCTTCATAAGGTCCGCGGCAAGCGCTCTGAGCGCCCCGTGCGAGAACGCGACGCCGTCCTTCGACGACAGCGCGTGGAATTTGTTTTCAGCCGTCCGGAACGGGATGCCGGTATATTCGGCTATCGCAAGCGCCGCCTTTTCGGCAAAGCCCTCGGGACAGTTCAGCCCTGTACCGACGGCGGTGCCGCCGAGCGCGAGCTCGAGAAGACCGTTCTCCGACGCGCGTATGGCTGATAACGACGATACGATCATGGCGCGCCATCCGCTTATCTCCTGCGAGAACGCGATCGGGACAGCATCCTGCAGGTGCGTGCGTCCCACCGTTATGACGCCCTCGTTCTCGCGCTCGAGACGGCGGAGGACCGTGATCATTTTCTCGAGCGCCGGTATCAGATCGCGGCGCAGTGAGACGACCGCGGCAACGTGAAGCGCCGTCGGGAACGTGTCGTTCGAGCTCTGCGAGCGGTTCACGTGGTCGTTCGGGTGCAGGAGCTTTTCATTTGCTGCCGCGTTTCCGCGGTTCGCTATGACCTCGTTAAGATTCATATTCGTCTGAGTGCCGCTGCCGGTCTGCCAGACCGAAAGCGGGAACTCGCCGTCAAGGGAGCCTGAAAGTATCTCGTCGCAGACCGACGCGATAAGCCCGGCGCGCCTGTCATCGAGCAGTCCGAGCGCGAGATTTGTTTTGGCGCACGCCTTTTTTATGACGGCGAAGGCGCGGATGATCTCCCGCGGCATTTTTTCCTCGCCTATCCGGAAATTTTCAAAGCTGCGCTCTGTCTGCGCGCCCCACAGCCGGTCTGCCGGGACTTTTATCTCACCCATGCTGTCGCGCTCCGTCCTGTAAATCATATGTATCTCCTTATGATCCGTATCTTTGAGAGATTGTATCACACCGGAGCGGATTTGTCAATGCAGAGAGTGTTAAAATAAGGATACCGTGCGCCTGACCGGATCGCGTATCAGTTGTTGCGAACTTCTTGACTTTCGTGCCGATATCTGTTATAATCCGTTCGGGATCATATTCGGAACGGAGAGAAAAATGAAAAACGGTATTCTTGTTTACGCGGCACCGGACGGCGACGTTGAGGCGGCTGAGGAGCTCGCGTCGCGGATCGGCGCGGAGCTGACGCGCGACGAAAACACCGCCGCGTCCGCCGGGCTGTGTTTGCGGTTTGACGGAAAAGGCGCCGCGCTGTCGGGCGGCGGGATGGAGCTTTACGCGGATCTTACGCGTATGATCCCGCGGATCAGACGGGGAAATCTCAATTCCGAGATACTGATACGCGCGGCAAAGCCGTCGTCTCTCGGCACGTCGCCGACCGCGCTTGACGCTACGGCAGGCCTCGGCGAGGATTCTCTCCTGCTCGCCGCGGCGGGCTTCCGCGTGACTCTCTGCGAGAGGGATCCTGTCATCGCCGCGCTTCTGAAAGACAGTCTCAGACGCGCCTCGGACGTGCCGGAGCTGTCCGACGCCGTGTCACGGATGCGATTCGTCGAATGCGACAGCGTTTCCTATATGAACGGCACGTCTGAGCGTTTCGACCTGATACTGCTCGATCCCATGTTCCCGGAGAGAAAGAAAAGCGGTCTCATAAAGAAAAAACTGCAGCTGATACAGATGCTTGAGGCGCCTTGCGATGACGAAGAAGAGCTCTTTTCGGCGGCGTACTCCCTTTCCCCGCGCAAACTCCTGATAAAGCGCCCGGCGAAGGGCCCGTATCTGGCGGGAAAAAAGCCCGATCACTCGGTCACGGGAGGCTCTGTCCGCTACGACTGCTTCAGGTGTGACAAATAAAATTTACAAAAAATATTTGACTGCCGTCCGCCGGCGCGTATAATGATGGTAAGAAAACAAAAGAGGTACGCCATGAACAGAGAATATGTGAGAAACCTTACGATAACGGGTATGTTCCTTGCGATCGGACTCGTCCTGCCGTTTCTGACGGGACAGCTGCAGAGCATGGGAAACGCGCTTCTGCCGATGCATCTCCCGGTGTTTTTGTGCGCGCTTATCTGCGGCTGGAAATACGCCGTTCCGATGGCTTTCGTCCTGCCGCTGCTGCGGTCGCTCCTGTTCACGATGCCGCCGCTTTATCCGACCGCCGTTTCCATGGCGTTCGAGCTTGCGGTATACGCGCTCGTGACCGGTCTCGTGTACGCTTTGCTCCGCAAAAAGAACGTACTGTCCGTATATATAAGCGTTATCGCGGGCATGCTCGCCGGACGCGCCGTGTGGGGCTGCGTACAGGCGCTTCTGCTCGGGATCTCCGGGAAATCCTTCGGCTTCGCCGCGTTCATAGCGGGCGCGTTCACAAACGCGGTGCCGGGGATAATACTGCAGCTTGTCCTCATCCCGGCTGCCATGGTCGTGCTTGACAAGACGTGCGCCCTGCCGTTCGGCGACGGAAAGCAGACCGACGCGGACTGATCCCGGGGACGGCACTGAAAACGAAATACGGTATATCACGCCGGCTGTCTTTCGTGACGGCCGGCTTGCTTTATCGTTCAAATTTTACACCTATTTCAACAAAACCACTTGCCTGTCCGGCTTTTATATGGTATAATCTGATAAAATAATCTAACGGAGGTCGGATATGAAGGCTTCAAGGCGCGAGCTGAAGTTCGCCGCAGAGCATTTCGGTTCTGTACATCACACGACACTCAACCCGGAGGGACCGGGCGTGGTGAGGATCCATTTCATCCCCGCGGAGCCGGAGGGAAAGTATATCCCGTCGGGTACCGCGATAATCAACGGTCAGGACCTGATCCCTGTCAACGTCTCATGGAGCATACTCCTCTGCATACTTACCGAGGAGATAAACGTATACAGCGGCAAGCCGATAAACGAGGCGGAGGCGGACGTCATCGTCGCGGCGACCTGCAAACGGATGAAGAGCGTATACCCGCTCACGTCAAAGAAGCGGCTCGCACGCGATATATACAGGATAATGAACGCCTTCAGTCAGATCGCGCGCGGCAAACCGACCGAAGAGGAGATAGGATACGTCAGCATAGGCGACTACGCGCCGTATATGAAGGCGCCTCACAGGATGGATCTGATGGTCAGCGCGATGACGAAAAACGGCGCCTGGCACTGCAACCAGCGCTGCGTCCACTGCTACGCGGCGGGCCAGAGCGGATCGTCGGAGGAGGAGCTGTCGACCGAGCGGTGGAAGGCGGTCATCGACAAATGCCGGCTTATAAAGATACCTCAGGTCACGTTCACCGGCGGCGAGCCGACGATGAGGGAAGACCTTTTCGAGCTGATAGAGCACGCGAAATGGTTCGTCACGCGTCTGAACACGAACGGCATAAAGCTCACCCGGGAATACTGCGAAGGCCTGAAGCGCGCGTCGCTCGACAGTGTGCAGATAACGTTCTATTCGTCGGATAAGGACGTGCATAACAAGCTCGTCGGGGCGGACGGCTATGACAGGACCGCCGCCGGTATCGACAACGCGATAGCGGCGGGGCTGAACGTCAGTGTGAATACGCCGCTATGCGTGCTCAACCGCGATTATGTGAAGACGCTCGAATTCCTGCGTGATAAGGGCGTTATATACGTCACCTGCTCCGGTCTTATCACGACCGGCAACGCGGAGCTCGAGAGCTCAAGCTCGCTGCAGCTTTCACGGGAGGAGATGTCGCGGATACTGAGCGACGCGGCGGAATTCTGCTTCAAAAACGGGATGGAGATAAGCTTTACCTCGCCCGGATGGGTAGAACCGGAGCTCTGCCGTAAGCTCGGCCTCAACACGCCCTGCTGCGGCGCGTGCCTTTCAAACATGGCGATATCGCCCGGCGGAAACGTCGTTCCGTGTCAGAGCTGGCTTTCCGGACCCGTGCTCGGCAGCTTCCTCGATTCGGAATGGAGCGATATCTGGAACGGAGATGACTGCGTGAGGATACGTGAGAATTCCGCCGCGATGTCGTTTGAATGTCCGTTGAGAAAAGGGAAAAAGGAGGGTAAATAAATGAAAAAAGGAAGATTTACCGTATTCGCGGCGGCGCTCGCCGTGATACTGCTCCTTATCCCGCTCGCCATACCCGCTCACGCGGCGGATCTCGACAAGATCGTCGATTACGTCGTCACCGTGAACGTGAACGACGACGCGACGCTGGATATCGTGTACGAGATCGACTGGAAGGTCCTCGACTCGGATTCCGAGGGGCCTCTCACGTGGGTCACGATAGGCATACCGAACGATCATTACGTTTCATACGAGGCGCTGAGCGAGACGGTGAAGGATATATCATATGACGGCAACTCGTTCATACGTATCGACTTCGACAGAGCGTACTACGAGAACGAGACCGTGAGCTTTTCGTTCCGCGTGGTGCAGGATTATATGTATCAGATGAATTATCTGACCTCCGGCGAGACGGTATACGAGTTCACTCCCGGCTGGTTCGATAACGCGAACGTGGACAGACTGCTGATACGGTGGATGCCGGATAAGATATTCAGCATATCGCCGGCTTGCACCGTCGGCGCGGACGGATATAAGGAGTGGGAGAAAACGGGCCTCGGGCACGGCGACAAGCTGACCGTCAGCGTTACGTATAAAAACGACGCCTTCGGCTTCGATCCCGGAAAAACGATAGAGAAGGTCGATGATTACGATTACGGCTACGGCGAAAGCAATACAGACGCCTTCGACGTGCTCGGCGGCATGATGGTGTTAGGTCTGTTCATCTTGCCGATAATCATATCTGTCGTCCGTTCGGCAAAGAGATACGGCGGCTCCTCCGGCTTCACGAACGCAACGGAAAAGAAGATAACAAGAACGAAGATAGAATACTATCCTCAGTGCCAGGGCTGCGGAGCCCCGCGTGAGGAGGGCAAGGATACATGCGAGTACTGCGGCAGGAGCATGATAAAGAGCGAGGAGAAGATAGAGGAGAATGACATACCGAAGGAGGAGACGGAGATCAGGAACAAGCGGACGAACGGAACGTACAGATATTCGTCCTCTCCCGATACCTACGTCAGGGTGAACGTGATCAACGTACCGGTAAGACGCTCGTATTCATCCTCGTCGTCTTCCTCGTCGCGTTCCTCTTCGTCGCACAGCTCGTGCGCTCACAGCTCGTGCGCCTGCGCGTGTGCCTGCGCCTGCGCCTGCGCCGGCGGCGGACGCGCCGGATGTACGTCCAAGGATTACTATAACACGGAGCTGAAGCTCAGATATCTGGAGTATAAGAAAAGATGAGGTCGGTGAAGCTCCCGATCGCGCTTGCGGTCATCTTTGCCGCCGTCATCCTTTCCGTGCCGCTCAGCGCGTCGCGCGAAAGCGCCGCGGTCAGGATAAGCGCGGAGGAGATCGCGCCGGGCGATCTTATTCTGATCGTCAACGACGCGGCGGAGAACACGCTCTCGGTATTCCCGTCGGGCAAGCGGCTCGCGCCGACCCCGATCGACGTCAGAAACGGCGCCGTGAATGTGATACCGGACGGCGCCGCGGTGTTCGAGGCGGGAAAAAACGGCGACGGATACCTGACGTTTTTATCGAGTGACGGATATCTCACCTCATCGGCGACCGGGAACGGTCTGGCATATTCGAAGGAGCTGACGGAATGCGGGCTATGGGAGGCCGAGGACGGGTGTTATCTTCGCAGCGCCGGAGCGGAATACAACGGACAGCGTGATGAATACCTCGAATACTACCCGAATTCCGATTTTTACAGCACGTACGGCAGGTCGTCCTCGCCCGACGCTTATTTCCGGATGAGCTTTTTCAGACTCACCGGAAAACAGGAAACACAGACGTCGGGGATATACAGATTGCCGCTGTTTGAGACGTCCGACGTTCACGGATATCTCGCGGATATATCGTCGGACGAGTATCAGTACAGGATGGCGTATATATCCGACAAGGTGAAGGACGTGCGCGGATACGGCGAAGGATACGACGCGAAAAAGGCGATCCTCGTGGACGGCGGAGATCTATATCAGGGCAATTCGCTGTCCAACCTTCTGAACGGTATGCCGATCTTTGCCGCGTATGAGATCATGGATTACGACGCGGTGACTGTCGGAAACCACGAGTTCGACTGGGGGATAGAGAATACGACGGACACGGACGCCACAATGCCCGACTACACGGTGGGCGGCGAAACGTTTGAAAACAACGTCCCGCTCGTCGTCTCGAATATGTATAAGGACGGCGAAAAGGCAGGCTTTGCGAAGGATTACGTGATACTTGAAAAGACCGCGGAGGACCGGGACGGCAGCGCCGTCTCCGTCAGGGTGGCGGTCATAGGGTTCGCGTCGGATTACGCGTCGAGTATTATGCATTCAAAATTCACGGGCGCCGGATATTCGGTGAGGGAGGATTATCAGATCGCGGAAAGGCTCGCCTCGGAGCTTGAAAAGAACGGTGAATGCGACGCGACGGTGCTCCTCACGCACGGAGAGGCGTCGTACGCGGCGGGTAAGCTCAGCCGCGGGACCGCGATAGACCTTGTGCTTGGCGGTCACACGCACACCAACTTATGCGGCAGGACCGCGGACGGCGTTCAGTACATGCAGCCGGCAAGCTACGGTACGGCTTACGCGTACTGCGAGCTGACGTTCCGAGCGGACGGGAACGGCGTATCGTTTACGGGAGTTTCGTCCGCGCGTACGGTGCGGACGGCGGACGAGCCGTCGGGACTGTTCAACAACGAGAAAAACGCGGACGATCTCGACCGTGATATAGTGCTTCTGACGGATATGTTCGCGGCGGATATTACGGACGCTCTCAACGAACGGATCGGGTACATAACCGTCAACGCAGGAAGATATGATTATATAAGCGGCAGCGGAGAGAGATCGAGCACAATGGGCAACTGGCTCGCGTCGATCGAGGCACGCGCGGTCGGAGCCGACGTCGGCTTCATAAATTCGGGCGGTATCCGCACGGATATGCCGCTCAGGGTATACGACGGAAGACGGTATATTACCGCGGCGGACGTATACGCGATGTTCCCGTTCGAGAACAGGATCTTCTGTTATGAAATAACTTATAAGGAGCTTCTCGGCGCGCTTGAATATTCGCTTACGTCAAGCGGATCGACGCTTTTATCACGGATGACGGGTATCGTCTGCTATTATACGGGCTCCGGGATCAGTGCTCTCGTAAAGGACGGGGTGACAGTATACTGCAACGGCTCCTGGGCCGACGGCGCGGAGGATAAGAAGATAAAGGTCGCGGTGAACGAATACATCGCGACGTCGGACAGACCGGAAGGCAATATGTCCAATCCGTTTTACGTCTGGCGCGAAACGGACAGGCTCGTGTACTCGGAGACAGTTGACAGCGAAGGCGCGTTCACGGTTCTGCGCGAAGAGGCAAAGAAAAGCGGAGGGCTCCTTGCGGTAGATCACGAGGCGTACTACAGGCGCGGGGTATATTCAAACACATCGGCGTCGGGCTCCGGGTGGAGCCTTGCGAACGGAGCGCTGAGCGTGAGGGACGGAGCGGATCTTTCCGCCGCGCCGTGGAAGATTTACGCCGTTGAGATCACGGTCCTTGATATCGGCGCGGTGTTCGATACGATCCCGTCGGGCGCGTTCGACGGGTGCGTCAACGTTGAAAGAGTGATGTTTTCGGGAACGCGCGAGCAGTGGTACGCGATGAAGATAGAGGACAGTGTCCTGACGCACGGACAGTTCCGGATAGAATGCTCGGACGGCGCGGTCAAAGCCGTTTCATACCTGTGCGGTACTGAAGGCCACGTCATGAGATCTGTGACGGTGCTGAATCCGACACCGGAAAAGGACGGCGTGATACAGCATTACTGTGAACGGTGCGGATACGAGGAGTATGAGAGCGTACCGTATGAGGAGGAGAAGACGGAGGAGAAAAAAGACGGTCCGTCGTATCTCATCTGGGCGGTACCGGCAGCCGCAGCGGCAGCCGCCGCGGTCCCCGTAACGGTCGCGGTGAAAAAAAGATCGCGGAACAGATAGAAGAAAAAAGGCGGAGGCGGGAGCTGAAGCCTTTTTTGAATTCAGAATTCAAAATGATGAATGAAGAATGAGTAAAGCGGGACAAAGCGGGTCGGAATTCTGAATTCAAGTGATCGGTGATCAATGGGAAACGGGACTGACTGATGAAGTCCGTACCTCGACAGTTCGTGCTCTGCGACCTCAACGTCGGGGGAGCCCCACCCCTCAAAACTCCCCCTATCCCCCTCTTACCCCTCCCTCAGAAGTATCTGAGGGGGCGCGTTAAACCTTCCCCTTTTGGGGAAGGGGGACCACGAAGTGGTGGATGAGGCGAACACCGGATGACACGGCGCTTATCATTCCGCTCGTCTCTTTTTGTAACCTTATGTCTTATTTTGATATAAACAAACATTGGAGGTATGATTTTATGTTCCACATCCTTGTTGTAGATGATGATAAGAACACGCGCAGATATCTGCGGGCTGTGCTTGAATCTGAAAAATATACGGTGTCGGAGTGCTCGAACGGCGCGGAGGCGCTCGAGACGCTTGACCGGGAATACGTTGATCTTGTGATCCTTGACGTGATGATGCCGAAAATGGACGGATATGAGTTCACAAAGCAGCTTCGTGCATCCGGAAGCACGCTTCCCGTGCTCATGGTCACGGCGAAACAGCTCCCGCAGGACAAGCATATGGGTTTCATATCCGGGACCGACGATTATATCTCAAAGCCGATCGACGAGACCGAGATGCTTCTCCGCATAAGGGCGTTGCTCAGACGCGCGCGGATCGTGAGCGAACGGCGGATCACGTTCGGCGACGTCACCGTCGATTACGACAGTATGACCGTTACGGGGCACGGCGAGACACAGCAGCTGCCGCAGAAGGAATTCCTCCTGCTTTACAAGCTGCTCTCGTATCCCGGAAAAATATTCACGCGCATACAGCTGATGGACGAGATCTGGGGCGCCGACAGTGAAACGGGCTGGGAGACGGTCACGGTACATATCGGCAGGCTCCGCAAGAGATTCGAGGGCTGGGACGAATTTGAGATCGAATCGGTTCGCGGCCTCGGCTACAAGGCGGTGAAAAAAATATGAAAAATAAGGACGAAAGAGTTTCAAGAACGGCGCTCACGCTGCTTTTCGCCGGCGTCACGTTCATCATACTGCTCGCTGTTTTTCTTGTCGTCGGATCGATGATCTTCATCCTCGTCAGGACGGGAGTCATAAACGAGCTGAGCGAGAACGCGCTGAACCACGGCGTTACCGTCATGCTTCTGATCATCCTGAGCCTTATAATCGGCGCCGGGATAACGTTCTTCATCAGCCGCATGATGATGAAGCCGATGAACCGGATAATAAACGCGATGAACAAGGTCGCGGCGGGCGATTTCAAGGCGAGCTTCACGCTCGGAAAACCGCTTTCTCTCCATCCGACGATAAAGGAATTCACAAACAGCTTCAATAAAATGGCGTCTGAGCTTGACCGGACGGAGATACTCAATACGGATTTCATAAACAATTTTTCTCACGAGTTCAAGACGCCGATCGTTTCGATCGCCGGGTTTGCGAAGCTGATACGGAAGAAAGGCATAACGGACGAGCAGCGTGACGAATACGCCGGGATAATCGAGGAGGAGTCTCTCAGACTGGCGAAGATGGCGACGAGCGTACTCGAGCTGTCGAGGATCGAGAATCAGACGGAGCTCACGGACGTGAAGCGCGTGAACGTTTCCGAGCTCATCCGCTCCAGCGTCCTTCTGCTCGAGGAAAAATGGACGGCGAAAAAAATCGAGCCGGATCTCGATTTTGACGAGATATATACTTACGCAAACGAAGAGCTTCTGAAGCAGGTGTTCATCAACCTGACGGAAAACGCCGTGAAATTCGCGGATGAGGGCACCGTCCTTACGATAAGAGCGAGAAAGGGCGGCGGCGGTGTTTCCGTTTCCGTGTCTGACAAGGGCTCCGTGATACCCCCGGAGGAATACGGTCACATATTCGGCAAATTCTATCAGGCGGACAGGTCGCATTCGTCGGAGGGCAGCGGGATAGGGCTCGCGGTGGTCGACGCGATTGTCAGACTGCATCGCGGCAAGGTCGACGTGCTTTCCGGAAAAGACGGTGTGACGACTTTCACCGTTTTTCTGCCGGATACCGCGGAAAAGGACAAATAAAGCTGTCGGATCACGTCGGATCGTGTTGTTGTTTCGTTTCAGTTTAGAAATGAGATGTATAATCACGGACGGTAAAAAATATCTTTTAATACTTTACCGGAGGTAATTTAGATGAGAAGAGTACAGATAATAACCGATTCCTGCTCCGATCTTACGGTCGGGCTGATGGAGGAATACGGAATAGACTACGCTCAGATGAACACGGTGTACGAGGGCAAGACGTCTCCCGCCGATCTCGGCTGGACGCCGGATCAGGTACACGCTTTATATGATATAATGAGAAACGGCGGCCGCGTAACAACGACGCAGGTGCCTGTTGATGAATTCGACCGCGTTTTCCGCAAATACCTCGATCAGGGGTGTGATATCGTTTACATAGGCTGCTCGCTCAAGCAGTCCGGCTCTGTCAATACGGCGCACGTGCTCTCGAAAAAGCTCATGGAGGAATACCCCGGAAGCGTTATCAGCTGCATCGATTCAAAGCACGCCTGCATGGGCGAGGGCGTCCTCGCGATAGACGCCGCAAAGTACGCGGCCGAGGGTAAAAGCGCCGACGAGGTGACGTCGCATACGCTTGAAAGGCTGAAATACCTTCATCAGTACTGCACGG
Organism: uncultured Ruminococcus sp.; assembly: GCA_902778145.1. Taxonomy (GTDB): domain Bacteria; phylum Bacillota; class Clostridia; order Oscillospirales; family CAG-272; genus UBA1248. Next base: position 17,193 of record CACYWW010000046.1, read on the forward strand.
TCCACTCGCTCGACGCGCTCAGACGCGCCGGCAGAGTCAAGGCGTCGGCGGCGTTCTTCGGAAATCTTCTCGGCGTAAAGCCGATCCTTTCGGTCGACGCGGACGGCGAGCAGGCGGCGATCAAAAAGGTCAAGGGACGCGCGGCGTCGCTCTCCGAGATCGTCTCGCTTCTGAAGGAGCATATCAGGGACGCCGGGTCGCAGACCGTATATATCGCGCATTCGGACTGCAGCGAGGAGGAGGTCGCCTCCGTCGTCGCCGCCGTCAGGGAGTCGATCCCGTGCAAGGATGTTTTCGTCGGGTATATCGGGCCGATCATAGGCGCGTCGATAGGGCCGGACGCCGTGGCGCTTTTCGCGTTCGGCGATGAGATAACGTTCAGGATCGGAGATAAATGATGGACCGCGCTTATATCGACAGCGCGCTTCTGCTGGAGATGATCCGCGGAGGCGCAGAGAACCTCGGAAGACACTGCGACGAGGTGAACGATCTCAACGTGTTCCCGATACCGGACGGCGACACCGGGAGCAATATGCTCCTGACTATCACCGGAGGCGGAAGGATCACGCCGTATGACGAGGAGGGCGTGGGAGACGCGTCACGCCGCGCGGCGGACGGCATGCTTTTGTCGGCGCGCGGAAATTCCGGCGTCATACTGTCACAGTTCGCCGACGGGATCGCTGACGGGCTTTCCGGACTTGAGACCGCCGACCCGGCGCAGACAGCCGAGGCGTTTTGCCGCGGCGTCGAACGCGCTTACTCGTCGGTCATGGAGCCCGTGGAGGGGACTATACTGACGGTCGTACGCGAGGCGTCGGAATACGCCGCGTCCCGGAAGCACGCTGATATAACGGAATATCTCTCCGATTTTCTGCAACAGGCGAAAAAAACACTGGAAAACACTCCGGAAATGCTCCCGGTACTGAAAAAAGCCGGCGTCGTCGATTCCGGCGGAGCCGGGCTCATATACATAATCGAGGGCATGAACGCCGTGCTTAACGGTAAGGAGCCGTCCGGCGCGGCCGATACCCATACGCCGGCTCAGCCGGCGGAGCTCGATCTTGACGCGTTCGGGGTCGACAGCGTGCTCGAATACGGCTACTGCACCGAGCTTTTGCTGAGGCTGCAGAGCGCGAAGGTCGACGTCGACAGCTTTGACGAAAACGTCATAAAACAGTTTTTACACACGGTGGGCGACTCGATAGTCTGCTTTAAAAACGGCAGTATCGTAAAGCTGCACGTGCATACGAAAACGCCGTACCTCGTGCTTGAATTCTGCCAGAGGTTCGGCGAATACCTGACGGTCAAGATAGAGAACATGTCGCTGCAGCACAACAATCTGCCCAAAGACTCGCACGGCAGGACGGAACGCGGCAAATACGCGGTCATAGCCGTAGCCTCGGGCGAGGGGATAAAGCAGACGTTTTCGGATATGGGAGCGGACCGCATAGTCGACGGCGGGCAGAGCATGAATCCGTCCGCCGACGATTTCATAGAAGCGATAGACGCGGTGAACGCCGATACCGTCTTCGTTCTTCCGAACAATCCGAACGTCATACTCGCGGCGAAGCAGGCGGCAAAGCTGTACCGCGGCTCCGACGTCAGGGTCATAGAGACAAAGACGATAGGGGACTGCTACGCGGTGCTCACGATGCTCGATCTCGACCCGTCCGATCCCGACGAGATAGAAGCGGCGATGAACGAGTCGATGCGGGGCGTCATAACCGCGGCGGTATCCCGCTGCTCGCGTGACGCCGATATGGACGGATTCTCCCTGCATGACGGTCAGTACATCGGGTTCATAGGAAAGCATATCTGCTCCGCAGACAATGACAGGCGCGATACGGCGTGTATGCTCGTTGACAGCGTGGACTTTGAGGACAGACAGATCTGCATCATAGTCCGCGGCAAGGATTCGTTTGCGGACGAGGCGGAGGAGATAGCCTCACACGTCCGCAAAACTCACAGGGGCTGCGAGGTATACGTGATCGACGGCGGGCAGGAGATATACAGCTATATACTCATTATCGAATAGAGGTGACTGCGTATGAGGATCGCGATATGGTTCATAGCGGCGGCGGTGTGTTATCTCACAGGCAGCTTCAATCCCGCCATAACGATGTCTAAGCTCATATATCACGAGGATATCCGTGAAAAGGGCAGTGGCAATCCGGGCTTTACGAATTTCAAGCGCGTGTACGGCAATAAATACGCCTGGTACGTGTTCGCGCTCGATCTTTTCAAGGGTGCGGCGGTGTGTCTGCTCTTCGGGTACCTGTTCACGCTCTGCGGATATGACAGACAGCTCGGCGCGTCGTTCTCGTGCGCGTTCGTGATGCTCGGACACGCGTTTCCCGCACAGTACGGCTTCAAGGGAGGCAAGGGCTTTCTCGTGCTGCTCTCCGGGCTGTTCGCGATAGACTGGCGGGCGGGGCTCGCCGCGTTCGCGGTGCTTGCCGTGCTTCTTCTGACGGTGAAATACATGTCGCTCTCGTCGATGTGCTCGCTCACGGCGGGCGCCGCGCTCCTGTTCATACTCGGGTGCGATACTGCCGCGGCGGTCATATATTCCGTATGCGTCGTTTTCATGATATACAGACATAAAGAAAATATAAAACGCCTTGTAAAAGGCACCGAATCCAAATTTTCTCTCGGGAATAAGAAATAAATGCTCAATGAAAAAATCTACCGCGCCGGCATCGATATAGGCTCGACGACGGTAAAGCTCGTAATAACGGATGAAGACGGCGGGATCCTTTTCGGGGAATACCGCCGTCATCACGCGCACACACAGGAAACGCTTTCGGATCTGCTCGATCTCGCGGCGGAAAAGCTGGGGCGGTGCAGTCTTTCGACTCATATAACCGGATCCGGCGCACTCGGTCTTTCGCACGCGCTCGGCATACCCTTTACTCAGGAGGTCGTAGCCGTCGCGGATACGGTGGAAAAATACTATCCGCAGACCGACGTGGCGATAGAGCTCGGCGGAGAGGACGCGAAAATAATATATTTCGACGGCGGACTCGACGAGAGGATGAACGGAGTCTGCGCCGGCGGTACCGGATCGTTCATAGATCAGATGGCGTCGCTTTTGCAGACCGACGCCGCGGGACTGAACGAGGCGGCGAAGGAGCACAAGCAGGTATACACAATAGCGGCGCGCTGCGGCGTGTTCGCGAAGACGGATATACAGCCGCTCATAAACGAAGGCGCGTCGAAGGCGGATCTCGCGGCGTCCGTTTTCCGTTCCGTCGTCAACCAGACGATCTCCGGGCTCGCCTGCGGCAAGCCGATCAGAGGACACGTCGCGTTTCTGGGCGGTCCGCTCCATTATCTTTCGGAGCTGAAGGCGGCGTTCATCTCGGCGCTCGGACTTGACGACGAGACGGCGATAGATCCCGAAAACTCACATCTTTTCGCGGCTGTCGGCGCAGCCATGCAGGACGGCGCTGAGCCGGTCGATATCCGCGATCTGTCCGAAAAGCTCAGGCGCGGAGTTAAGATGGAACTTGAAATAAAGAGGCTCGAGCCGCTTTTCGAAAACGAAGAACAGCTCCGTGAATTCAACGAAAGACACGCGAAGGCGTCCGTCGGACGCGCGGAGCTTGAGAAATACAGCGGAAACTGCTATCTCGGCATTGACGCCGGCTCCACGACGACGAAGCTCGCTCTGATCGGCGAGAACGGGGAGCTTCTTTTCTCCTCGTATTCCGGAAACGCGGGAAATCCGATAGAGGCGGCGCGGAAGGAGCTGAAGGAGCTGTCGCTGAAAATGCCGGATACGGCGCGGATCGTCCGCGCGTGCTCGACCGGATACGGAGAGGCGCTTCTCAAAGCGGCGTTCCGGCTTGACGACGGAGAGGTGGAGACTGTCGCTCATACCGTCGCCGCCGAGTTTTTCATGCCGGAAGTGGACTGTGTGCTCGATATCGGCGGGCAGGATATGAAGTGCATACGAATCAAAGACGGCACGGTCGACACGGTAATGCTCAACGAGGCTTGTTCGTCTGGCTGCGGCTCGTTCATCGAGAATTTCGCCGGGTCGCTCGGTATGACAGCCGAGCAGTTCGCGGAGGAGGCGCTTTTCGCAAAGGCACCGATAGACCTCGGCACGCGCTGCACCGTCTTCATGAATTCTAACGTAAAACAGGCGCAGAAGGAAGGCGCGCCCGTTTCCGATATTTCGGCGGGGCTCGCGTATTCCGTGATCAAAAACGCGCTTTTCAAGGTGATAAAGCTCGCGGACGTGAAGCAGCTCGGCGAAAAAATCGTCGTCCAGGGCGGCACGTTCTATAACAAAGCCGTTCTGCGGGCGTTCGAAAAGATAACCGGAGCGCACGTCATATGCCCGGATATATCCGGCATCATGGGCGCGTTCGGCGCGGCGCTCACCGCGCGGCAGAATTATGACGGCGGCGAATCGTCGATGCTTTCGTTCGGGGAGATAGAAGCTCTTACGTACAGCTCGAAGGCGGTGAGATGCGGCGGCTGTGAAAACAACTGCATGCTGACCGTGAACACGTTCGACGGCGGCGGCAGGTTCATAAGCGGCAACAGATGCGAGAAGAAATTCTCGCAGGGAAGTAACGTCAGAAAAGGCGAAAACCTGGTGGAATACAAGAGACAGAGGATGTTCGGCTATGAGCCTCTGCCCGGATCCGACGCGCCGCGCGGACAGCTCGGCATACCGAGAGTCCTGAATATGTACGAGAATTATCCGTTCTGGACGACGTTCTTCAGACAGCTCGGCTTTTCCGTCGTTCTCTCGCCGTTCTCGTCGCGCTCGATCTATGAGCTCGGAATGGAGTCGATACCGTCTGAGTCGGAGTGCTACCCGGCGAAGCTCGCTCACGGTCACGTTCAGTGGCTTTTCGATCACGGGATAAGAACGGTGTTCCATCCGTGCGTTTTCTACGAATTCAAGGAAACGCCCGACGCGCAGAACAACTATAACTGCCCTATGGTCATCTCGTATCCCGAAAATCTCAAAAACAACGTGGAGGCGATAACGTCGGGGCAGATGGAGTACCTGCGCCCGTTCATAGCCTTCACGGATGAAAAGACGGCGACGGAAAGGCTCGTGTCCTTCTGCCGCGACGTCTGGGACATCCCGGCGAAGGAGGTCCGTCACGCGGCTCATCTCGCCTGGGAGGAGCAGCGTAAGGCGAAAGCCGACGTCGTCGCAAAAGGGATCGAAACGCTTGAAAAAATGGAAAAGGAAGGGCGCCGCGGCATAGTCCTCGCCGGCAGACCCTACCACATAGATCCGGAGATAAACCACGGGATACCGGAGCTCGCCGCTTCGTTCGGCTTCGACGTCTTCACGGAGGACAGCCTGCCGACGGAAACGGTAAGCCGCGAACGCCCGCTGCGCGTCGTCGACCAGTGGGTGTACCATTCGAGACTTTACAACGCCGCGGAATTCGTCAGCCGCAGGGACGATCTCGAACTGATACAGCTCTTCTCGTTCGGCTGCGGACTCGACGCGGTTACGACGGATCAGGTTCAGGAGATACTCGAAGGCTCGGGAAAGCTCTACACGGTCCTGAAGATCGACGAGGTAGGCAACCTCGGCGCGGCGAGGATCAGGATCAGGAGCCTGATCGCCGCGATGGATATGCGCAGAAGGCGGTGCATCAAAGCGTCGCCCGCGCCGGTCGGGTACAAGAGGAGCGAATTCACGAAGCGGATGTATGACGAGGGATATACGATCCTCGCCCCGCAGATGAGCCCGATACACCTTGATCTTCTGACGCCGATATTCGAGCGCCACGGATATCACGTCGTGATGCTCAACAACGCGACGAGGAAGGCGATAGACGTAGGGCTCAGATACGTTAACAACGACGCCTGTTATCCGTCGATCGTCATGACGGGACAGCTTATGGAAGCGGTCCTGTCCGGTAAATATGACACCGACCGGCTCGCTCTGCTCATGACGCAGACCGGCGGCTGCTGCCGCGCGAGCAACTACGTCGGCTTCATACGCCGTGCGCTCGACAACGCGGGGCTGTCACATATCCCCGTCATATCGCTGAACGCCAACGGCATGGAGAAGAACGAGGGCTTCAACGTCACCGTCCCGATGCTTCTGCAGGGTCTGCGCGCGCTCGTTTTCGGGGATCTGATGATGAGGTGTCTGTACCGCACGCGTCCGTACGAGAAGGAACCCGGTTCCGCGGACGCCCTGCGAGATAAGTGGCAGAAGATCTGCATGGAGCATTTTGCGTCGAAAAAGCCGAAGATGTCGTATAAACAGATCTGCCGCGGGATAGTCGCCGATTTCGACGCTCTGCCGATCGATGAAACAAAGAAAAAACCGAGAGTCGGTATCGTCGGCGAGATACTCGTCAAATACATGCCGCTCGCAAACAATCATCTTGTGGATCTGCTCGAGCGTGAAGGCGCGGAGGCCGTGGTACCGGATTTCCTCGATTTCATAGCGATGTTCGTTTACGACCGCGACTATAAGCACAAATACCTCGGAAAGAGTTTTCTTTATTCGGTTATCGCGCGCGTCGGCGTTCCGGCGCTCGAAAGACTGCGCGCTCCCGCGACGGAGGCGCTGAAAAACAGTAAGCGCTTCACCCCGCCTGAGCGGATAGATAAGATCGCGGAGCCGGTAAAGCCGTTCCTCTCGCACGGCAATCAGTACGGAGAGGGATGGTTTTTGTGCGGCGAGATGATCGAGCTGCTTGAGGACGGAGTGAACAATATCGTTTGTATCCAGCCGTTCGCGTGCCTTCCCAACCACGTCATGGGAAAGGGCGTCATCAAAGCGCTGAAGGCGGCGTATCCGGGCGCGAATATCGCCGCGGTCGACTATGACCCCGGCGCGAGCGAGGTGAACCAGCTCAACCGCATCAAGCTGATGCTCGCTCAGGCGAAAAAACGGATGAACGAAGAGAACGGAAATTAAAAGGACTGCCGGGAGAGGAAACTCCCGGCAGGATTTTTTACTGTTTCTTTTTCTTTGAGGCGGCGATGAGTGAGAGCGTCAGTATCAGTATGAGTGCGAATATCACGGCGACCGTGATGAGCACGGCCTTGAAAAGCTTCTTCAGCGCCGATGCTCCGCTTCCGCCGCCGGACGTTCCGGACGCGTCCGTATCCTCGCCGAAGGTGATGAAGGACGCCGTATCCGTACCGGTCGTTCCGCTTGCCGCGGGATCCGTGTCCTGCTCCGTCCCGTCCTGCGGGAATGTCATTGTTTCCTGCTCACCGCACTTGAGACAGACGTGTAAGCACGTTTTCGTCTCAGCGTCCTCGTCTATCACTACCCATTCGCTGAATTCGTGTACGCATTCCGTTTCCTCATCCGTAACGGGCTCGGTCACAGGCTCCGTTTGCGTCACGGGCGGCGCCTCTTTGTGCTCGGCGCGGCAGATCAGCGTGCCGATGTAGTTTCCGGACGGAGTTTTCAGCTCGCCTCCGACATACGTGTAGCTTTGTCCTGCCTTTGACGACGTTACCGTCATTTCAAGATCCGGATCCGAATATTCTGAAAAAACATAATAATTGCCGTTCGCGTGCACGGTGCAGAATACCGTCACCGTGTCTCCGGGCTTCAGCACCGGGCTGCGGTCGAGCGGCAGAGTATAATAACCCGCGTCTGAAACGGTAAGCTTTGCCGTGGCGTCGGGCTTTGCGGAGCTGACCTTTGACGGGTCGGACAGATTGACGAAGATCTTCGCTTCAAGCGCGGAGTTTTCTTTCGTTGTGTATATGCCCGCCGCCTCGAGCGTCAGCTTTTCGGTCGCCGTGAATACGTTGACCGCGCCGTAAAGCGTTTTATCCGACGTGTGATTACCGCTTCCCATGTCGACCTCAGTGTGTGTGAGGACGCGGACGTCACCGTCGATCTTCACGCTTGCCGCGTATACGGTCCTGCCGAATTCGGTGTTGTATGATATATAGGCGTATCCTCCGTCGCCCCAGCCCGGACCCCAGGTGTTCTTCATTATGAAGGCGCCGGTACCGGTATCGGTGTATTTCGTATCGTCCCAGCCTATGAGCAGGAGCTGATGCGCGGGCTTCGAATTGTCGTACGTGAGCGTCCTCGCGACGTGGGTCACGTTGTTGTAATCGCCTATGAACGCGTCGCACGCGACGGCGCCGTATTCCGTGATCCACTCCTTGAGCTTCGCCGTGCGGTCCTTGCGCTGCATGCCTGAAACATCACGTTCGACGAAGCCGTCGATGTACGCGAAATTGCCGTACAGAGCGGAGACAGGCGCGGACGACGCTGATTCTATCGTCGGATAGTCGCCGTCCGGAAAAAGTCCCTTTCCGGAGATCCCCGCCATAAGCGCGTAGTCAAGGCTGCCGTAACATCTGTTCCAGGCGATACCGTGGCTGTGTCTGTGTTCGTTCCCGTCAAATTCCGCGCGCGCCATCATAGGGGCGGAGAAGACCGCGCCCGCTGACGCCTGACCGCTTTTTACCGCGGAAATGTTCAGAAGATCCGCTCCCGCGTACGCCCAGCAAAGCGGATTGCTGCGCTGATTAAGCACGGGGGTATCAGCATCCGTCCTGTATTTCTCCGGCAGAGCGGAAAACACGGTCACGGAAAGCGATAATATGAATATGATCACAATAAAGGCGGAGAGCGTTTTTTTCATGCGTTGCCGTCCCTTCTTTTTTCTCATTATATCATACGAGCGGGATTAAGTCAAGTATAAGCTGAACACGCGGCCGACATCGGGATGCCGGATTTTTTTGTTTTAAGTCCTTTTTAAGTTTTCCGTGTATAATCGGAGATGAAAAAAGAAAAGCAGAGTTCAAATGTATCGGTCCGGCGCTCCGGATCCGCATACGGATGACTCAAAAGACTTCTGAACATAAAGAAAGGACGGATAATGAAATGAAAAAAATAACAGCGGCATGTCTGACGGCGGTTTTGATATTCGCGCTCGCCTCGTGCGCCGGAACGAATGTGCGGCAGGATATACTTTACAACATCACAACAAGTGAGGTAAGCGTAATTACTGAGGATCCGTCGACCGACGCGACGGCGCCGGAGTCGACGGCGGGTGAGACCGCCGTCCCCGAGACCGCGGACGCGGAGACTGACGGGCAAATAACGACCGTGACGGAGGAGACGGAACCGGAATATACTGAAACAGAGCCGGAACCGACCGGAGCGCCGGAGGAGACGGAGCCCGAAACTACCGCGGAAACGACCTCCGCGGAGACGGGAAAGACCGCCAACGGGACGACCGAGGCCGGTGACGGAAGCTTCAGCGCAACGACGGATGACGGCAGCGTCAGCCGCAGCGGGTCGGTGTACACGGTGACGTCGGCGGGAACGTATACGGTCACGGGAACACTTTCCGAGGGAAGGATAGTGATAGATGCCGGTGAGGAAGACGAGGTGACGCTCGTACTTCAGGGGGCGGATATAACGTGCCCGACCGACAGTCCGATACAAGCCGTATCAGCCGGGAAGCTGAAGATAAAGGCGGCGGAGGGCACGGAAAACAGCGTGACGGATAAAAGGGCGCTGAAGACGGATGAAAACGACGACCGGGGCCCGGCGGCGATATACGCCGCATGTGATATGAACCTGACCGGAACGGGAAAGCTGACCGTCACCGCGTCTTACAACAACGGCGTGCAGAGTAAAGACGATTTGAAGATCAAGGATCTCACGCTGACGGTCACCGCGCCGAACAACGCGATAAAGGGCAATGACAGCGTGACCGTGGAATCTGGAACGGTGACCGCGATATCCACGGCGGGCGACGGGATAAAGACGGACAATTCCGACGTTTCGTCAAAGGGAAATCAGCGCGGAAATATAACAGTGACCGGCGGTACGCTTTATATATACTCGGCGTGCGACGGAATGGACACGGCGTATAACGCAGAAATATCGGGAGATCCGGTCATAAGCATCCTGACTCATTCGTATTCAGAATACACGTCGTCATCCGCGAAGAAAACGCAGAATTCAAGCGGGGTAACGAAGAGCGCCGAAAGCTCGAAGGGTATAAAAGCGGACAACGAGATAACGGTATCGGGCGGCACAGTTACCGTAAAATGCATAGACGACGGACTTCACGCCAACAGCGACGTCGCGCTTGCCGACGGTTTAAAGGGAAGCGGAAACATAACCGTGACGGGCGGCAGCGTAACGGTGACCGCGGCGGACGACGGGATACACGCGGACGGTACGCTCCGAATCGACGGCGGATATATCGACGTTGTGAACAGTCACGAGGGACTTGAAGGTCATAATATCACCGTCAACGACGGCGAGGTACACGTTTACGCGACGGACGACGGAGTGAACGCCACATCGTCCGGCGGCAGAAGCTCCGACGGCGTTATAAGGATCAACGGCGGCAGCATGTTCGTTGAGGTCGCCGGACGCGACGTCGACGGCATCGACAGCAACGGCAGCTACGAGCAAACGGGCGGCTTCGTCGTTGTGAGCAACCCGAACGCCGATTCGAGCGGGAATATGTCCGCCCTGGACGCTGACGGAGCGGTGACGGTGACGGGCGGCACGATAATAGCGCTCGGCACTGTTCCCGGAGGCTCGGGCGGCGGACGCGGAGGACGCTTCGGCATGGGCGGCATGGGAGGCGGAAGCGCCCTTCCGTCAGGAAGCGTCACATACACAGGCACTCTCACAGCCGGTACGCATACGTTCACGTATAACGGAGAAACGACGTCGTTCACGCTGAAGGCGCGCGTCTCGAACGGCTGGATCTGGTCAGACGGGATCAGCTCGACGAACTATACGCTTAAATGAATTCAGAATGAGGTGAGCGATACAGCTCGGGTCATCCTGAGTGAAGCGAAGGATCTGTTCTGAATTCGAGTGTGAAGTGATCGGTGATCAACGCGAAACGGGGCGGCAGACGGAAGTCTGTCGCCTCGATCTTTCGTGCTCTGCGGCTTCATCGCCGGGAGCCCCACCCCTCACTCGTGAACCCCCACCGCTCTCAAGTTCGCGGCGGGGAACCCCTCGACACTTCCGGTTTGCGGTACCCAAAAAATCTGCGCCGAGCAAAGCTCAGCTTGATTTTTTGACCGCTGCACGAAACGGAATTTGCTTCATCCGCCCACGGCGGGAACCCCCACCACTCACAAGTTCGCGGCGGGGAACCCCTTTGGCGGCGCAAATCCCGTTTCCCCCTGTCCCCCTCTTACCCCTCCCTCAGAAGTATCTGAGGGGGCGCGCCGGAAAAACACGCGGAGCGCTCATAACCCGCCGCAGGCGATCATGACTCATAACCGAAAAGCTGCGGTTTTGGCTTTTATGATCCGGCTCTGCCGGATCATCGCGTTCGGGTCCGTGGGGGGTGGACCCCATATGCACTAACTTAGTATTGACAAACTAAAAAATATGTGGTATAATGGTACTATCAAAACGATGGAGGAAGAAAAAATGATAGGACCAGTAGCG
>CACYWW010000047.1 GCA_902778145.1 uncultured Ruminococcus sp.
CAAACGTGCCGCAGGCACTCATAACTTGCGAAGCAATCATAACGCGCGTCAGCGCTCATAACGTTCCGCGTAAGCGGAACTCATAACTGCCGACTGTCCGTCAGAACAGTCGGCATGCGGACGGCTTTTTTTATTTACCGGATCAATACATTCCGCCCATTCCGCCGGCGGGAGCCGCGGGAGCGGGGGTCTCTTCCTTCTTGTCTGCGACAAGGGATTCCGTGGTCAGGACGGTCGCGGCGATGGACGCGGCGTTCTGCAGCGCGGATCTGGTGACTTTCGTCGGGTCGACGATGCCGGATTTGACCATATCGACGTATTTCTCGCTGTACGCGTCGAAACCGTAGCCGGTCTTCTTCGAGGCGAAGATCTTATCTACGACGACGGAGCCTTCAAAGCCCGCGTTCTCGGCGATCTGGCGTACGGGAGCCTCAAGCGCCTTAAGGACTATGCTCACGCCGACCTTTTCGTCGCCCTCGGTCTTGTCGAGCAGCTCTCTTACCGCGGGGATCGCGTTCAGGTAAGCTACGCCGCCGCCCGCTACGATGCCTTCCTCAACGGCGGCCTTCGTCGCGTTGAGAGCGTCCTCGATGCGGAGCTTCTTTTCCTTCATCTCGACCTCGGTCGCCGCGCCAACCTTGATGACGGCTACGCCGCCGGCGAGCTTCGCGAGCCTCTCCTGGAGCTTCTCACGGTCGAAATCGGACGTCGTCGTCTCGATTGCGGCTCTGATCTGGTTCACACGCGCCTTGATCTGATCCTTGTCGCCCGCGCCGTCAACGATGATCGTGTTGTCCTTGTTGACCTTGATCTGTCTCGCGTGGCCGAGCTGATCGAGCGTGGTCTCGGAAAGCTCGAGTCCGAGCTCGGAGCTGATGACCTCGCCGCCGGTGAGTATCGCGATGTCGCGGAGCATTTCTTTACGTCTGTCGCCGAAGCCCGGAGCCTTGACCGCTACGCAGTTGAACGTGCCTCTGAGCTTGTTGAGGATCAGCGTCGTAAGCGCCTCGCCCTCTACGTCCTCGGCGATTATAAGGAGCTTCGTGCCGGTCTTGACTATCTGCTCGAGCAGCGGCAGGATCTCCTGGATGTTCGATATCTTCTTGTCGGTGATGAGAACGCTCGCGTCGTCGAGCACGGCTTCCATCTTGTCGGTGTCGGTCGCCATATACGGGGAGATGTATCCGCGGTCGAACTGCATACCTTCGACGACCTCGGAATAAGTCTCGGCGGACTTGGATTCCTCAACGGTGATGACGCCGTCGGACGTGACCTTTTCCATCGCGTCGGCGATCAGCGTGCCGATCTGCTCGTCGCCGGACGAAACGGTACCGACTCTCGCGATGTCCTTCTTGCCGTTTACCGCCTGGGAATTGCCGATTATCGCCTTGACGGCGGCGTCGGCAGCCTTCGCGATGCCCTTGCGGAGCACCATCGGGTTCGCACCCGCGGTGACGTTCTTCATTCCTTCTTTGATGAACGCCTGCGCCAGAAGCGTGGCGGTCGTCGTGCCGTCGCCAGCGGCGTCGTTCGTCTTGGTCGCGACTTCCTTCACGAGCTGGGCGCCCATGTTCTCGAAAGCGTCCTCAAGCTCGATCTCCTTCGCGATCGTTACGCCGTCGTTCGTGATGAGCGGGGCGCCGTATTTCTTGTCGAGCACTACGTTCCTGCCCTTCGGGCCGAGCGTTATCTTGACGGTATCGGCAAGCTTGTCGACACCCTTCTGCAGAGCTTCTCTTGCCTCTGCGCCGTAAATGATCTCTTTTGCCATAATGAGTTACCTCTTTTCTTATTCTACCGTTGCGAGTATGTCGCCGACTCTGACGATGGTGTATTCCTCACCGTCGCACTTAACTTCGGTGCCGCTGTATTTAGAGAATATCACGCGGTCGCCCGCCTTGACCGTCATAACGACTTCCTTGCCATCAACGACGCCGCCGGGGCCGACAGCTATAACTTCCGCTATCTGGGGCTTTTCTTTTGCTGAGCCGGCAAGGATGATGCCGCTCTTCGTGGTCTCCTCCGCCTCGACCATCTTCAGTACGACGCGGTCGGATAAAGGTTTGAGTGTCATATTTGTATCCTCCTGATATTAATCGTTCAAGCGTTGGCACTCTTGACATATGAGTGCCAACCAACATCTCATATTGTAGCATCAAATTCGGAAAAATCAAGTCTTTTTTTCAGATTTAACAAATGTTTAACAATTGCCCGCAAACCCCCATCCGCCCATGTTTATATTATTCAATACTAAATGTCCCGCCATATCGCAAAATGACGAAAAATGTCTGCCACGGATTTAAAAAACAGTTGATTTTGCCCAATAAATCGGAAAAATCTATTGACAAAGTCTGAAAATAATGGTATCATTCATACGTAGAACCCCTCCGTGAGAGAGGGAGAGAATAAAAACAAGGAGAAAGAAATGAAAAAAGTATTGTCACTGTTGATCGTCCTGACAATGGTTTCGGCGCTCGTTCTCAACGTGTTCGCCTGGAAACAGGTCTCGACTCTGACCGATGACGAGTTGGAAGAGGCTTATTCCGACCATTTCGGTGATGATCACAAAGCGTCCGACTGGCTTATGGCAGGCGGAACAAAAGTAGAAAACGGCGTTATGACGCTCGGCCTGCCGGCCGGCAACTGGACCTCGACGGGCTACATGGCGTTCCTCAAGGGCAGCGCCGTGGATTACAAGCATCCCCATGTTATAGAATTCAAGGCAACGGTAGCCGAAGGCGGCTCCTGCTATACCGGCTTCGGTCTGCGCGCGAACGGATATGACGGCGGCGCGTTTCCGAACCTTATGAACGGCGGCCGCTGGGGTATTCCGGCGCTTACCGAGACTGCGAGCGGCATAGCCGTTGACCTCAAAGTCGGCGCGGTAGCCGGCGTGACCGGTCTTTCGTTCCAGAACGGAGACGCACAGGGTACATCCGCCCTGTATCTCGTACCCAATCCCGAGGGATTGAACGTACACACGGAAAACACATATAAGATCGCTGACGACGGCGACAAGATCACCGTTTGGGTAAACGGAGGCCTGTTCTTCTCGATAGAAATGTCAAATCTCGTTGACGGATGGTATAAAACCGTTGTTGTCAAAAACCACAGCGGCGCCGTGATAGCGAAAGGCGCCGGAGACCGTGAAGCCGTAGTCGCGGAAAGCGGTATGGTAGGCTTTTATCAGAGAGATAAGGGCATAACCGTCGACGATCTGGTCGTAAAAGTCGAAAAGAAGCCCGAGTACAAGATGGTCAACGCGGCGTTCGACGAACTGAAGTATGACGATACCGCGCTTGTATCCGAAAAGGCGTATACGTGGGTCCACGATGAAGCCAACAGACCCGCTATGGACTTTGAAAAGGATTCCGTTTCGGTGATCTCGTTCAAAGGCTGGGCGAGGACAACGATGTCCGTAGCCGGATTCGGATACAGAATTGACGGCGGAGAGCTCGTTACGGGTGACTTCATCCTTGACAGAGCCGCCGAACTCGAACAGGCCGGCGAGATAGGAGCACAGGGATACCTCGTGACCGTTCCGGCAGACCAGTTCATGCTCGGAGAGCATACGATAGGCATCTACGTGCTTGATGAATACGGCAGAGACATACAGGTCGTAAAAACCAAGAACGGCGTTGATTATCCGATAGAGATCACCTTTACCGTGGCGGCGAGCTCGGTAGTTCCCACGGAACCTGTCAACTCCAACCACAATATCGACAATAAAAAATGCAACAACGATATGACGGAATTCAACGTATACGGCTGGTCCGTATACAATATGCCCGTCAAAGCGCTCGGTTATAAGCTTGACGGCGGCGAACCCGTCTGGGTAGTGACCGACGTCGCCGAAGAACCGCATGAAGGCGACACCGGACGTGCGGCGAACGACATATTCCGTGACTCGCTGCTCGACCCGGCGCTTGTTTCCGGCAATCTGACCGGCGGCCTCGATCCGTTCTGGGCGTACCGTATAAACCTGACGCTTGATATTACGGGGCTTGAAGTCGGCACCGAACATACTCTTGAGGTTGTTGTGAAATTCACAAACGACGCCGAGACCGTACTGAACGCTTTTGAAGAGGAAACGTTCACCTTCACGAAGACGGTCCCCAACAAGATCACGCTTAAGAAAGACGGCGAAACGAGCAAGATAGATGTCGGCGCGCTTTCGGCACAGTCCGTTTCCATGGACGGCGACATCACCGTGTTCACGACCACAAAAGCCGGTGACCCGTGGTTCGAGATCCCGCTTCCGCAGATCGATACCAACGTCTATATCGGATTCAGGATCAAGTACCGCGCTCAGTCCGTACACGGCAATAACGTATACCTCAAGGACACCGAAGTAAACAAAGGATATTCCGGAGTCGTAGGCACATGGGCGCCTCCCGGACTGACTGCCGACAATGAGTGGCACGAAAAGGTTTACATGATCGCGGATACTTTCCCGACGATGGCGGGTACGCTCCTGACCGGTATCCGTATACCCGGTGCGACCGCGGCGGGCGAGAAGATAGAGCTTGAATACATAGAGCTTATCAAAGAAGCGGCTCCCGTAGAACCGTCGCTCGGAAATATGTCTGTGGACAGCGTTGCGCTCGACGGAGTTGAGCTTTGCAACGGCGATGCGCTCACGTTCATCAAGAATAATCCGATCAGCTTCAAAGAAGGCGAAGTAAGCAAGATAAGCTCCCGCGGCTGGGCTCAGATGCTGAACGGCACGATCTCCGCTTACGGATACAAGCTTGACGGCGGCACACTCGTTTCCGGATCACAGTTCATCCAGACCAGGCCCGACCTCGCGAGCATACCGGGCGCGGCAGGCTTCAACTACTTTGACGCCGACGTTTCCGCGCTCAAGGCGGGCGAGCATAAGTTCACGGTATACATGATAACCGGCGAGACCGAGATCAAGTTGTTCGACGTACCGTTCACGGTGACCGCGGCTGTCTCCGTGCTCACGGGCGACGTCAACGGCGACGGCAGCGTCAACAACAAGGACGTTATGGCGCTGTTCCAGTTCGTCAGCGAGAGCCTTGATGAAGGTGCGACGTTCATAGAAGCCAACGCCGACGTAAACGGCGACGGCAGCATCAACAACAAGGACGTCATGGCGCTCTTCAAACTCATAAGCGAAGGCTGATAAAACAACCCGGAAATATTGCCGTCCTCTCCCGCCCGTGCGGGGGAGGGCGGCATTCGGATGTTGATAATCACCCGCGCAAACCGGTAAAAAATCCGTATTTAGGCTGATTTTCCGGAAAAAAGCGAAAAAAACACATTTTTCCTTTATTTGAATTATAAAAAGCACTTGACAACAAAGATTTGATGTGATATAATCTCTTTACAATCGGAATAAAATCCAAAGGAGAAAATTATGAAGAAATTTCTTTCCGTTATTCTGACGGTCGTTATGATCGCAACGGTGTTTGCGAGCGTAGTGGTCGTCAACGCGGCAGACAAGCTTCAGATCACCGTTGACAAGGTGGAAGCCGCCGCCGGAGAAAATGCCGTAGTCAACATAAAGCTGACGAACAACACCGGCATCAATTCTCTGCTTATGGACATTCATTACGGAGATCTTGAATTCGTCAAAGCCAGCTTCCCGATCTGGGATCCGGATGACGAAGATATGATGAGATCCTCCAACAACAAGGCAGAAGAAAAGAGAGTCAGACTCAACTGGATCTCCAACACCAACTCCATCTCGGGCGACGTAACGTACGCCACCGTTACCTTCAAGGTACCGGAAGGCGCCGCCAACGGCACCAAATACGAGCTTACTGCAGATATCGACCCCGATAACGTATTTGACAAAGACGGCAAAAACATCGATTTCGATTTCGTTGCCGGTGAAGTCAAAGTCCCCGGCGAGCCTGAAGTCGTTGATACGTACAAGTGTCATTCGCTCGATTTCGTTTACGCCGGCACCACAAAAGTAGTGAGCGGTCCCGACCAGATCGATCTCAGCTCCGCATCCATGAAAAAGGGATCCGTCGTTACGATACTCGGTTGGGTGGTATTCTCCGACAACCTCAAAGAGATGTTCTACACCGTAGACGGTGAAGAGCAGGCTTGTGAGAACATTTACAGAGACAGGACCCAGATCGCCGGTATCATAAATCAGCCTGCCGAATACTGCGTACATGCAGGCTTCGGTGATGATAACAATCTCATGGATCTCCTTGGCACCGATTCTCTCGACATCGGTACTTACGAGATCTCGATCGGCGCCCGCGCAAACGGCGGCTCCGAGAAGATCTTAAAGACCTTCACACTTGAAGTAGTCGAAGAGACCGAGCCCGAACCCCCCGCCGCGCCCGCAATCACGCATACCTGTTTTGACGCCGGCAAGGTCGAAAACAACACCCTCGTAAACGCGGGCGGCTGGACCGGTGCGACTTACAAGATCAACAGGCTCGGTTACACGGTGGACGGCGGCGAACCCGTATTTGCGGGCGTAACGCTTACCGAGCTTCCTGACTCCGATCCCGTAAAGCAGGAAGTCAACGCAGGCAAGTTCGGTATCAGATTCAGCATCTACCGCGACTTCAAGGATGACGGACTTTCCGCCGGCAACCACACCGTAGTTCTCGTAGCAGAGCTTGATGACGATGCCAAGACCGTTCTTCCGCTTTTCAAAGAGATAAACCCCACTCTGAACAACTTCGTTATAACCATTGAAGGCGATACGCCTGTTGATCCGGATCCCGCTGCTCTGCATGCGAAATCCTTCGACAACTTCTGGGCAGACGGCACGCAGCTCTGCAACGGCGATGCACTGAAGTGGCTCAATGAACACCCGGTAAACGGTGACATCCAGAGCGTGGGCGTCCGCGGCTGGGCATGGATCGACAACAGCACGATCACTCAGTTCGGCTACAAGCTCGACAACGGCGAACCCGTATTCAGCGACTCGTTCCTTGAGAACAGACCTGACGTTTACGCCCAGCAGGGCGCGACGCAGGCGACCGCCAACGGCTTTACGATCAACCCCGTTGACGTATCCGCTCTTGCGACCGGCGACCATACCATCACGATGCTTGTAAAAGCCGCTGACGGTACCATCGTTGAAATAGAGACCGCTCCGTTCTCCGTTGAGAGACCCGGTCAGGCGGCTCCCGCCCTTATCGGTTCGTACTATGATGAACTCCTTTATGACGACACCCAGATCCTGGCCGGCAGCGTTGACAAGAAAGTCATAGATCCTGCCAACAGAGCGAGCCTTGATTTCGAAAAAGGCAAGGTTTCCAATATAACCATCCGCGGCTGGGCGCAGCTTTCCGATAACGTAGCCGACATCAAGGGCTTCGGTTATTCGATCGACGGCGGCGCAGTCGTTGAAGGCGAGTTCGTTCATGACAGAGCCGCTGAGCTTGCGCAGGGCGGATACGCCGGCGCACAGGGCTTCATGGTAGTAGTTCCCGTTTCCGATCTCGCGGCCGGCGAGCACACGATCGACGCATACGTCATCGCGGCGGACGGCACGCAGATCAAGCTCGTGAAAGACAGATCCGAGGCTGATGCTCAGATCATCAACCCGATCGGCGTCACCTTCACGGTAACCGAACCCGCGGATGTTACCACGGAACCCGAGGGCACCACCGAAGGCGGTGAGACTCCCGAGAACCCCGGAACCTCCGACACGGCTCTGATAGCTCTCGCATCCGTTGCCGCCGTAGCACTTGCCGGCGCGTTCATCGGAAAGAAAGCTCTTAAGAAATAATCGATGATCATAAAAGACCCTCAGACCCTCCGGTCCGGAGGGTCTTTTGCTTTGTCCGGAAATCGCGCATTTTGCATCATATGCTGCGTCAAAAGTTTTATTTCTTCTTCAAAAATACCGTTGACATTTCAATACGCATTTGGTATAATATACTGAATTATCATAATGGAGAGTGCTTGATGTGAGAAAAGGTGCTGTTTACGGCGTGATCGCGGCGTTCGTGGTCATCGCCATGCTTATATTCATACCGGTCGTCGGCAGGGTCGCGAGGGATCCCGCGCCGGCGGTATCAACGGATCCCGTGACCGGATCGGAAACGGTCACGGAGCGTGACGTCACCGTCCCGGCGACGGATACGAAAGGGCCGGAGGAGAGCGGCGATCTGACCGACGTTATCCCGCAGACCTCCGATGACACGGCGGCGCCCGGAACGGATACGACCGTCGGCGGCGAGACGACCGTTCCCGAGACGACAACTGCCCCCGGTACGACGGCGCCGGAAACCACGACCGTCCCCGAAACCACTACGGCTCCCGAGACGACGACTGCTCCCGAGACGACGACGGTCCCCGAAACGACCACGGTCCCCGAGACGACGAAGCCCGCCCCCGAAACAACGAAGCCCGAGCCGCTCGATCCGGAAAAGAAATATGTGGCTTTCACGTTCGACGACGGCCCGCACCCGACGAATTCGAAGCTGATAACCGACAAGCTGCTCGAATACGGCGGAAAAGGCACGTTCTTCGTGATCGGCAACCTTATAAAGGGCGACCGCGAGAAGGGTATGCAGTACGCGTATGAGCACGGCATGGAGATAGCGATCCACTGCTGGACGCACGAGCACTATTACACGAAGGAGCCCGGGTATTTCCACGAAGAGGTCTACAAAACAGCCGATAAGATCAAGGAGTCGATCGGAGAATGGCCCACGATCATGCGTCCGCCCGGAGGCAACATAACGGAAGATCAGGTCAAAGAATCCGAATTCGCCGTCATCATCTGGGACGTCGACTCGAACGACTGGAGATACAAGAACAACAAAGACCGCACGCAGAAGGAAAACGTTGAGATCATCGTGAACAACGTGATGAGCGACGTCAAGCCCGGCTCGATAATCCTGATGCATGAGATATATGAGAACTCTTATCTCGCGTTCTGCGAGATAATCGGGAGGCTCGCCGATCAGGGCTACGAATTCGTCACCGTTTCGGAGCTTTTGCAGGGTCCGGAGCTCGGATACAAATACTACAGCGCAAACAGAAAGAAGTAAGAGGATACAACATGAAACTTGAAAAACTCGTAGGCGACCGCTTCAAGGAACGCCCGTCGGAATGTCTGGTGGACAGCCACGCGCTCATGCTGCGCGGAGGCTATATGAAATATGTGAGCAGCGGTATTTTCTCTCAGTATATGCCGCTCCGCCGCATCTGCCGTAAGATAGAGCAGATAATCCGCGAAGAGATGGATAAGATAGACGGCCAGGAGGTGCTGATGCCCGTGATGATGCCGTCGTCCATCTGGGAGCAGTCCGGAAGGTACAGCTCGATCGGCGCGGAAATGTTCCGTTTCAAGGACAGGAACGACGCGAACATGGTCCTCGGTATGACTCATGAGGAAGCCGCCGTCCACCTCGTCCGTGAATACGCGAATACATACAACAAATACCCGTTCATGATATATCAGATCCAGACGAAGGAGCGCGACGAGGCGCGTCCCCGCGGCGGTCTTATCCGCGTGCGCGAGTTCACGATGAAGGACGCGTATTCGTTCCATACGAGCCAAGAGGATCTTGAGCAGTACTACGACAGATGCCACAAGGCGTACGAGCGTATTTACGCCCGCGCCGGCGTGCCCGAGGTCATTTCGGTTAAGTCGGACTCCGGCATGATGGGCGGCTCAGTCAGCCATGAGTTCATGCTGCTCACCCCGATAGGCGAGGACAGCATAGTTATCTGCCCCGAATGCGGTTACAAGAGCAATATGGAAGCCGCGGACAGCATAACGGAGCCCGCCGACTACGGCGACGCCGCGCTTGAAAAGATCGCCACGGGCGACGCCCATACGATCGAGGAGGTCTGCGAGCTTACGAAGACCGGTCCGAAGCAGTCCTGCAAGGCGGTCATGTATCAAAGAAACGCGGATGACAGCTACGTCGTCATTTTCCTGCGCGGCGACCTTGACGTCAACGAAACGAAGCTGACGAACCTGCTCGGCTGCGACGTCCACCCCGCGGCCGTCACTGAGGAGTCCGGCATCGCCGCCGGCTGCACGGGGCCGTATAACTTCACGGCGAAGGCGACCGTGCTGTACGACCTGTCGCTCAAAGGCGCGAGAAATATCGTCTGCGGCGCAAACGAGGACGGGTATCACTATAAAGGTCTCGATTTTTCGCGCGACATACCGGACGCGGAGTTTCATGACCTGTCCAAGGCCATCACCGGCGGCATATGCCCGGTATGCGGAAAGCATTCACTCACGATATCCCGCGGCGTGGAGGTCGGAAACATTTTCATGCTCGGCACGAAATACACGAAATCGATGGGTATGCAGTACACGGACGAAAACGGCAAGCTGCAGTACCCGGTGATGGGCTGCTACGGTATCGGCGTCGGAAGACTTGCCGCGTCCGTATGCGAGGCGCATCACGATGAATTCGGTCCGATCTGGCCGAAATCGATCGCCCCGTGGCAGGTGCATCTCTGCTGCCTGCGCGCCGACGACGCGGATACCCACGCCTACGCGGACGAGCTTTACAAAAAGCTTGAGGACGCGGGTGTTGAGGTCATATACGACGACAGAAACGTCTCCGCCGGGATCATGTTCTCGGACGCCGATCTGCTCGGCATACCGCTGCGCGTGATCGTAAGCCCGAGGAATATGAAGGAAGGCGCGGTGGAGCTCGCCGCCCGCGACAAGTCGTTCAGAGACAAGATCCCCGCGGATCAGGCCTTCGGCGAGATAGTTAAAAGAGTCAGGGAGTAAGACAGTAAAGGAAGGCTTCGGGTCTTCCTTTGCTTGATTTAAAAGCATGATAAAAAAACTTTCACACTACATAGGGGAGTATAAGAGGATAACGATACTCACCCCGATACTTATGGTGCTCGAGGTACTTTTCGAGGTCTTCATCCCGTATCTGATGGGTCATATAATAGACGACGGCATAAAGGTCGGAGATATGGGATACGTCGTACGCACGGGACTTCTGATGATGCTGATGGCGCTTCTGTCGCTTCTGTTCGGCGCGTCGGGCGCGATCCTCGCGTGCAAGGCATCGGCGGGGTTTGAAAAGAACCTGCGCCGCGGACTGATGGACAAGGTACAGAAATTCTCGTTTGCGAACATAGACAGATTTTCGACGGCGAGCCTCGTCACCAGGATGACGACGGACGTCTCCAACGTTCAGATGGCGTTCCAGATGATGATACGCATCTGCTTCAGGGCGCCCATAATGCTCACGTCCGCGCTCGTCATGGCGATGGTGACAAACAGGAAGCTCTCGCTTTTGTTCGTGTTCGTTATCGTCCTGCTCGGCACGGCGCTGACGCTCATCGTCACCCGCGCGTTCCCGAAATTCAGATACGTATTTGAAAAATACGACGGCGTGAACGCCGGAGTTCAGGAAAACCTCACGGGTATCCGCGTCGTGAAGGCTTACGTGCGCGAGGAGCACGAAACGAAGAAATTCCATAAGGCTTCGGATTTTCTTTACAGATGCTTTGTGTCGGCGGAAAAGATCGTCGCACTGAACGGCCCGGTGATGAACCTCGCGATATACGCCTGCATGACGGGAATATTCTGGTTCGGCGCCAATATAATCGTGAAATCCGGCGGTACCGATATGCAGGTCGGTCAGCTCAGTACGTTCATGGTCTACACGATGAACATACTGATGAACCTGATGATGATCTCGATGATCTTCGTCATGATGACGATGGCGAAAACGTCGGGCGAACGTATAGTCGAGGTGCTCGATGAAAACGTGGATCTTACCGAGTGTGAAAACCCGATCGAAGAGGTGAAGAACGGTGAGATAGTGTTCGATCACGTTGACTTCTCTTATTCGAACAACCGTGATAACCTCAATCTCGAGGACGTGACGGTCACGATACCGTCCGGTTCCGTCGTCGGAGTCATAGGAGGCACCGGCTCCGGAAAATCGTCCTTCGTTCAGCTGATACCGCGTCTTTACGACGTGACGGACGGCTCCGTCCGCGTCGGCGGCGTCGACGTCCGCGAATACGGGCTGAGGACTCTGCGGGACAAGGTCTCAATGGTCTTGCAGAAGAACGTCCTTTTCTACGGCACGATCGCCGAAAACCTCCGCTGGGGCAACGAAAACGCGACGGAGGAGCAGATGCGCGCGGCGTGTGAGTCGGCTCAGATAATGGATCTCATCAACAGCCTGCCGGACGGCTTCAACAGCCACGTGGAGCAGGGCGGAACGAACTTCTCGGGCGGGCAGAAGCAAAGGCTCTGTATCGCCAGAGCGCTTCTGAAGGAGCCGAAGGTGCTGATCCTCGACGACAGCACGAGCGCCGTCGACACAAAGACGGACGCAGCGAT
Source organism: uncultured Ruminococcus sp. (assembly GCA_902778145.1). Lineage (GTDB taxonomy): Bacteria > Bacillota > Clostridia > Oscillospirales > CAG-272 > UBA1248. The sequence goes on from CACYWW010000047.1 coordinate 12,296, forward strand.
AAGACGCGCGTTCCGCGAGTATATCCCCGATGTGACGAAGATCATCATAGCTCAGCGTATCTCGAGCGTGTCGGACGCGGATATGATAATAGTGCTCGACGAGGGCAGGATCAACGGGATCGGCACACATGAACAGCTGCTTGAAAACAACGCGATATACCGCGAGGTTTACGAATCACAGATGAGAGGGGCTGATTTCGATGAGTGACAACAGAGCAAAGAAAAGCAAAGCCCCGCTGAAAACGCTCGGACGTACGCTCGGCTTCGTCATAAAGAATTATCCCGTGCACTGCGTCGTCGTGCTCATATGCATAATCGTCTCCGCAATGGTGACGGCGCGCGGCACGATGTTCACGAAGGAGCTGATAAACGACTATATCCAGCCCATGCTCGACGGAGACTTGTCTTCGGACGTCGGCTTCAGAGAGCTCGGACACAGGATCCTTCTTATAGCGCTGATGTATGCGGCGGGCGTGTTCGCGACGTTCCTTCTGAACAGACTGATGGTCTACGTTACGCAGGGAACGCTGAAAATAATCCGTGACACGCTGTTCGAGCATATGGAAAAGCTGCCGATAAGCTATTTCGACAGAAATGAGCGCGGCGATATCATGAGTATCTACACGAACGATACGGACACCCTGCGCCAGCTCATATCGCAGAGCGTGCCGAACATGATATCAAACATCTCGACGGTCATAACGGTCCTGACGTCGATGATCATACTCTCGCCGCTTCTGACGCTCACCGCGCTCGTCGTCGTCGCGGTCGCGACCGCGATAACAAGGATGCTCGCCGGCAAGAGCGCGAAGTATTTCAGAAAGAGGCAGAAAAACATAGGCGAGGTCAACGCGTTCATAGAAGAGACGGTCGAGGGACAGAGGGTCGTCAAGGTCTTCACTCACGAGGACAAGATAATGGAAGCGTTCGATGAGAAAAACGAGCGTCTCTATGACAGCACGCGCCTTGCAAACGGTCTCGCCAACGTCGTGATGCCGATAATGGGCAACCTCGGATACCTGAACTACGTCGTCGTCGCGATAGTCGGCGGATATCTCGCCGTGGCGGGAGTCGGCGGCTTCTCAATCGCGTCGCTCGTGCCGTTTCTGCAGTTCACAAGGCAGTTCAATATGCCGATCTCGCAGTTTTCGCAGCAGCTGAACTCGATCATAATGGCGCTCGCGGGAGCAGAGAGGATCTTTGCGCTGCTTGACGCGCCGATCGAGGAGGATGAGGGTTACGTTACGCTCGTCAACGCGCGTGAAAGCGAGGACGGCACGCTCACGGAGTGTGAGGAGCGCACGGGCGTCTGGGCGTGGAAGCACCCACACTCGGCTGACGGAACGGTGACGTACACGCGCCTTCGCGGAGACATAGTGTTCGAGCACGTAGACTTCGGATACGTGCCGGAGAAAACCGTGCTCCACGACATAAGCCTTTACGCGAGACCGGGCGAGAAGATCGCGTTCGTCGGCGCGACGGGCGCCGGCAAAACGACGATAACGAACCTGATAAACAGATTTTACGATATTCAGAACGGAAAGATCAGATACGACGGTATAAACATACAGAAGATAAGAAAATCGGATCTCCGCCGTTCGCTCGGCGTCGTTCTTCAGGACACGCACCTGTTCACGGGGACTGTCGCCGATAATATAAGATACGGCAAGCTCGACGCGACGGACGAGGAGGTCCACGCCGCCGCGAAGCTCGCAGGAGCCGATTATTTCATCTCGCATCTTCCGAACGGGTATGACACCGAGATCACCGGAGACGGCGCGAACCTGTCTCAGGGTCAGCGTCAGCTTATAGCGATAGCGCGCGCCGCCGTCGCGGATCCGCCCGTACTGATACTTGACGAGGCGACCTCCTCGATCGACACGAGGACCGAGGCAATCGTACAGCGCGGCATGGACAGCCTGATGGAGGGAAGGACGGTGTTCGTCATTGCCCACCGTCTGTCGACGGTAAAGAACAGCTCCGTCATCATGGTGCTCTCCGACGGCAGGATAATCGAGCGCGGAAGCCACGATTCACTGCTTGAGGACCGCGGCGTATACTATACGCTGTACACCGGAAACAAAAAGTAAAAGCAAAAGCAGACTGATGATCAAGATCAGTCTGCTTTTTCATATTCAGCCGATATAATGAAGACGGCAACTGCGTTGCCTGATGAAGCGAAACCGCCCGCTTGAAGAAAACCGTTGAATTCGAATTTCTTCATCAGCGAAGCGTCTTCATTTCTTCATTAGCCCGCTTGCGGGCGTCTTCATTTTCGGCGCCTTCCTTATCACGCCGCGCCGAAAGCCGCCGCCATGTTTTTTTGCGTTATTTTATTATTCTGAGCGTGTCGATCATCGCGTTGAATTCGTCGAACGCGCCTTCGATCGACGTGAGCGTCGCGTAGGCTATGAAGACGGTCTTGTCTTCGAGGTTGACAAGCACCATCGACTGGGCGATGGCGCCGCCGTTGCCCCACGTGTAGTCGAGCTTCGTTACGGTGACACCGTCTACCTCGAACGTTTTGAAGCTGTCGAGCGTGTAGTCGTCGCCGATAGTAGCCTTCTGTCCCTCAAGCGTATTTCTGGCGACATCCTCGGTCATGACGCCGGTGGGTTCGATAAGGCTGAAGTTGAAGAAACACGTACCTTCCGCGACGCCGTCCTTAAGTCCGGAGGGAGAGCCGGCAAAATCCTTGAAGGTGTAGCCTTCGGGCTTGATAACGTATATCCTGTCGGCGAATACGTAAGCGTTATCGGGGATCTCATTGACAGGCTCGGTCACGGGAGCGGTCGTTTCGGGCTTCGTGGTCTCGGGAGCGGTGGTGACGGGAGCCGTCGTCTCAGGCTTCGTCGTTTCGGGAGCGGTGGTCACGGGCGCCGTTGTTGCGGGCTCGGTCGCGGGCTCCTCGGTGGTGGCGGGCTCGGTGGTGCCATCCGGCTCGGTCCCGGGCTCTTCGGTCGTAACGTCTCCCGTAGTCTGATCCGGCTCGGTCCCGGGCTCCTCGGTCGTGTCGGGCTCGGTGGACTCAGGATCGGTCGCCGCGCCGGTAGTGTCGGCGGCGGTATCTGTCGCCGCGTCGGTCACGGTAGTCTGCGGCTCGGTATTCGCGCCGGCCGTCGTGTCATTGTCCTTTGAAGCGCAGGCGACGAGCGCGAACGCCATGACCGCGCAAAGCATCAAAGCGATTATTTTCTTCATTTTTTCCTCCTGTTATCGCGGAATTCCGCAAAGTCGCGTATATTATACGCTATTTTATCCGATTTGTCAACCCCGCTTTTTCAAAAGCCCGGCAAAAAGCGCGGTAAGCCCCAAAGCGGCGGGGACGCCGAACAGACAAAGCAGAAACTGCCACGTCGAGCCGAACAGTCCGGCAAGATCAAAGCCTCCTCCCGACACGAAGATCGCGAGCGAGCACAAAAGCAGTAAGACGAAATAAACAGACGCCGCGGCCGCCGCAAACATCAGGAAAAACACGGCGAAGCTCATAAGCGACGAGCGCGGGGCGAATATCTTCCGCTCATCGGCTGAAAGCTTCTCACCGAGAGCGAGCTTGGCAGCGACCGTCGCGCGGACTGTCACGCCGCTGTCCGACAGCGGGTCGTCCCCGTCCTCCTCCGTGAAGGATCTGACGCACCCGACGACCGTCCCGGGAGCGCCGACAAACGTGTATGAATACATATCCGCCGGCTTTTTGTCCCTGTCTCTCACGTACGCGTTTCCGCAGGTGAACGCGATCCCGGACGGTTTCCCTCCGGAATACGGGATCTCCGCGCGTATTTCCGCGCAGAACGTGCGTTTCTCCGCGAAAAACAGCAGGCGCGGCGTGTCGTCGATCAGACGCGGACCCTTTACCGCTTTCTCGGCGCGGTATACGGGCCATTTTCCGTCAAAGCCGTGATTTGCCATTATCAGGTCGACTTTTTCATGCGTTCCGTACAGCTCCGCGTCACGCGGCGGGAAGCTGTCGTCGGAGCGCATAAGCTTTTCGAATACCGGACGGAAAAAGGGCTCGTATTTTTCAAGCGAAAGCCGGGCGCGAAGTCCGTTGTAGTTGACGTGACCGCCTCCCGTGACCGCTTTCTCATACATCTCGACCGTACGCGCGGCTTTTTTATACCCCTTATCCCTGAGCATGCGGCTGAGCGTTCCCGCCGCCTTCCCGTCGTCGTCGCAGAAATAAATATCCCTGATATTGTATAAAAGCGGCAAAAGCTCCGTTTCGTCCGCCGTAAGCGCGCCGGGCGCTATCCCGTGCAGCCGCGTCAGCTCAATGGAAACGGTACGGAGCAGATCGAACTGCAGAGGCGTATATAAGCACATGTACGATATCCCGCGGTATCTTTCGATTTCGGCGCGGCACGATGAAAACACGATCCTCGTCTCTTTGACCGTATTGCCTTCACAGCTTATCAGATATACGGTATCGGCTTCTGCCTCATAGTCGCGGTCGAAGTCGACCCAATACGGCTCTCCGCATATGAGGTCTCCGCGCACCGTGCAGTCCTCGAAAACGACGAAAACGTCATACAGACCCGGCTCGTCGTCGCATCTGAGACACACGATGCCGTCCTCCGCCTTCACGGCGGTGAGCCGCGCGTCGGAATAAAGGAGCTCTGCGATCTTGTGCCTGTCGGTCACAACCGTCACTTTTCTATCCATCCGAGCCTGCCTTTCTTCATATTCGCGTCGATCACCTTCGAGGTGATCAGATAAAGCGTTATCATGAGAACTACGCCGGCGACCGCGTCGATGAAATAGTGCTGTTTTATGAACATCGTCGAGAGGATGCAGCCGACGCCGAAAACGATCGGAAGTACGCGGAGCGCCGCAGGCTGTCTCTTCTCATCACGGCAGAGCTTCAGCCCGAGCAGGACTTCAAGGCAGCCCATCGTCGCGTGAAGCGACGGGAAGCAGTTGAGCGCGTCCGCGTCGGCTTTGTACTGCATGCTCACGGCGAAATCGAAGAAATCCGATACGCTCTTAATGTCCGTGAAAGCGATATCCATCGGGTATCCGGGCGCTCTGACCATCTGCACCTGATATACGACGAAGCAGATACAGCAGAATATATTCGCCGCGCATACGGCGATGACGAGCTTCCAGTATTTTTTCTTATTGTAAAACGACAGCGCCCAGAGAAATATCTCCGGCGTCACGTAATAGGCGACGTAGAAAACGTAGAAATACTTGATGAACGGGATGTACTCGTCTATCTTCATATGGAACTGATGGATCGGCACCGGTATTTTTGCGATCGAAAAATACAAAAGCGCCTTGATCAGATAAAGCGCGACCGCGATCAGAAGATATATGATGTGCGATCTTTTGAGGAATGCTCTGAATCCGGTTTTTTCCATTGACGTGACCTCCGTTGTTTTTGTCATTATATCACGCCGCGCGTTTTCTGTCAATACGGCGCAAAAAAACGCCCGACCGTCATAAGGAAGTTTTTTCACCTCACGTTCGAGTGGTGAGTAAGTGCGCACTTAAGAAAAGCAGACTGAGAACAAAATCAGTCTGCTTTTTTCGTGTTCAACCGGTATAATGAAGACGTTCGCTTCGCTCACTAATGAAGACGGGCTATGCCCTAATGAAGACGGCAACTGCGTTGCCTAACGAAG
>CACYWW010000048.1 GCA_902778145.1 uncultured Ruminococcus sp.
CGTGCAGCGGTCAAAAAATCAAGCCGGGCTCTGCTCGGTGCAGATTTTTTGGGCACCGCAAACCGGATGTAAGGCCGGCTTTCCGGCCGCGCCCCCTCAACTACGGCTGAGGGAGGGGTAAGAGGGGGATAGGGGGAGTTTTGAGGGGTGGGGCTCCCCCGGCGTTGAAGCCGCAGAGCATGACCGGTCGAGGTACGGACTTCATCAGCCGGCCCCGTTGATCACCTGTCACTTGAATTCATAATTCCTGATTCTGAATTCTCCGATTTCTCTTGACTTTGTTGTAAAAGTATGTTATAATGATGAAGAAGAAATGGGGGAACTGATGAAAACTTTTGAGATAAACGACAGAGTAATATATAGGACACGCGGAGTATGCATTATCGTTGATATTGTGAAAAAAACTTTCCACGGCATGGAGGAAAAGGAGTATTACGTCTGCGAGTCCATATCGGGGGACCATTACAGAAGCTATGTTCCTATCGGATCGGAAACGGCGTCACAGATGAAATACGTGCCGTCGCCCGAGGAGATCGACCGCATGATCGATGAGGCGTTTTCCGCGGAGCACGAATATCTGACGGACAAAAAAGCGAGAGAAACGTATTATTCCGAGGCGCAGAAGCGGAGCGATGAGGTCGAGCTCATCCGGATCTACGCCATGCTTGCCGAGCGGCGACGCAGGTTTCCGAAAATGCCCGCCGCCGATATCCGGATGATGTCGTTCATCGAAAAAGTCATCGACGAAGAATTCGCATACAGCCTCGGGATTGAAAGATCCGAGGTCGAGGAGTATATAAAAAACAGACTGAACTGATCAGTCTGTTTTTTTCGGTTTCAGCCGTTTAAAAGCCTGTTCCTCACGATCCGGCGCGCCGCGCCCTCCGCCGGGAAACAATACGGCGGCGATCAGGACGGACGCCTGCCGTTGCGTGTTCCGGAAGATCATATTCATTTTATAACGTTTCTCTTTATCCACTCCGCCGCCGCGAGGAGCGGTGAGGTTTTCGGCATTACCCGATTCGTTATCCCGCGCTCGGAAAGATACTCCGTGATATACGGGAGCATGAGCGGTTTTTCGCGCTTTATATCGTGCAGTATCACGCCGCCCGAAAAGGTGTACGGCGTGTTTTTGTCAAGACCGTATTTATTATATCCCGCCAGGGCGCAGGCCGCGAGCGCGTACGCCGCGTCTCTGAATATATCGACGGCGATCTTATCGCCCTCGTCCGCGGCTTTTTCACATTCATAGCAGAAATCCGCCGTGTTTTTCTGCGTCTGCGGCGTTTTATATATGCCGTAAACGGAGCCGCGGAACGTGTCGGACGGGTATTTTTCGCAAAGATACTTTGTTAACAGCGTCTTTTCCCCGCGCCCCTCGTACTCCGCTATCGCCGCCTTTATCGCCGCGCGGCCTATCGCAAAGCCGGAGCCCTCGTCTCCGAGCATGGGACCGTAGCCGCCGATTATATCGAGCGCTTTTCCGTCCCTGACGATCTGCGCGTCCGCGCCCGTGCCGGACAGTATAAGCACGCCGTCGCCGTATATGCCCGCGGCGTATAATCCGAGCGTCCCCTCGTCGACCTCGGCGGTCTCGCAGCCGAAGATGTGTGAAAACAGCTCCGTGTTGTGCATGAAATATCCGGCGCAGAATTGCGCGTCAAAGGAGCCGACCGTCCCGGTCAGCTTCTTTTTCGCTTCTTCTATGACTTTTTTTACCGTATCCGCGTCCGAAGTTCTGGGGTTTATCCCGCCCGCCTGACGGACAGTCGCGACGACCTCGCCGTCCCCGGCGACGGCGGCAAGCTCCAGCTTCGTGCCGCCGCCGTCCGCCGCTATATATATATTATACATTATTACCTGACTTTGTACGTGTACATGAATCTTCCGCCCGGCGCGGTGTCGCCGTTCGAATAGAAGTCCATTATGTCGCCGTCCTTCTGCATGTTGTCGTTCCACTTGAAGTTGACGGTAAACGTATTTGACGTTATGCCGAGATACGCCTTCGGTATCTTGATCACGAGCGTGCTGCCGGTCACCTTGTATGATACCTTACCGACGGTCTCGAAATTCCAGCCGCCGGTCGATCTTTCGAGTGTCGCCTGCGCCGACGTGGGCGAGGTCCTGTTGACGACGTATTCGAAGCCCTCCCAGCTGTTCGCGGAGTCGCCCGTATCGATGAACAGTCTCATCCACGCCTTATCCGTGTACGGCGTTATATCCGAAGCGCATTCGACCATGAAATAGAGGTTCGACGCGTCGCGCGCGACCTTGGCGCCGATGATGTCGTTCCTTCCGGTGTTGTTCGTGTAATACGTGCCCTTGTATCCTGCGCTCGCGCGGGATCCGGTGTTGCCCTTGTACGCCACGTAATACGGTCCTACGTCGTCCCATTGCGACAGAGCGCCGCTGACGTACATCGTCTTTTCCGCCGTGGGCTCGGGCGCTTCCCTGACGCCCTTGAATTTCCTTATATAGGATACGAGCTGATAGTAATAGTGATCCTTCAGATCTCCGGTCGACGGCTCTATGTCGCGGCTGTATTCATCGTTGAACTCATCCGGGAAGGCGTTCTTCACGCCCTGCCACGTCGGATGCTTACCGGCGACCCATTCGTTCCAGCCTGTCACGAAGACAAAGTCGGGATCCTGCTTCAGCGCGTATTCCCACTGCTCCGCGAAGTTCGCGCCGTAGAGCTTTGCGTCGGGTCTTGTGTCATAGCCCTTTGACGTATACGTCCTTCCGAAGACGTTCGTGCCGTTCATCGCGGTGAGTCCCGCGGACTTGCTCCAGTTCTGAGCGACGCCGACAGACATCTGCTTCAGTCCCTTGGGATCCGTGTACGTCGCCTGCGGATATCTTGCGAGCCAGCCCCACTGTGTCGTGTTCGTCCTCGAGCTGTCGTTGTACTGAGGCACGCCCTGACGGAACGTGAAGAAATTGAGGATCTGCGCGTCGAGCTGCTTCGATTTGTCAAGACCCGTGTAAAGCGACATGATCAGCGGCTTTCCGTCCCAGTAGAACCAGAGCTCGTCGTAACCGGAGTTCTTATACGCTGACTGATATATCTCGCGCAGCTGAGTCGCCGCGGCGGCGTCATCGCCGAACGGCAGGATGAACGAGATCTTGGGCGTCTTCACGCCGTCCGCACGCGCCTGCTTGAACACCTGCAGGAGCACCATGTACGACTCGCGCCAGGTGAAGGTGCCGTTCGTGTTGTCGAAGATGATCACGTCGACCCCGGCGTCGGCAAGAAGCTCGGCGTGCTTGCGCAGGACCCATTTGTCGGTCGTCGTGTAATAGCCGTAGACCGGCTCGTTCCAGAAGCACGGCTGATAGTCGGGTATCGTGTTCCAGATGCTGTGACTGTGGTTTTTCACCGCGTCCGGGTACTGATCGCAGATGCTCTGAACGTTCACGGGAGTCGCCGTCTTCGCGTGCTCGACGTGCCACGTCCAGTAGAACAGTCCGACGTACTTTCCCGTCTTCGGATCGCCCGCTTCCGCGTTGTCGGGCAAAACTCTTCCGAGCCCGTCCGTCGCCGCCCAGGTATCGGGCATCGCGTCGCGTTCTTTAATTGCCGGGCTGTCCTCTGGTTCATCGGGAACTAGTCCGGAGAAATCCGCCTTGACTCGTTTGAAAAGCGGATCCGCGCTGCCGGCGACGGTTATCTTCATCGCCGCCTCGCCGTCGGTCTCTATCCCGGTGTTCAGGAACACGGACATGGAAACGTCGGACGGATAGAGCCAGATGCCGACGGTCTCCGTCGCGTCGCTGAAGGCGATGACGTAATCGCCCGCGGGCTGAGCCGGGAATTCGAGCTCGAGCCAGGCGTTGTCATTGTAGTTTTCAAAATACTTCGTCGCTATCGCCGGGGTCGTCATGGAATACTGTACGTCGTTGTCAAATTTATACAGCGTTATACGCATATTCCCTACGTTATTGCTCCACGACGGACATGACGCGGTGATCTTTCTGAACGGGGAATTTACGGCGAAATGCTCCGCGAAATACTCTCCGGATCTCAGCTGAAGCGCGGACTTCGAATCATACTTCGACTGATCGAACATATCCGCCTCGCGCCACTGCACCGTCTCGAGCACGCCGGTGTTGATATATTTGAACAGTGTCATTATATCCTTGTTGTTCACGGCGCCGTCGCCGTTGACGTCCTTCGTCTCGTTTATGACGTAGATGTTCTCGCCGTTTATGTATTTGAAGAGCGTCGTTACGTCCTTGTTGTTGACGCGGCCGTCGCCGTTGACGTCGCCCGGGACGTATTCCGCCGGGAGCGGATCGACGAACGTGCTTTCATCGAACGGAGGGATATATACACGCGCGCGCCAGAATTCCTCCTTCGTGCCGTCCGCAAAATTGGCGAAAAGCTGCACCGTGCGGATACCCGCCGGATCGACCGGGACGATGACGTGGAACCTGTACGTGAATTCGCCCTGCGCCGCGGCAAGCACCTCCGGCTCCGGGTCTACCATGAATTTCGGCAGAGAAAGCGTGTATTTGCCCTCCTGCACGTATGAAAAGCTCTCTATATCGGAGCCGTTCGCCGTGATCCAGCCCCAGAAGATGGCTGACTGCGTGTTTTCCGGCAGATGCGGCGTGTCTATCTTCGCCGGGTCCTTGCCGCAGAAAACGTACTGCTTTTCATCGGAGCCGTTCGGCTTGAAGCCGTATCTCACCTCGTCGTAGCTGACCTTCACTATATGATCGAACTTCGACGACACGAGCGCCTGATACGGCTCGTTTGCGGAATACACCGGAACGAGCGCCGGCAGAAGCGCTGCGATCATAAGCAAAGCGAGCGTGAATGACGCGATCCTTTTCACTTTATCCTTCTCCTCCTGTATCACTGTCTTTCTTGTTCTTTATATCATCGGTCTTTTTGAGCACGAATATGACGACGCCGCACAGCGCGAACATGCCGAGTATCACGGATATAGCCGTGATATACAGCCTGAGCCCGGAGCCCTCCGGGATCTTCTCTTCTTCGGTCACGGGCGCGGTATCGAACCTCTCCGTGACGGGCTCCGGGAGCGTTTCCGTCTCCTGCTCCGGCAGGGTCTCTTCGGATCCCGGCCCCGCCGTGTATACGCCGTAAACGGAGATCCTCAGAGTTCCCGACGACAGGGCGGGTGAGATGACGAGCTCCTTCAGCCGTCCCAGCCCCGGATCGATCATGAGCGAGGTGCCGGACGACCTTTCCTTCGGGAGCGTGAACACGCCCTCGGCGCGGCCGAGCTCACATCTCGCCGTCAGCGTGACGGGCACGGAATCCGTATTCTCCGGAAGATAATCGGCGTAAAGTCTGACGTATACGCGCTCTCCCGATACGGCGGCATCCCTGCAGTCGAGAACGGCTGATCCCGGCGCGCCCCCCGTCAGATCGAACGAGAGCGCCGCGGCGGGCTCGGAATTCAGCGTATCGTTGAAAATATTCTTGCAGCCGTCGTAAAGCGTCCAGCCGTCGGACGTCGCGCCGTCGAACACCTTCGTCACCCTTTCGGGCGGATCGGCCGCCGCGAGCTCGCCCTGATACGAATATCTGACCGCAGGCGCCTTCATTTCGTATTTGTCGATAACTCCGGGGGCAAGCTCCCGGGCGGCGTCGGCGCCCGCATCCGTGTCAATCAGAGAAAACAGCGCACTGACCGGCCGCTTCGCGCAGACCGCCGCGGCTCCTGCCGAGCCGTGGTAAAGAGCGATAAGCTCCTCCGGCGTCTCCGCGCGCCCGATCACGACGGCGCGGCAGTTGTTTTCGTTTGCCGCCCGGATGAAGGCGGCGGCTTTGCTTTCATTATCGCATTCCGCAGAAACGGTGATATAGCCGTCCGGTATATCGCGGCGGAGCATCATCAGAAACTCCCCGGCGTCTTCCGCGCCGATCACCGTCATCACGCCGGCGCCGTTCCGCTCCGCGGCGTAAGCGCACAGGCGCAGAAGATCCGCGGCGTATTTCTCCGCGCGGTCGAAGGAAAAGCCGAGCAGAGCGGAGATCTTATCGGAATCCGGCCGTAAAAACGGCACGACCGCCGCGAGCCTTCCCGCGTATCTTTCGGTCATGAACGACACGAGCCCGTAAAGATGGGACGCGCCCCTGTAGTTCGTTATATCGGGCAGAGCGTCGCCGCCCGATGTGAAGTAAAGCTCCTCTTCCGTGGAAAACGGCGCGTATAAGAGCCTGAGAACGACCTTCGCGCCCTCGGCGGCGCACCGTTCGACGGCGGAGTCGAGCCGTGAAAGCTCCTCATCCGAGAAATATCTTTTGCCGCCGCCGTATGTGAAATACGTTTCGCCCGAGTCGGCGAAGATCCGGTCCGCGGCGACGTCTATATACACGGCGCCGGGGTAAAGCCCGGAAAGCGAGGAGATCTCCTCCGGAAGCTCCGTGCCCTTGTAAGGGAGCGTGACGCCGCGGAGCGCGGCGGGAAAAGCCGAGGCGACGCACGCCGTGTACGTCGTGCTCTTGCCCTCGTATACGACAAGATATTTGAAAAGCGCGTTGTCCTCGCCGTTATCCGTGCGCGGCAGCGTGAACGTGAACGATCCGGACGCCGGCACCTCGGCGTACGGCTCCGAGTCGATCCCTCCCGGCTCCTCCTCGTCCTCGCCCGGAGCGAGCCTGTAAATGCAGATCTTTTTCGAGCCGGACGGATAATCGGAGAGCTTGCCGGTGACAGTCACGCTGTCGTCAGTCACGGAGACCTCCGCCGAGCCCTTATATACGGCGGGGAACCTGTATGTGTCGAAATATATCCTTTTTATGATCAGCCGCCCGTCCGGTGAGCCGGACAACCCGAGCTTCAGCTGCTCCACGGTCGTCCCGGAGCGGAAGCCGCCGATCGGGAATCTGTACACGCCCTCACCTTCGGTGAGCGGAAGGGAATGGATGTTTTCGTCGCTGTACGTGTGCTCGGAATCGAGCTTGAGGCTGAGCGTCAGCTTCGACGCGTCCGTTTTGTTGTCGAGCTCGACCGTAAGGCAGTTGTATCTGCCCCCGGTCATGTATCCGCAGTAAGTGCTTTCGATATAAGGATTATAGCCGTCGGGTGTGAAGACGAGCCCGTCGTCCGAAGTCACGAGCGTGCCGCGCGTCGCCGAGAAGTCGGACGCGAAGTATCTCAGCCTGTCGGGCAGTCCGTCAACGATCGACGTGTGGACCCAGTCGAGCAGGACCTCCACGCGCGCCGTCCTGTCGGAGGTGACGCTTATATGTATGTCGTCGATCCTGACGGAGTCTCCGGGCGTCGGCAGATACGCCGCGCACCACACGCCCTGAGGAAGCGTCGCCGCGGCGGAAAATTCCTTTTTCGAGCCGCGCAGACTCATGTGCAGCGTCAGTATCGCGCCGTCGACCGGCTCCGCGTATACGCAGACCGCGAGCGACCGCGTGTTCTCCGTCGTCCTCCTTCTGGAAGGCGCGAGAGCGACGCCCGCCGATCCGTTGCCGGATAAACGCAGGCTCTTCTCCGCCTCAAACGACGACACGGCGCAGATCTCCGCCGCGGTGCCTTCATCCGGCGTGCGCTCCGCCTCAGACGATTCGAAGCTGTCTATAAGTACTCCGGAACAGAGTCTGACCTGCTCCGCGGACGCCTCCGAGACGTTGAGTATCCCGTCTCCCGCCGGCGTATACGACGCCCGCGGTACCATCGCCAGCGCCTGCGCGGCCATAACAGCCGCAAGAAGTAAAACGATCTTTTTCATGGTCTCCGATATACAATGAATTAAGAGTTATGGATTATGAATGCAGAATGATTAGCGCCGTCATCCCGAGCGCGGCGAAGGAGCTCCTTCGGCATCATCGCACGCCGCCACATGCCGCTGCGCTTCGCCGTAGGGCGGGGGCTTGCTCCCGCCGGTTCCTTTTGGTTGCGTTTTATAAAGGTGTTCGCCTCATCCACCACTTCGTGGTCCCCCTTCCCCAAAAGGGGAAGGTTTAACGCGCCATGTCATCCTGAGCACAGCGAAGGATCTCATTCGGCATCATTGCACGCCGCCACATGCCGCTGCGCTTCGCCGTAGGGTGGGGGCTTACGGGAACCCCCAACGCTCACAAGTTCGCGGCGGGGAACCCCTTTTCTCCCGCCGTTTTCAGTTATGAGTTATGAGTTATGATCGCCTTCGGCGAGTTATGAGCGCTCCGCGCGTTTTCAGCCGAGCCCCCTCAACTACGGCTGAGGGAGGGGTAAGAGGGGGATAGGGGGAGTTTTGAGGGGTGGGGCTCCCCCGGCGTTGAGGCCGCAGGGCACGAACGGTCGAGGTACGGACTTCATCGGCCGGGCCCGTTGATCTCCGATCACCGCGTTTGAATCCGGACCGGATCCTTCACTGCGTCAAGGATTACACAGCTTTGTCCCTCTCCCCGTCATTTTTCATTCATCATTCCGAATGCTGAATTCTCTTTTTATTTTAGCACAAAAATACGACTTACAATACAAAATATTGTAAACAAACGAATTATATATTTCGTGCCTCTCATCCGGTTGTGAAAAATGTATACAAACGGTTTTCACCGGGGAGACAATTTCGTTAAAATTTGCAATTGAAAAAAGTCGGATATTGGGGTAAAATGAAGATAAGTTTTTACGGAAAAGGAGGCTTGACCGCTATGAGACTGCTCGAGGATCGCATCAGAAAAGACGGCAAGATCAAGGGCGGAGACGTGCTTAAGGTGGACGGCTTCCTCAACCATATGATAGACGTGCGTTTTGTCGCGCGGCTCGGTGAAGAGTTCGCGCGCCTGTACAAAGACTGCGGTGTCAACAAAATTCTCACCATAGAATCCTCCGGGATAGGTGTGGCTTGTCTGACGGCGCAGTTTTTTGATTGTCCCGTCGTGTTCGCGAAGAAGTCGAAGACCTCCAACATGTCAGACGACGTTTACAGTGCCGAGGTCGCGTCGTATACCCACAGCAACGTGAACAAAGTCACCGTATCGCGCGAATACCTCGGAAAAGGCGACCGCGTCCTCATAATCGACGATTTCCTCGCCCGCGGCTGCGCGCTGACGGGTCTTATCGATATCGTCCGTCAGTCCGGGGCCGAGCTCGTCGGCGCCGGGATCGTCATCGAAAAGGCGTATCAGGACGGCGGAAAAAAGATACGCGAGAGCGGCGTGCGCGTCGAATCGCTCGCCCGCATCTCATCCATGAGTGAAGAAGACGGCTTTGTCTTCTGTGACTGAGGAGCTTGCCGGAATACCGGTGCTTATATATTTATGAAAACTTTTTAAGGAGGAACATTGGAAATGTTCAAGAAAACACTCGCACTGATCCTTGCTTCCGTTATGGCTCTCTGCCTGCTCGCGTCCTGCGGCGGCTCCACCACCAACGGCAAGGCGATGACAGAGGACGTCCTTCCCCGTCCCACGCTCACGAAATTCACCGTGGCTGACGATTTCAAGATCGGCGTTATCTGCCTGCACGACGAAAACTCAACCTATGACCTCAACTTCATCAACGCCGTCAACAGCGTCAGAGATCTTCTCGGTCTCAAAAAAGAACAGGTCATAATCAAGACCGGTATCCCGGAAGGTGACGAATGCACCACCACCGCGGAAGACCTCGTTTCCCAGAAATGCAAGATAATATTCGCTGACAGCTTCGGCCACGAACAGTACCTCATCCCCGTTGCGAAGGCTCATCCGGAAGTTGAATTCTGCCACGCTACCGGCACGAAAGCCCACACCGAAAACCTTCCCAACTACCACAACGCTTTCGCCTCCATCTATGAAGGCAGATACCTCGCCGGCATCGCCGCAGGTCTCAAGCTCAACGAAATGATCAAAGCCGGCAAGATAAAGGCTGAAGAGGCCGTTATCGGCTACGTCGGAGCCTTCACGTACGCTGAAGTCGTCTCCGGTCTCACCTCCTTCTTCCTCGGCGCCCGCTCCGTTTGCCCGACCGCCACGATGAAGGTCCGCTTCACCGGTTCCTGGTATGACCAGGCAAAAGAACAGGAAGCCGCCAACGCTCTTATGAACCAGGATAAATGCGTCCTCATAAGCCAGCACGCCGACTCCCTCGGCGCCCCGAACGCCTGCGAAGAGAAGAAAGTCCCGAACGTATCCTACAACGGCTCCACTTATGACGCCGGCCCCAACACGTTCATCATCTCCTCCGCCATCAACTGGGCTCCTTACTTCCACTACATCATCAAACAGGTAAGTGAAGGCAAGGCCATAGACACCGACTGGAACGGCACCATCGCCACCGGCTCCGTCGTCCTCTCCGGCATCAACACCGACGTTGCCGCCAAGGGAACGAAGGAAGCTCTTGACAAAGCGATAGCCGAATTCAAGGCCGGTACGCTCCACGTATTCGACACGAGCAAATTCACCGTCGAGGGCAAGAAGCTCGATACTTATCTTGCCGACGTTGACGATCTCGGCGACTATGTAAAAGAGACCGAGGCGATCAAGGACGGATACTTCCATGAATCCGAATACCGTTCCGCCCCGTATTTCGATATCAACATCGACGGCATCGAATACAAGAACACTGCGTTTTAATGATACGGTATCCCGCGATACCGCACGAGGCGGGGCTTTGAAACCCCGCCTCGCGCCGTTTGAGGCGCCGCGCTTTGCGCACGCGTGACGCGCGCGAAGCGGAGCACTCTCGGATAAAGAAAGGAAAGTAAACGAGGAGGTCACCTTGAACACACAGGAAAACGCAAGCGCGGCGCTGCAGCTGCGGCACATAACGAAGACGTTCGGCGCCATCACGGCGAACGAGGACGTCGATCTTGAGCTGCGCCGCGGCGAGGTACTCGCCATACTCGGAGAGAACGGATCCGGAAAGACCACGCTGATGAACATGATCTCCGGCATTTACCGTCCCGACAGCGGCGAGATCTGCATAAACGGCAAAGAAGTCTCCATAAATTCGCCGAAGGACGCTTTCGCGCACGGCATAGGCATGGTGCATCAGCATTTCAAGCTCGTGGACGTCTTCACGGCGACGGAGAACATCATTCTCGGCATAAAAGAAAAGGGCGGCTTCAGTCTGAAGCGCTCCTCCGCCAGAGTCGCGGAGATCTGTGAAAGATACGGCTTCGATCTCGACCCGAACAAGAAAATATACGAAATGTCCGTCTCGGAAAAGCAGACCGTGGAGATAGTGAAGGTGCTTTACCGCGGCGCGGACATCCTCATCCTCGACGAGCCTACGGCGGTGCTCACGCCGCAGGAGACGGACAAGCTTTTCAACGTCATCCGCCGCATGCGGCAGGACGGAAAATCGATCATAATCATAACCCACAAGCTGCACGAGGTCATGGAGATCTCAGACAGGGTCGCCGTGCTCCGCAAGGGCAGGCACATAGACACGGTGAACACCGCCGACGTCAGCGAATCCGAGCTTACCGATATGATGGTCGGTCAGAAGATATCGCTCAACATAGAGCGCACGCTGTCGGAGAAAACGCCGGACAGGCTCATCGTATCTCACCTCACGATGTACAGCAAGGAGGGCGTCAAGGTCGTCGACGACGTATCCTTCACCGCGCGGGCGGGCGAGATACTCGGCATCGCGGGCGTCTCCGGAAGCGGTCAGCGCGAGTTGCTCGAGCTTATCGCCGGGCTGCGCACGCCTGAGAGCGGAGATATAATATACAACGATCCGTCGGACGGAAAGGCGGTCGATCTGCGGAAGAAGACGCCGATGCAGATCAGGGATCTCGGCGTCAGGCTCTCCTTCGTCCCGGAGGACAGGCTCGGCATGGGCCTCGTCGGCAACATGGATATAATCGACAACATGATGCTCCGCACGTACAGGAACGGCAGACCTCTCTTCCTTGACCGTCAGCCGTCAAAGGTTCTGGCGGACGACATAATAAAGAGTCTCGAGGTGGTGACCCCAGGGCCCACGACTCCGGTCAGGCGGTTATCCGGCGGCAACGTGCAGAAGGTGCTCGTCGGACGCGAGATATCCTCGGCACCGTCCGTACTCATGGCGGCGTACCCGGTAAGGGGTCTTGACATCAACTCATCGTACACGATATACAACCTGTTGAACGAACAGAAAAAGAACGGCGCGGCGGTGATCTACGTCGGCGAGGATCTTGACGTTCTTCTCGAGCTGTGCGACAGGATAATGGTCATCTGCGGCGGCGCCGTCAGCGGCATACTCGACGGACGCACCGCGGAAAAGCAGGAGGTCGGACTCCTCATGACGAAAAGAAAGGGGGCGGAACAATGACCGCGGCTGAAAGACCCGTGAAGGCGGAAAAGATCAAGGCTCCGCTCATAACGATAACGAAGCGCGATTCGCTCCCGCCATACAGGCGGATCCTGATACGTGCGGCGGCGATCGTCGCGGCGCTTCTTCTGTGCAGCGTGATAACGCTGATAGTGACGAAGAGCAACCCCATCGAGATATACAAAACGATGTTCTCCGGCGCGTTCGGCAACGGCATAAGGATAATAAGGACGGTGTACGAGATATCCGTTCTGCTCATAATCGCCGTGGCGATAACACCGGCGTTCAAGATGAAATTCTGGAACACCGGCGCCGAGGGTCAGGTGCTGATCGGCGGTCTTACGACCGCTATGGTCATGCTCTATCTCGGCGGCAAGGTCCCGGACGGACTGCTCATAGTCGTGATGGCGGCGGCTGCTATCGGCGCCGGCGTGATCTGGGGCGTGATCCCGGCGTTCTTCAAGGCATACTGGAAGACGAACGAGACGCTTTTCACGCTGATGATGAACTACGTCGCGATACAGCTCGTCGAATGCTTCCTTAAGATAGCGGACAAGACCGGCTCGAACGTCGTCGGCCCGACGATGCTGAAAAACGGCTGGTTCCCCAAGTTCTTCGGTCTCGACTACATGCTCGACGTCGTGATAATCGCCGTGCTCACCGTACTCGTTTACATCTATCTGAGATACAGCAAGCACGGATATGAGATATCGGTCGTCGGCGAGAGCGAGAACACGGCGAAATACATCGGCATAAACGTAAAGAAGGTCATAATCCGCACGATGGCGCTTTCCGGCGCGCTCTGCGGCATCGCCGGGCTTCTTATAGTCGGCGGCGCCTCGCACTCCATAAGCGCTGAGACGGCGGGCGGCCGCGGCTTCACCGCGATAATGGTGTCGTGGCTTGCCAAATTCAATCCGCTTCTGATGGTCTTCTCCTCGCTTCTGATCGTATTCCTCGAAAGAGGCGCGGGCGAGGTGGCGACGGTCTTCTCACTGAACAAATCATTCTCGGATATCCTGACCGGTATAATCCTGTTCTTCATAATCGGGTGTGAATTCTTCATCAATTACAAGCTCCATTTCAGGAGACAGGCAAAGGAGGAACGCGTATGAAGGACGTAATGTTCGGTATAGCTCAGTTCATCGCGCTGTCCGTCGTACAGGGCACGCCGCTGCTGTTCGGCTCGACCGGCGAGATACTGACGGAGAAATCCGGCAACCTCAACCTCGGTATTCCCGGCATCATGTATATCGGCGCGATATCCGGCATAGTCGGCGGCTTCTTCTATCAGAGGACGGGATACGTCATACCGCTTCTGGCGATACTCATACCGCTTCTCTGCTCTCTGCTCGGCTCCCTTTTCGCCTCGCTCATATACTGCTTCCTGACGGTAACGCTGCGCGCGAATCAGAACGTCACCGGCCTCGCGCTGACGACGTTCGGCGTCGGCTTCGGAAACTTCTTCGGCGGCTCGCTCATAAAGCTGACGAACAGCGAAACGCCGAACCTCACGCTGCCCTATATCGCGCGCCCGTACAAGGCGCATATACCGCTGTTCGAGGGCACGTGGTTCGGTGAGATGTTCTTCTCCTACGGCTTCCTCGTGTACGTCTCGATAGCGATAGCGATCGTGGCAACGGTGATCCTCAAGCGGACGCGCGTCGGACTGCAGCTCCGCGCCGTAGGCGAAAGCCCCGCCACGGCTGACGCGGCGGGCATAAACGTAACGAAATACAAGTATTTCGCAACGTGCATCGGCGGTATGATCGCCGGTCTCGGCGGACTGTATTACGTCATGGACTACTCGAACGGCATCTGGTCGAACAACGCGTTCGGCGACCGCGGCTGGCTCGCGATCGCGCTCGTCATCTTCGCCGTCTGGCGTCCGAGCATCGGCATAGCGGGATCGTACCTGTTCGGCGGACTTTATATACTCTACAACTACATCAGAGTGAGCATGAAGCTGCAGCCGATCATACAGATGCTCCCATACGTCGTGACGATCCTCGTCCTGATAACGGTAAGCCTCCGCAAAAAACGCGAAAACCTTCCCCCGGCAAGCCTCGGCATGTCGTACTTCAGGGAAGAAAGATAAAGATGAAAAAAGCTCCTGGCATGCCGACTGTTCTGAAGGACAGTCGGCAGTTATGAGTTCCGCTTACGCGGAACATTATTAGCGCTGACGCGCGTTATGATTGCTTCGCAAGTTATGAGTG